>NZ_JAGFNO010000032.1:0-119738 GCF_017592595.1 Streptomyces sp. NEAU-YJ-81 | reverse complement strand
CGGCGCCGTCCGGCCGCTCGCCGAGGCAGCCTCCGCGTTCACACCGGACAAGCGCACCCCCGGCAAGACGATCATCCGCGTCACCGAAGACTGAGCGAGAGAGCTCCCCGTGTCACGCATGACCGGCGCGGTCTGCTCTTCGGCCGCCGAACACACCGACGCAGTACCAGCCCGGGAAGTGGCGCGAACCCCGCGACCACCGAAACGGCCGTACCGGAACTGCGTCCGTCCGTCCCAGTCGGTACAGCCATACGAAACCCCCAGCGTGCTCATCCCGCACGACTA
Source organism: Streptomyces sp. NEAU-YJ-81 (assembly GCF_017592595.1). NCBI lineage: Bacteria > Bacillati > Actinomycetota > Actinomycetes > Kitasatosporales > Streptomycetaceae > Streptomyces > Streptomyces sp. NEAU-YJ-81. The sequence goes on along the minus strand of NZ_JAGFNO010000032.1, from coordinate 119,453 downwards.
GCCAGGCCACTCAAACTCCGCTCACATCGCTCAACGTTCGCTGCGAGAGGTCACCGAGCTGGGCTACTGACGTGTGGCGACCAGTTCATCTGGGACGTGGGGATGCCAGGAATCTTGGGTGATGTGGTCCGGGCCAGGAGGATGCGAGGTCCGACTTCCCGGACCAGGGCTCCGGCGTAGCCCACCGCCCACCCTCCGCCTCAACCCTTGATTTATCTATCGATACTCGATAGATTTCCATCGCAACTCGATGGAAGGATGGGGTATGGGACAGCTGGCAGTGCGTGCGCTTCGCGCCGTGCTCGTGGTGGTGCTCGCCGGCACCGTGTTCGTGCAGGCATTGATGATGTGGGTGTTGGTCAGCGGGAGCGACCCGGAGGACGGGTCGCTCCCGCTGACCCCGCTGCGCGTGATCACGATCCTGGGCATGGGCTCGGCCCAGGTCGCCCTGGTCAGCGTATGGCGGCTGGTGACGATGGTGCGACGCGGAACCGTGTTCTCCCATGCCGCCTTCCGGTACGTGGACGCCGTGATCGGCGCGATCGTGGCGGCTGCCCTCCTGTGGTTCGCGGTCACGGCCCTCAATGCGCCGGGCCAGCGGGCCGACCCGGGCGTCACCGTCATCATGGGCGGGGTTGGCGTGGCCATCCTGGGGGTCGCACTCATTGTGCTCGTGCTGCGGATGCTGCTCGCCCAGGCCGTCGCGCGCGACGTCGAAGCGGCACAGATGCAGGCCGAGTTGGACGAGGTGATTTGATGCCGATCGTCGTCGACATCGACGTGATGCTGGCCAGGCGGAAGATGTCCGTGGGCGACCTCGCGGACCGCGTAGGGATCACGCCCGCCAACCTAGCGGTACTCAAGAACGGCCGCGCCAAGGCGGTGCGTTTCGCGACGCTCGCCGCGCTCTGCGAGGTGCTCAAGTGCCAGCCGGGCGACCTGCTGCGCTGGGAGGCCGAGGACGCCGCGGGCGAATGACGTCCCCCGGCGGGCGTGAAAACGCCTGGCACCACCGGCCCGCGACACGGCACGTGGACCGCATGCACGTGGATCGCCGATCACCCGCAGCACCGTCCCGATTTTCCACGGACCAGATCAGCTGAGACATAGACCAGATCCCTTGGGACGGGACAGTTGAGGTGTTGCTGACCTGGGGCGTGCAGCATCGAGTCGATTGGCTTCGGAGGCCCGCAGCCCGTCGTAGGCCAGCTCGCGCTGTGGGTCCCGCTGGAGTTCCCCGGCGGCGCCGCCGAAACGACACGCGCCCTACTCCGCTGGGAAGAGCCGCAGCTTCGCGGTGTCCCCCACGATGGCGAGAACGGCGATCGACAGCTCGTTGACCGTGGAAGGCCCGCCCTGGTCGGGGCGCTGCCCGAGCAGGTTGGAGGTGAATCCGCTCGCGTCGACCGAGCTCAGGTCCACGCCCTCGGCACCGACGGCGCTCACCGTGAACGGTCCCGCCCGAAGGCCGGCGGCGCGCGGGATCTCAGCGCCCTTCGTCACGACGACCGTGCAGCTTCCGTCTGCACATGCCCGCAGCTCGGCCGGGGTTGACGGCTTCATCGGCTTCACCGCGGTCGGCGACGGCGACGAGGAGGGCTTTGTGGGCGTTGGCGAGGAGGGCGTTGGCGAGGAGGGCGACGGTTCGACCGAACGCGAGGGTGTGGCCGGCGCGGGCGCCCCCGCGTCGCCGCCCGAGTCGGAGCCGCAGCCGGTCAGCGCGGCGGCGAGGGCCAGGGCGCAGACGGTCCCCGCCGGGCCGCGCGCCGCAGACAGCCTGGCCCTACGGAGGCGGGCCGATGATTCCGATGTGGTCATGGGACCGTTCTATACGCGGGTGCCCGGGAGGGGTCCCGCGGGCCCGTCACCTCGTACGACTAGGTTCGCTGTCAAGAGAGCCCGAAACGAATGGGTCCAATGTCAAACGACTCGATTGGGTGACAGAGGAGAGCAGTTGTCCGGTCTCAATGAAGTCGGTCGTCCGCGGCTGTGCTGACCTGCATGGACTGGATTGCGTGAGACGGGCGGCCGCGGAGCGCGGGCAGAGTCGTCGCGGGGCAGGCAAGCCGGGATACGACTGTCGGCCCGGGCTATCTCGTAGAGGTGGGCTCACCTGGACTGTTGGACAGGCGCTGTCAGAGCTCGCAGAACTCGGTCTCGACGGCCGCGTCCTCCAGTCGCTGCTCGCCCCAGTCGCCGTTGCGGTTCATGGTCATGACGCGTCGGCCGTCCGCCGAGGCGAGCGTCCGGGTCGCGGAGCCGGGGATCATGCCGCCGTGGCCCCATGCCCAGCAGTCCTCCTTGAGCTTGAAGTGCCGTATGCCGAGGCCGTAGCGGTCCTGCGGACCACCGTGTCCCTTGTCCCCGTCGACGTGGACCGCGTCGAGCAGCTGCCGCTGCTGGGCGGGCGGCAGCAGCTCACCGGCCAGCAGCTTGGACAAGAAGGTGTTCACGTCTCCGACGGTCGAGATCATCTGCCCGGCGGAGAAGGCGACGGTGGGGCTGAACTCGGTGACGTCGCGCACTTTCGCCTCCGGCCCCTCCTCGAACAGCGTGGAGTAGTGCCTCGCGTGCGGTGCGGGCAGTTGGGACGAGGTGCCCGGCACACTCGTGCCGCGCAGGCCGAGCGGCCGGATGACAAGACGCTCGACCGCCTGCGCGTAGGTGCCGCCGGTGGCCTTCTCGACAACCATGCCGGCGAGGACGTAGTTGGTGTCGGAATAGTCCCACCTGCCTGGCCTGCCGGGCCTGCTGCCCTGCTCCGGCTGGAAGTTGGGCGGGTGGGCGAGCGCGATGTCCACCAGCTCTTCCGGGGACCACCTGGTGTGGCGGTTCCGGTCGAACTCGTCCCCCGCGTACAGGGTGCGGAAGCCCTTGTCCATGTTGTAGTCGAAGATGCCGCTCGTGTGGTTGAGCAGGTGCCGCACGGTGATGTTCCCGGGCCGGTAGCCCTTGCCGCGCACCACCCCGGGCAGCCATTCCTCCACGCTGTCGTCCAGTGAAATCCTGCCCTCGGCTTCGAGTCCGAGCAGCACCGTGGCGGTGAAGATCTTGGTCACGCTGGCGATACGGAACTTCTCGCTGGTGCTCCTCGGCCGCTCGGCGACCAGGTCACCGATACCGGCCCGGCCATCCCACACACCTCGCGCGTCTCGTATCCGGGCGATGACGCCGGGGGTGCCTTGCGCGACGATCTCGTTCAGTACGGCCTGGGTCTTCGCGTGCGCGGCCTGGGCGCTCGGGTGTAATCGGGGCGGAGCATGGTGGGGTGGCCCGGCCGGTGCGGCGGTGGTGGCGGTGAGCGTTCCCAGGGCGACGGCTGCGACGGCAAGGGCGATGGGGAGTCCACGAGAGGACTGTTGACGGCTCATGAGAACAGCTGACCAAGTGCCCCATCCCCACAGCATCGGGAACGTCCCGGAAAGGGGTCGGGGACACGACCTAGGGGCTGCCGCCCGCACGAGGGTCGCGAGCGTCCCGGCACAGAACACCTGAGTTCGCTGAGACAGAAGCCCGATGTTTCGTAGGCGATCGGGCTGCGGTGTCCGAGGCGGAACTGCGGCAGACGCAAGGTCGTGAACACCCGCATGCCGGACGGTCCGCTCTGTTCCAGCTGTCCTGGCTCCTGCCATCGGAGCACGAGCTGTTGGCATGGAGACCGGCCCAGGCTTGCCAGCCGTACTTCCGAGGGTGAATCACGGTCCAGTCAGCCATCAGGTCGACGAGGTACAGCCCGCGGCCAGCCTCATCCGGGGGTGTCGTGGGGCCAGGCCAAGGACTAACGACCGACCGGTGTCGATGACGTCGACACGGATATCGCGGTCGATCAGCGACAGGTGAACCGTCATGTCGGTTCCGCCATGACGGGCGGCATTGCCAGCCAACTCGCTGACGATGAGTTCGGCTCGGTCGCGATCGGCCTCTGCCACACGCCAGCGGGCCAGATTGGCAGCGACGAAGCGACGCGCTGTGCGCACCTGGCTTGCCTCGGCCAGCAAGGCAATCGCGGCGCTGCGGACGGTTCTCGGGAGAGTTGCGGAGTACATGATCGCGCCTATCTGGGCCATGACCGTAGCGCTTCACAATGGCTTCACCGGTTGTGAGCTGGGGTTTCGTTGGGTGGTCAGCTTGCTCGGTGGTGTTCGCCGGTCAGGCCGCGGCCAGGGCCTCGGTCGGGGGCAGCCGTGAGGCGCGGATCGACGGGTAGACGCCGGCCACCATGCCGATCAGGACCGTGCTCGCCGTGCCCAGGGCGAGTGCGGGGAGGGGGATCACGGTCGGCCAGCCCTGGTAGGTGGCGTAGCCGAGGGTCGCGAGGACACCGAGGACCGTACCCGCGACACCGCCGAGCGTGCTGAGTACCACGGACTCGGTGAGGAACTGGGCGCGGATCTGGCCCCGCCCGGCTCCCAGCGCCCGGCGCAGACCTATCTCCGTGCGGCGCTCCAGAACCGAGATGTACATCGTGTTGGCCACGCCGATCCCGCCGACCAGCAGTGCCACCCCCGCCAGGCCCAGGAACAGGGCCGAGAACGTCGTCCGGGTGGCGCGTTTGGCCAGCAGGGCGTCGGACGGGCGGCTGACCTGGACCAGGCCGGGCAACTGGGGATACAGCGTGTCCGGCAGGACCGCGCTGACGTCCTCGATGGCGTCCTCCTTGGCCTTCACATAGATCACCGTGGGGTGCCCGTCGAAGCCCAGCTCGCTCTTGGCGGCCTGCCAGCCGACGAGGACGGAGCGGTCCAACTCGGGGGCGAGCGGCATGCGGTCAAGGATCCCGACAACCGTGAACCACCGGTCGTCGATGACGACCTGGGGCGGCTGCCGACCGTGGGCCGGCCGGGGGATTCCGAGCCGGGCGGCGGCCTGGTAGCCGAGGACCGCGGTGGGGAACGACGAGGTGGATGCGTCGAGGAACCGGCCGGAGCGGACTGTGCCGTTCACGGCGGGCAGCAGGTTGGTCCTGGCGGCCAGGACGCTGAGGCCGAGGCCGTCGTTCGGGTCGGTGCGATCGGAGCGGCGGACGAGGGCGTGGGTGTTGGCGACGGCGCTCGCCTCGGTGACCGGGCGGATCCGCGCGGCCATCCGGTGGGCCTGCTCCGGCAGCAGGACGGGCGGCTTCTGGTCCGCCTGCGGCTGGGCGCGCAGCATGTTCGTGCCGAGTGCGGACAGTTGCTCGTCCAGGTGCTTCTGGCTGGACGCCGGGATGCCGGTGACCAGGACCAGGGTGGCGATGCCGATGGAGATGCCGAGTGCGCTGAGCGCGGCCCGCATCCTGCGGGTGAGGAGGCCGAGGAGGCCGAGGCGCAGCACGTCGGAGGGGGCCAGTCGCACCGGCCGGATGTCGGTGGGGTGGATCATTTGCGCCCCCGCCCTGTCCCCGTGCCGGTGTCGGAGATGACGCGGCCGTCGCGGATTTCGACGCGGCGCGGCATCCGGGCGGCGATGTCCCGGTCGTGGGTGATGACGGCGATGGTGGTTCCCTCGCGGTTCAGCTTGACCAGCAGATCCAGTACGGCCCGCCCGTTGCCCGAGTCGAGTGCTCCGGTCGGCTCGTCGGCGAGCACCAGCGCGGGGTCGTTGACCAGCGCGCGGGCGATGGCGACACGCTGGCGTTCTCCGCCGGAGAGCTGGTGCGGCAGGTGTGCGGTCCGGGCGCCGAGGCCGACCCGTTCCAGGGCGGCGAGCGCGAGCGGCCGTCTCCGGTGGCGCGACACCCCGGCGTACAGCAGGCCGGTGGCCACGTTCTCCGCCGCGGTGAGCCCTTCGGTGAGGTGGAAGTGCTGGAAGACGAAGCCGAGCCAGCGGCCGCGCAGCGCCGACAGCTTGCGGTCGGACAGCGCCGCCGCGTCCCGGCCGGCGATCTCCACGGATCCGCTGGTGGGCAGGTCCAGCGTGCCCATGATGTTGAGCAGGGTCGACTTGCCGGAGCCCGAGGGGCCGACGATGGCGAGGAGTTCGCCCGGGTGGACGGTGAGCGAGACGTCGTTCAGCGCCAGCACCCCGCCGCGGTACGCCTTGCTCGCGCCGCGAATGGCCAGCACGGGCGCGCCCGGGGTGGCGGCGGCGCCGGGTGCGGGCACGGCGAGGGCGTGTGCGGGACCGGTCACGAGGTGGTCACCACCCGCAGGCCCTCGCGGACGCCCTTCCCGGACACCTCGACCATGCCCTTGGCGAACAGCCCGGTGTCGACGGCGAGCAACCCGCCGTCGCGGCGCTGGAGCGCGTATCCGCCCTCCCGGAGCGCCAGCAGCGCGCCGACGGGCACGGACAGCACGTTCTTCCTGGTCTCGGCGGTGAAGGTCACCCGTACCGACGCCGAGTCCAGCCGCTTCACATCGGCGTCGTGGGCGGGAGTGACGGTGACCCGCAGGCTCGGCGGGCCGGTGATCTCCTCGTCCTGCTCGTCGCCGCCCCCCTGCACGGTGTGGCTGACCGCGGTGACCTTGCCGGGGATGGTTTTCGCGCTCGGCAGCGCGATGCTCACCTCGTCCCCCACGCGGATCGGGGCGGCGTCGGCGGCGTCCACCTTCAGGCCGACGGTCTTGGTGGCGGAGGTGACGGTCAGCATGTCTCCGGTGGCGGGGTCGCCCAACTGGGCCTTGACGTCGCCGACCCGGGCCTCCCCCGGAAGGACGACGACACGGCCGGGGTCCAGGGTGCCGGTCTGCTGCTGCCCGGTGTCGCGCTGCCACCGCTTGAGGGCGGCGGCGAGCGACGGGGTGAACTCGGTGCCGTTCGCGGAGGTCCGCCCGCGCGGCCCGATGTCGTAGCCGAGCGCCTGGAGGTTGTCCGCCAGCACGGTCACGTCCCGGCCGCTGACGCCGGGCTTGACCAGCGTGCGGAAGACCGGGGTGTCCCCGAAGAACACCATGACCGGCCGGTCGTCGACCCGGTACAGCGGCTTGCCGCGGGTGACGGTGGCGCCGGGATCGGGCAGCCAGGTCACCACGCCCTTCCCGGTGCCCTTGACCGTCCTGGGGCCGGCGAAGCCCAGCGTCCCGGTCAGCGTCCGGCTGTCGGAGAGATCCCCGCGGACGACCGTGGTCAGCGCGGCGGAGGGCGACGCGGATCCCGGTCGTTCCGCCTTCGTCTCGCCGTGCGCGGACAGCGCCAGAGCGCCGGCACCGGCCCCGACAGCGGTGACGAGCGCCGCTGCCGCGAGGACGAGGCGCCGCCGGTTCGCCCGCCGCGGCGCGGACTCGGTGTCGGTGGCGGGGTCAGTCACTGAAGGCTTCCAGCTCACAGGTGCGGTCGACCTTGGTCTGCTCGGCTTCGGAGAGCTGCTGTTGCTTGCCGTCGTCGTACCGCCAGGCGAGACCGTCGGGGCTGACGCTCGTGTCGGACACCATGTGGACCCGCATGCCGTTCTTGTTGAGGCACTTGACGTAGGCCCGGTAGTCGTCGGCGTAGTGCGGGTTGGTGTCGGGCTCGGTCTCCGGTGGCTGACGCGGCAGCTTCACCAGGCAGGCGTCGTAGCCGGCCTGGTGCTTCTTGACGACGGCAGGATCCTGCACCGGGGACGCCTGTTTGGCGCCCGCCGCCTGGGCGCGCTCGTGGTTCATCGGAACGCCCTTGGCCTCGAGGCAGGCGTTGTACGCGTCGCCCAGCCGGGCCCGCTCCTCCTCCGAACTGTCCAGGCGCAGTTGGGGGCGGTCCGCGGTGACGTCGTCCTTGCCCTCGCGCTGGTCCGTGTCCGCCTTGCCGCCCGCCGCCGGGACATTGCTGTCGATGGAGTCGACGCCCTTGTCGGTCTTGACGCCGCTGCCGCCGCCGCATGCGGTGAGGGCCAGGCTCAGCACGGCCGTGGCACACACCAGGGCGGCTGTCTTCGTGTTTCGCATGCCGACGACCATCACGGACCCTTTTGAGGAACCTGTCAGGAACCCTTGCCCAGGTGATGTTCCCCCGCTCCGCCCGCCGCCGGTGTTCCTAAACTCGCCGTCATGTGCGCATACGTGGTCGTTGCCGAGGACGACCGGAAGCAGGCCGAACTGGTCCGCCGCTATCTGGAGCACGAGGGCCACCGGGTGACCGTCGTGCACGACGGGCGGGCAGCGCTCGAATCGGTCCGGCGGCAGCCGCCCGATCTGCTCGTCCTGGACGTGATGATGCCCCGGGTGGACGGCCTCGACGTGTGCCGTGTGCTGCGCGCGGAATCGGCCCTGCCGGTGCTGATGCTGACCGCCCGCTCCACCGAGGACGATCTGCTCCTGGGCCTGGATCTCGGCGCCGACGACTATATGACCAAGCCGTTCAGCCCGCGCGAGCTGATGGCCCGGATACGCGCGCTGCTGCGCCGCAACGCCGCCACCACCGCCGCGCCGCCGGAACCGGTGCTCACCGTCGGCCCCCTGACCATCGCCCCGGCACGGCACGAGGTCTCGATGCACGGCCGGCCGGTGGACTGCACACCCGGTGAATTCCGGCTGCTGGAGATGCTGGCCGCCAGCCCCGGCCACGTGTTCACCCGCCCGCAGATCCTGGAACGCCTGCACGGGTTCGACCGGTACGTCACCACCCGGACCGTCGACGCGCATGTGATGAACCTCCGCAGGAAACTGGAGGACGATCCGCGCCGGGCCCGCTTCCTGGTCACCGTCTACGGCGTCGGCTACAAGCTCGTCAACGGGGCCACCGACGGAGAATCCCACCGTGCGCCGTGACGTACCGCTGCGCCGCAGCCTGCTGCTGCGCCTGCTCGCCGTGTCCGCGCTGGTGTCCGCCTGCTCGGTCGCCGCCACCGCCTGGCTGGCCATCCAAACGACCGCGGTGGCCATCCGCGAGGAACGGGGCCAGGCCCTCGCCGATGACACCCGGATCTACGACAGTCTGCTCGGCTACGCGGCCCGCCACCCGCGGTGGGACGGCGTGGGCCCGACCGTACGCGCCCTGGCTCGAGAGACCGGGCACCGCATCATCGTGACCAGCGACGGTCGGCAGATCGCCGACTCGCAGTCCGCCGCGCGGCTCCCCTACCGGCCGCCCGACAAGGCGACCGCCGTCATCGACCCGCTGGCGGTCAGCCCCGATCTGCTCCCGGACTCCGCCTCCAGCTCGACGTGATCGAGGCCGCCGTCCCGCAGCTCCTCGGGCGCCACCAAAGCAAGGTCGCCATAGCCGGACACTCGATGGGCGGGCACACCGCGAGCCTGCTGATGGGCGCCCGGCTCACCGATCCGGACGACGGAACGGAAGTGGACCTGGCCGAGCCCCGGATCAAGGCGGGTGTACTGCTTGCCGCACCCGGCAGAGGCGGCGATGCCCTCACCGAATCCACAGCCGAGAATTTCCCGTTCTTCTTGACCACGGACTTCTCCAAGATGACGACGCCCGCGCTCGTGGTCGCCGGCGACAAGGACGCCTCTCCCCACCTGACGGTTCGGGGCCCGGAATGGCACACCGATCCGTACTTCCTCTCCCCGGGCCCAAAGGCCCTGCTCACCCTGTTTGACGCAGAGCACGGGCTCGGCGGGGTCTCCGGATATGACGTCGCCGAGACCACGGACGAGAACCCCGAGCGAGTGTCCGCGGTCCAGCGGCTCACCTGGGCCTACCTCCGCAGCGAGCTCTGCCCCGGGGGTTCCGCTTGGCAGGCGGCGCGTGACGCGCTGACGGCCGACCCCAACCCGCCCGGACGAGTCGAATCCAAGTAAGCCCGAAGGCACCATCTCCGTAGCGGACCGACAACGCGAGATGGTCGCCCTCGACAATGAGGTGGTCGTACCACACCAGCCCGCGCCTTTCTGGAACGAAACTGGCTACGCCGGCGCGGACGACCATCTCATTCTCAGCGCCCCCGTCGGCACGCCGAGCGGCTGCGGGCCGCGCTGCGTGTGCCGGTGCGGGAGATCGCCGAGGCCATCGGCCGTCACCTGGGCGTCCCGACCGTGAGCATCCCTGCCGAGCAGGCCGGAGTGGTCCCATCGGCGGGTAACGAGCTTGCGGTGCCAGGCCAGCAGCGTGCTGGGGGTGATGGGGAAGACCCTGGTCCAGTAGCGGCGGGGGCACAGCCGCCTTCGACGCCCTGGTGACCGATGCCGGCGTGAAGGTCGTCACCACCGGCATTCGGATACCGCGGATGAACTCGCTTATGGAGCGCTGGATACAGAGCTGCCGCACCGAACTCCTGGACCCAACCCTGATCTGGAACCAGAGCCACCTCGTCCACGAACTGCGCGAGTACGAGGCTTACTACAACGAACACCGCCCACACAGAGCCCTGGAACAAGCCGCTCCATGCCGCCCACTACCCAACAAGCTCAGCTCACCCACCTGGAAGTCAGCCGACGAGACCGACTCGGTGGAACCCTCCACCAGTACCAGCGAGCGGCCTGAGCCGCGCGGATGATTTATCGGCACCCGCAGAGGCAGTCGTCGCGCCTGCCAGTTGCCGCTACCGACTCATTTCGTTCTCAGCTTGCGGTTTCCGGCTCGGTTCTTCGCGATGTTTCGTGTCTTCTTGCTGCTGTGCTCCAGGACCGCCTCGTGGAAGTGGCCGGGTCCGTCGATGCGGATGGCCTCGACCCGGTCGAGGCCGGGAGTCTTGGCGGCGGGTCAGGTGCGGCTCAGATCCAGTACGGCCGGATCGGCCATCAGCGCCCGAGCCGGCCTCAGGCGCTGCTGTTGCCCGCCGGAGAACTCGTAGGCGGGTGTGACGATCTCGGTGTCCAGGCCGTGCGGGAGCCCGTCGACGATGTCACGGGCGTCGGCTGTCGCCATAACGCGATCAGGCCGTGGCGATGGGGCACGGCCGAGCGAGGACGTGGGTGAACAGGGTGTCCGGGTGGCACAGCCCTCGGCGGACGGCTGGTGACGGGCGCAGGCTGATCCGGGCATGCGTGACCAGCCAATGGGGTGACGCTTGCGAGGCGTGACACCACATGGACCGGTGCCCAGGCCAGGTGTAGGGGTATGCGGCGATGTGGCGGTGTCCGAGTTCGCCGAGCTTCAGGGCGCCCGGCGAGTCGTGCTCGCCGCCACCACGATGTCTCGCCACTCAAAAGGTGTACCCGGATGATCGGTGCGCGTACGGTACAAGGCGTCCTGACGGCCGTCATACGAACGTGTCGTCCGCACCGCCCTCGATGCGAAGGAGAGTCACCGTATGCGCACTGCTCCCCTGGGTGCCGTCCTCGGGCTGGCATCGGTCGCCGTACTGACGTCCTTGGTTCCAGCGGGCACAACGTACGCGGCGGAGACCGCCGCCGGACGAGCCCACTGCCCCCGCCTCTCTTCCTCGCTCGCGTGGTACGGCGACAACAGGGAGCAGCTTCAGCGAGTGATTGACGAGCACGGAACATGCGGCAACCCGCATGTGCGTCATGGCAAGCGGCCAGTCGCCGCCTTCGACTGGGACAACACCGTCACCAAGAACGACATCACCGACCTCGCCATCGCCTGGGCTCTCAAGCACGACAAGGTCTTGCGACCGGCCCGCTGGTCCGACACAAGTCCCTGGCTGACCGAGGAAGCCGACCGGACACTGACCAAGGCATGTGGCACGGACGTGCCCGTCGGTGCGGCACTGCCGACTTCCACCAACACCGCCTGCACGGACGAGATTTTCTCCATCCGCAGCGAGGCCACCCTGATGAACGGCCACAAGGCATTCGCGGGAGAGTGGAACAGCCGCCGGACTCTTCCCCAATACGCCTGGGTGCCCCAGCTGTTCGCGGGCCACACCGAGGCCGAGGTCACCTCCTATGCGCGGAAGTCCCGGGCCGAGGCGCTGGCCGCGCCCGTCGGCGCCACACAGCGGGTCGGCAGCCACACCCTGCACGCCTACGCTCGCTACAACCCGCAGATCAAGGACCTGATCCGCGTCCTGAAGAAGGCGGGCTTCGACGTGTGGGTGGATTCCGCCGGCAGCACTCCGGTCACCAACGCCTGGGCAGGTGGCGTCGGCGTCGACCGCGAACACACCCTCGCCATCCGCAACCTGGTCGACCGTCAGGGGCGGATCACTTACACCCAGGAAGGGTGCGGTGGCGAACCCGACAGCAAGGGCAAGGTCATGCCGTACATCGAGGGCAAGCGCTGCTGGCTCAACGAGAAGGTGTTCGGTGTCACCGGCCCCGCTGCCTGGAAGCAGCAGCCTCCTGAGAAGCGTCTGGTGATCGGCGCGGGCGATGCCGACACCGATGTGACGATGGTCGGCGACGCCACCGGCGCGGGCCTGGTCCTCAACCGGAACAAGAACGAGATCATGTGCCGGGCCTACGACAACGCGGACGGCACCTGGCTGATCAACCCCATGTTCATCGATCCGCTGCCGCGCAAGGAAGCCGCCTACCCCTGCTCCACCACCGGATACACCAACCCCGACGGCACGATGGGTCCGGTGCGGCGACAGGACGGCAGTGTCATCCCGGACAAGGAGGACTCGGTCCACGGAGGCTGATGCCACGAGTTCCCTGGGCTCGGCGGTCAGTGCGAAGCAGCGCAAGCCACGCCGACGCAAGACATCCGATGCGGACAGCATGAAGGACGGTGGGAAGGCAACGTTTCCCCTCCTGTCATCTATAAATAATCTTATGGGCTGCGGGAGACGTATGGATGACTCGTGATGGAGGCTGGTGTTGTTCCCGAGGCCGCCGGCGAACCGGCTACGGCGTCGGTGGTGCATGACGACACAACCCCTTCGAGCGAGAAGAGCAGGCATTTCGATGTCGAAGATTCTGATGGTCATCTCCGGTGCGAACAGCCTGAAGATGGCGGACGGCTCGACCCACCCCACCGGTTACTGGGCGGAGGAGGTGGCCGCCTCCCACGAGGTGCTCTCCGCCGACGGCGGGGACATCGACCTGGCCACCCCGGGCGGGGTACGCCCCACGGTGGATGTCCTCAGCCTCGACGAGCGCGGCGGTGTGAGTGAGGAGGACGCGCAGAAGTTCCGCGCCTACCTCGACGGCATCGCCGATCAGTTGGCCACGCCGCTCGCCCTGTCCGACGTGCGGGTGGACGACTACGACGCGATCTACATTCCCGGCGGCCACGGCCCTATGGCGGACCTCGTCGTCGACGACGACCTCGGCCGTCTGCTCAACGGGGCGGTTGGCCAGGGCAAGCTCGTGGTCGCTCTGTGCCACGGAGTCGGCGCGCTGCTGAGCGCGAGCACGCCGGACGGCGGTTTCACTTTCGCCGGTCGCGAGCTGACCGCCTTCTCGGATGAGGAAGAGCGCCAGGGCGGCCTGGGCGACAACGTCCCCTTCTCCGTCGAGGGCCGTCTGCTCGAGCGTGGTGCGCAGGTCACGCCCGGCGCCCCGTGGAGCAGCACGGTTATCCAGGACGCCAACCTGATCACCGGCCAGAACCCGCAGTCCAGCGTGGCCACGGCTCGCAAGGCGCTGGAGGCCCTGGCCGCTCGGTAAGCCACCGCCCCTATGTCCGGATGCTCAGCGGTGTGCTGTCGCCCGGACATGCCGTGCCGCCCCCGCCTCGCAGCCCGCGAGCACCGCACGCGCCCAGTCGGCCGTCCGCGGGCTGCGGAGTGCAAAAGCCGCTGAGCTTCCGCAGGCCCTCCAGCCGCGCATCACGCAAGGAACACATGTGACCAGCCCCGTTTCGAACCGTGGTCTCGACCACGTCGCCGTGCACGTCTACGACCTCGATGCCTCGGTGGACTTCTACACCCGCGCCCTGGGTTTCCGCTTCGTTCGCGAATGGAGCGTCCCGGTCGGCGGAGTGCACCGTGCAGTCTTCCTCGACGCCGGTGACGACCGGCTCATCGAACTCTTCGATGCCGCTTCGACCCCGCCGGGCGGTTCGCCGCAAGGGCTCGACCCCGCGCAACGTCATGACGATGGCGAACGCAGCCGCGTGGCCGCTGTGGTGCACTTCGCCGTCCGCACCGATGACGTCGTCGACCTCTTCGACCGGGCGGTCGTCGCCGGCGCGCGTCCGCTGGCGGCCCCGAAGAAGATCACCACCGCTGGGGACGATCCGATGACCTTCCAGGTGGCGTTCGTCTACGGGCCCAACGACGAGGTCATCGAGTTCATCGACCGCGAGACCACGAACGGAGACCGGCAGTGAACCTGACACCGGCTCGGCGACCGGTCCTGGCCGTGGTCACGTCCACCGGCGAAGCGATCCGTTTCTTCGACGGTCTGGACTACGAGCCGCTCGGCGTTCTCCCGGTAGCCGCCCAGCCCCACGAGATCGCCGTGGACCACACGGCAGAGCTGTTGTACGTCTCGCACACCTACCGCTCCGGCGTCTACACCGACCCTGGAGAGAAGGCACACGAGATCTCGATCGTCGACCCGTTCGTCCGGGAGCTCGTCGATGTCATCCCGCTCGCTCCCGAGGAAGCGCCCCACGGCCTCGCCCTCGACGCCGGCCGCGGGCTGCTCTACGTGACCGTCGAGGCCGGCCCCGCCGGCGGGGGAGCGGTCGTCGTGCTCGACACCGCCACGCGCATGCCGGTTGGCCGCATCGAGGTCGGTGCCCACCGCCCCCACTGGTTCGCCATCACTCCCGACGGACGCAAAGGCTATGCCACCAACAAGGCAGACCCCTTCATCTCCGTCCTCGACCTTGCCCGCGGCGAACTCGCCGCACGCATCCCCGCCCCTTACGGCACCGAAGAGGTTGCCGTCTCCCCGGACGGTAGCCACGCCTACGCCGCGGGCACTGCCCTCCACTACGACGGCGGCCCCGCGGGCCGGCCCCCGGCAACGGTCTTGGTGATCGACACCGGCTCCGATGAAGTAATCCACCGCGTGCCACTGAACGCGCCCGGCTGTCCTGTCCACGTGGCTGCGGACGGCCGCGTCCTGGTCGGTCTCGTGGCCACGGACGCCGCCGGACAGTCCGTGGCCGGGCAGCTGTCCGTCCACGGACCAGGTGGCCTCGAGCACCACTTCGACGCGCCGGTCGGAAAGGTCCCCATCACCATCCGCACCACGCCGGACGGCGCCCGTGCCTTCGTCGCCAACCTGTACTCGGGCACTCTCCACGTGATCGACCTCAACACCGGCACGGTCGAACGGACGTTGGACATCGACCCCGGCGATCAAGGAGCCCACGGCATCGCCTACCTGGCATGAGTCGGAGACCGTGTCACCTTTGTCCCGCCGATGAAAGGATCCGCACGAGATGGAACGCACCCCCGAAGAGACATTTGAGGCTCATGTCAACGCATTGAGCTCAGGGGACCTCGACGCCATCGCCGCCAATTTCGCCCCGGACGCCGTGTTCATCACTCCATCCGGGATCCTGCGTGGCCGCGACGGTGTGAAACAGGGCATCGGGGCGGTCCTCACCGACCTCCCGAACGCCCAGTGGAACCCGAGGAACCCGAAGTTCGCCGATGACGTCCTGTTCCTGGAATGGGCCGCCACCGCCGACACCACCCATGTGGACGACGGCGTGGACACCTTCGTCTTCCGCGACGGCCTCATCCACGCCCAGACCGTGCGCTACACCCTGCTCACCAACACCGCCCCCTGACACACCTCCGGCACCGTCCGAGGGGAGCACGCGGTCCGTTCAGCGGGTGGCCGGTGACGTCGGGACGGCCCCGGACGGTGGCCGGCTTGCGCAGTAAGGTGATCAGGAGACCTGTGGGCTCTTCTCCACGGGTTCTTCCTCACCTCACGGGAGGGTCTTCCTCCCCCTGGTAACGCTCTCTGAGAAGTGCGGTCCCGTGCCGAACCTTGATCTGTTGTTGACGTTTTTGGAGATTTATCGGACCGGGTCGCTGTCCGCGGCGGCGCAACGTCTCGGTGTGACGCAACCAGCGGTCACCGGACAGCTCGCGCGCCTGGAGCAGCAGATCGGCGAGCCGCTGTTCGTGCGCTCCCGCAAGGGGGTCGCTCCCACCCAGCGGGCAGCCGCTCTGGCCTCCCGCGTCGGCCTTCACGTGGACGAGCTTCGCGACGCCCTCGACTCCACCGACGTTTCACCCGCGCTGCGGGGCACGGTGCGAGTCGGAGGGGCGGCCGAAGTGATGAGCTTGCGGGTCCTGCCCGCGCTGTGTCCACTGACCCGTCGGGGACTGTGCGTCCACGCGACGCTGGGGCTGGCCAACGATCTGTTGTCCCTGCTGCTCTCCGGGCGGCTCGACCTCGTCGTCTCGGCGGTGCGCCCCACCGATGAGGCGCTGCTGGCGGTGCCGCTGATCGACGAGGAATTCGTGCTTGTCGCGCCTCCCGCAGTGGCTCACACCGTGGACCCGGAGCGGCTCGAGGCCGATCCGGCGGAGGCGCTGGCGCATATCCCCGTGATCGGATACGCCGAGGAGCTGCCCATCCTGCGCCGCTATTGGCGCACCGAGTTCGGTCGCCGACCGCCCAACCCCGTCACGATGATCGTGTCCGATCTGCGGGCCGTCCTGGCCGTGGTGGCCGCGGGAGCCGGGATCTCTGTTCTGCCGCGCTACATCGCCGACCCGGCCCTCGCCGCGGGGGACGTCGTGCAACTGCACCAGCCCGAGATAGCGCCACTCAACACGCTTTATCTGGCCACCCGGCGCGGGGCCCCTGCCAATCCAGCCCTCACGGTGTTGCGTGACCACCTCCAGCGTGCCGCACAAGAGTGGAACGAACTGTGATTGTCGCTCGTACCGTCCGGATACGCCGAGGAGCCGGCCGGCCCGGGTTGGTGTCCGCACGCGATCAGCAGGGCCGGTTGAGGAAGCCCTCCACGTGTACGTCGAGTTCCTCGGCCAGGGTGACGGCGCCCTCGAGGGCCATGCCTGGCCCGGCGCTTGCTGTTTCCCGTCTTACTCCGGGCGCTCCATGGGCCCCGGGCTCGGATGCCCGAGCGGCGGCGCGGAGGACCCCAGCCGAAGCAGGGCGTCCGAGGTCGCGCCGTCCGCCGGGTGGTAGGCCCAGATCCTGTGGCCTTCGCCTCCCGGCAGCTCCAGGACGTGCTGGTCGAGTGCGAGAGGCCCGACCCGCGGATGCCGGAGAAGCTTGCGGTCCATCACCTTCTCGTAGATGCGGTGCTCGCCCCAGGTGGAGCTGAAAACATCGCTGTGCGCGGCCAGCTCTCCCACCAGTTCTGTGAGGCGGGCCGACTCCGGCCCGGAGCCGGCCTGTGCGCGTAGGGCCGCCACGATACAGCGCGCGAGTTCGGGCCACTCGGTGAAGAACGACTGCGCCCCGGGGGCGAGGAACACCATGCGGGCATAGTTGTCCCGGGGCTCCAGCCCTTCGTGGAGAAGATCGCCGAGCGTATTGCTGCTCACGACGTCGAGCCACCGGTTCAGCAGCAGGGCAGGCACCGTCACGGAGCCGAGCAGCTGGTGCACGGCCTCCCACCGCTCCCTGCCCATGCCGGGATCCGTTCCCTCCGTGGCCGCCTCACCGGCGGCGAGTTCACGCAGGTAACGCGCCGCCGCGATGTCCAGCAGCAACGCCTCGCACAGCCCGTCCACCACCGCGCGGGACGGTCGCCGTTCCCTCCCCTGTTCGAGGCGCACGTAGTAGTCGGTGCTGATCCCGGTCAGGAACGCCACCTCGTCCCGCCGCAGCCCCGGCACCTGGCGCTTCGCCCCCGAAGCCAGCCGGTGCTGTTCGGGGCGCACCTGCTTCCGTCTGGCGCGCAGAAAGCTCGCCAGTGGCCCGCCGCCTCCGCTGTGACCGCTCGGAACCTTCACACCACCAGCGTACGGGCGCGGCCGTTCGCCGTGGTGGGGAGAGGGCCGTGCCCCACTCGGGGTGGGTATGCCACTCCTACCCGTCCGGCGAGCCGGACGCCTACCGTGACGAGGAGTGCCGGGAACGTACGGCTCTCAGCCGAACGCCCCTTTCCCTTCCCCCGGGCTTCCCCGACGTCAGGGCGCCGCACGGTCGCGGATGGCCTCCCGGCACCAGTACGGAACGCGAAAGAAAGAGATCAGTCGATGTTCGTCATCACCGGAGCCAGTGGCCGTACCGGTCGGGCTGCCGCTCTGCGTCTGCTTGCGGACGGATACCCCGTCCGAGCCGTCGGCCGTTCGGCGCGGCGGCTCGCCGACCTCGCCGAGCGGGGCGCCGAGGTGTGGGAGGCCGGCCAGACCGATACCGCTGCACTGACCGATGCCTTCCGCGGCGCGGACGGCGTCTACGCGGTGATCCAGCCCAACTACATCCCTGACCATCCCGACTTCGGCGGCTTCCAGGACCAGGTGACGGCCTCCCTGACCAAGGCGGTCACCGCGTCCGGTGTGACCCGCGTTGTCGGGCTCAGCAGCTGGGGAGCCCAGCACGCCGAGGGCACCGGCCCGGTCACGGGGCTCCACCGCTTCGAGCAGGCCCTCTCGGCCGCCCCTGGAGTGGACACGCTGTGGCTTCGGGCCGGCTACTTCATGGAGAACCTGCTGGACCACATCGACGTTGTCAGGGACCTCCACCGCATCAGCGCCCCCTTCGACCCCGACCTTCCGCTGCCCTTCGTCGCCACCCGCGACATCGGGGTCAGAGCCGCAAAGGAACTTGCTACCGGCACCTGGCGCGGTACGGAGGTCCTGGAGCTCCAGGGTGAACGCGACGTGAGCATGCGGGAAGCCACGGACGCGATCGCGAAGGCCGTAGGTGCGGACGACCTCACCTACGAGCAGATCAGCCTCGCCGCCTTCCACGCGGAACTCCGCAGGAATGGCGTATCCGCCAACGTCGCGGACATGATGGCCGAGGTCGGCACGTCCCTCAACTCCCGGCACACGCGGATGCAGCAGCCCCGTACCGCCCGCACCTCGACCCCCACCTCCATCGAACGGTTCGTCGAGGACGAATTCGCCCCCCGGTACCGCGCGACCGAACCGGAGTGACATTCCCTGGCGGGCTCGTCGCGGCGGCGAGCGGCGAGCGAGAGCAGACCACCCCGACTCGCCTCCAGCCGCTCCGTCACCTTCGGCTCGATGGCATACGGAACCAGCACCACTCCGCAGGCCGGCCCCGATGCTCGGCCGGGCCGACAGAGACGCTGAAGGGCCGGCTGAAGCGCTCGGTCACAGCATGTGCGTCAGGTATGCAGGGATGGGCTGGCAGAGCTTTCGGCGCTTGCGTCCCCGCAGTCCGTCGCCGCCTCGGCGAGTGCGCGTACCAGTGGGGTCGCGCTGTCGGTGCGCCAGATCAGGGCCCACTGGACGGGCGGGGCATCGTGGAGGGGAAGGAAGACGACGTCGGGCTGCGCGTTGTAGCGCCGCCCCTCGTCGGGGACCGTGCACACCACGTCGCCTGCCGCGACGAGAGCAAGGATCTCGTAGAAGGTTGAGACGGCCGGGCCGCGGCGGACAGGGCGTCCGGCCGGTGTGCGGGCCGGCAGGACCGCGCTCTCCCAGTAGGCGGGAAGAGGGCCGTTCAGGCGCGGCACGATGTGGTCACCGAGCACCTCCAGACTCACCGACTCCTGCCGGGCGAGCGGGTGGTCGGCGGCCACCATCAAGTGGAGCGGTTCCTCGCGCAGCACCACCCCGACGGTCAGGTCCGGCTCGCGAACGGGCAGCCAGGTGACCACCGCGTCGACCTCACCGGCCCGCAAGGCTCCGAACGGCTCGCTGAAGAACACCTCTTTGAAACGGAGTTCGACGGATGGGTGCACGGCCCGGAAATGGGCCAGGACCGGGCGCATGTCATGCATCTGGGCACCCATGACCCCCAGCGTCAGCGTGCCGGACGGATGGCGGGCGATGGTGGTCACCTCGGCTATGGCTTCCTGGATGCCCTCGTATGCCGGCTTCAGCCGCTGGAACAGCACCTCTCCGACAGGGGTCATCCGCACGTGGCGGCTGGTCCGCTCGAAGAGCTGAGCGCCGATGACGCGTTCCTGCTTCTTGATCGCCTGACTGACACGGGCTGGGGAGACATGCAGGCGTTCGGCGCTGCGGCCGAAGTGGAGTTCCTCCGCGAGCATCAGGAAGATCTCTATGTCCCGCAGTTCCATTCCGCCCCCGGTTCCCTCATGGCCCCCGAATTTCATGAACCTCTGGGTTAACGACCATAACAAGATATGCCGTTGCTCCCAGGCTGCTCGTTCCGCATGCTGGGTGCCGAGCCGGTCAGCCGCCCCCCACAGGTGACGGCATGAACCGGCACGAGACAGCAGGATCGGCTCGCTCGATCCAGCCGACGGCCCGCAAAACCCGGACCGCGCGGAAGTCGCGTACCTCACCGGCCCTGGGCCTCACGCCCCGGGCCCCGGCCGCCGCGCACGAACCCCCACGGAGCGATTCCCACGTGCCATCCGACCCGAGCGCTGCCCGGACACCTGACCCGGCCACGCTCCACCCGCTGCCTGCCCACGAGCGGGTCGTCTTCCTCAAGCCACTGGTCGCCGGAACCAACGTCGTGGCAGGTGACTTCACCTACTACGACGACCCCGACGGCGCGACCGACTTCGTGCAGCGCAATGTGCTCTACGCCTACGGTCCGGAGCGGCTGGTCATCGGCAAGTACTGCGCGATCGCCACCGGCACTCGATTCCTGATGGCGGGCGCCGACCACCCGTCGATGGGGGTGTCCACCTTCCCCTTCACCATGTTTGGTGGGGAGTGGGCCGAGCAGACCCTCGACATCGTCACCGGCATGCCCAGCCGCGGGGACACGGTGGTCGGCAACGACGTGTGGTTCGGATACGGAGCCACCGTGATGCCGGGAGTACGGATCGGTGACGGTGCCGTGATCGCGGCCGGTGCGATGGTCACCGCCGACGTGCCGCCGTACACCATCGTGGGCGGGAACCCGGCCAGAACGATCAGACCACGCTTCGACGACAGCGACATCGAACGGCTCGTGCGCGCCGCCTGGTGGGACTGGCCCGTC
Source organism: Streptomyces sp. NEAU-YJ-81 (assembly GCF_017592595.1). Lineage (NCBI taxonomy): Bacteria > Bacillati > Actinomycetota > Actinomycetes > Kitasatosporales > Streptomycetaceae > Streptomyces > Streptomyces sp. NEAU-YJ-81. The sequence goes on along the minus strand of NZ_JAGFNO010000032.1, from coordinate 98,700 downwards.
GAGCTGGTGACCGCGCACGCGCGCACCATCATGGCCGGTTCCCCGCAGGACATCGAGCGCATCGCCGTCGCCGAAGGTCTGGAGCAGCAGTGACGACGCGGACCGTCGAAGAGTACGCGGTGTCCGGTCGCGACAGCGGCCCGTACGCGATCACCACCGGCCCGGACGGCGCGCTGTGGTTCACCATGGTGCACAGCGGCCAGATCGGCCGACTCGTCCCGGGACAGAAGCCGACCAGCCATCAGATCGCCCCGGACAGCGGTCCGACGGTCATCAGTAACGGGCCGGACGGCGCCCTGTGGTTCACCCAGTACCGGGCGCACCGGATCGGCAGGATCACGACGGCCGGCCACCTTACGGAGTTCGCGCTGCCGACCGCGCAGTGCGGCCCCTTCGGTATCGCCGCGGGCCCGGACGGCGCGCTGTGGTTCACCGAAACCGCCGCCGAGCGCATCGGCCGCCTCACCACCGACGGATCGGTTACGGAGTATCCGCTGCCGTGCACCGGCGCGTTCCCCTCCGCGATCGCCGCGGCCGGGGACGCGATGTGGTTCACGATGAACCAGGCCAACGCCATCGGCCGCATCGGCATGGATGGCCGCATCACGATTCACGATCTGCCGACCGAGGCCGCCGCCCCGGTGGGTATCGCCGCGAGCCATGACGGTGGCGTCTGGTTCACCGAGATCGCCGCCGGTCAGATCGGTCACCGTGCGCCCGACGGCCAGATCACCGAGTATCCGCTGCCCGACCGCTCGGCCCGGCCGCACGCCGTCACCACCGACACCGACGGCACCGCGTGGTTCACCGAGTGGGCCGGAAACCGCGTCGGCTCGATCACCGCCGACGGCACGGTCACCGTCCACGACCTGCCCACGCCGGCCTCCGAACCGCACGGGATCACGGTGGGCCCGGACGGCGCCCTGTGGACGGCCCTGGAGACAGGCGCACTGGCCCGCATCTCACCCACCACCAGAACCAACATCACCACCAGAACCAACATCACCACCAGGAACACCGAACAGAGGAACACCCCATGAAATACGCACTCGTGATCTTCGAGACGCACGCGTCACGCGCCCGGATCCAGGCCGACCGCGACGCCTACCGCAATGCGTACGAGACGTGGATCGGCGAGCTCGCGGCAGCGGGCAAACTGGCGGGCGGCGACGCCCTTGACACCGAGCGTCAGGGCCCCGTCACCGTGCGCAAAACGGCGGACGGGTCCGTGGCGGTGACCGAGGGACCCGTACACAGCGGCGAGGAGACCCTCGGCGGCTGGTTCGTCCTGGAGGTGGCCGACCACGCCGAGGCCATCGAGCTGGCCCGGGGCTTCCCCACCCCGGAGGCGCTCGAAATCCGCCCCGTGCTCGAATCGGCCTGAGCAGCGGGTGGCCCTCGCCGCCCTCTGCCCGGACACCCGGCGTGCCTGACCAGCACGCCGGATGGGTCCCAAGCGCTGTACCCCTTCACAGGAGTTGACTTGATACCGACATCGGTGAGCTACCGACCTCTGACCGGCCCCGAGGAGATCGAACTCTTCTGCCGGCTCCGCTACGTCCTGGACCACGAGCTGACCGACGACTTCGCAAACGGATGCCGCCGCCCTGAGTGGACCTGGGTGGCTCTGGACGGCGACCGCCTCCTCGCCCGGCTCGCCTGGTGGGCGACCCCAGGCGGTGACATCCCGCTGCAGCTCGACTTCTTCGACATCGACGACACGCTGCCCGAGGCCGACCGCGACGAGATCGGCCGGCGACTGTTCAAGACAGCGACGGCGACCGTCTTCCCGGCGGGCGCGAAGCTGCCGGAGTACGGCCGCTTCGTCCCGCCCGACTGGCATGAGGACCCCGCAGCCCGCGAGGTGGTCGAATCCCGCACGCGCGTGCTGGAGAGCACCGGCGCACGGCTGCTAGTCGAGCGGCTGCGGCTGCAGTGGACTCCCTTGTCCCCACTCCCGGAACCCAAGGAGCGTCTCGTCTTCCGCCCGGTGGCCGGCCGCGAGGACCTCCTCGCCCTGATGACCCCGGTCATGGAAGGCACCCTCGACGCCCACGGCCAGGCGCACCTGGCATCCGGACTGAGCCCCCGCGAGGCCGCCGAACGGCACTACGACGGGGAGTTCGCCGGATTCAAGAGCCCGCAGGAATGGTGGCGCATCGCCGAACTGCCCGACGGTAACGGCCCGGTGGGCTTCGTGATCCCGGCCCGCAACAGCTACCACCCGATCATCGCGTACATCGGTGTCCTGCCCGCACACCGCGGCAACGGCTACATCGACGAGATCCTCGCCGAGGGCACCCGTATCCTGGCCGCCGAGGGCGTCGACCGGATCAGGGCATCGACGGACCTCGGCAACGTCCCCATGGCAAAAGCCTTCGCCCGAGCCGGATACGCCAACTTCGAACGCTCCCTCAACCTGGTCTGGGACTGACCTCACCTGCTGCTTCTCCGGGTCTCTCCTCCAACAACCTTCACCTGCGCGACCTTCGCGTGTGCGTCAGCGGCCGGAGCCGATGGTGTGGCTACGGCCGGGAACGGGCGTAAGCCGGGCCACAGGGGGCGTATCGGGATTGGGCTGAGAGCTGCGCACCCGGGCGATCTCCTCGTGCTGGGCGGCGATGCGACTCCGGGAAACCGTCACCAAGCTCAAGAAGACCATCGCCGACCAGAAGGCCGAAATCGAGGAACTCCGCAAGCAGACAACCAGGCTCACCCTCGCCGGCGCCGTTACCACTCAACAAACCGGCAGGCACGAAGGACCCGACTCGGTCTCTGACAACGTCGTTCCGTTCTCGAGACCGACAACGTGACAGGTGGCGCCAGCCGGTCAGCCCGTCCGGCAAGCCGCGATCAACAGGGGACCGGCCAGGGCCAGGACCATCCAGGCGGCCAGCCGAGCGAGGCCACGGCGGAGTGCTGGCGGTCTCCACCGCGCCGATCCCACCCCGGCAAGCATGAACGGCACAGCGAGGACGGCGATCACTGCGCCGGTGACGGCGAACAGACCGCAAGCGGCGGCGAACGCAGCGACCCCGCCCGCCAGTACCAGCACCAGTCCCCGAGCTTCTCGGCTTTTCGCTGCCGCCGGCACCTCGACGGGCGGCCCGGCACATGGCTCAGGGCTCAGGTACGGGTCGACCAGAGCTGGACCGTGTCCTGGGTGCCTACGGCGAGGGTGCGGCTGTCAGGGCTGAACGCCATCCCGCCCATGCCACCGCGGCCCAGCCTCCGCTGGAGTGTGTACCGGTCGCGAAGGGTGACCCCGGCCAACTGCATTCCAGAAACCACCAGTGACTCCGCCCTCCCCGAACGTGCTGCGGGCTCGCGCTCTCCGACCGAAAGCCCAGGACAGATCCACACAGGGAGTCAGAAGCCTCTGGGGACTGAACAGAAGAAGTTGACAGGGGGGCAGCCCGCTCCACGAGGTCGTCGCCGGCCAGGACGTCATCGTCACCCCGGGCGCGACCACACGGCTGACGATCATCGACCCGTTCAAGGCCGCCAAGGTTCTCCTGCAGGCCAAGGACGACAAGACCGGCAAGCTCCTGCCCGGCGCGACAAGGAACATCGGCACCGGCACCTCGACGCTGGCTTATCGGGCGCGGTCGTGGAGCGACCGACTCTTCGCCACCGGCGAACGACACCTCCGTGCCGTCCTCACCACGTTCGCCGAGCACTACAGCACCGGACGGGCCCACCGCAGCCTCAACCTACGCGCCCCTGACGACCACCCGAGCGTCATCCCCCTGCCCGCTGCCGTAGTCCGACGGCGACAGCTACTCGGCGGCCTGCTCACCGAGTACCACACCATGCCACCCCAACGACTTCTCGATCCACAAGAAACGCCCAGCCCATCGATGAGCGCAACGACATCGGCGACGCCTTCGACACTCGGACGTTGTGCCATGAATCCGCCTTCGAGGAAGCCCCATCGACGGGTCTTGAGGGCCCGGTGGAGTGTGCTCCGGGGGCCTGTGCCCCGGAGCACCACCTGCGCCAGGTCAGTCCAAAGACGCGCCCGCTCCGATGCGGCGGTCGGCTCGGCACCGCCTCCGAGGAGTTGCCGATGCCGGACTCGCGATGTCGCGATGCGCCGTGGCCGAACCTGTCTAGACCATTGACAAGTGTCGTGTCGGAGCTACAGCCTGAGGGCCCCTGAGCACTCTGCCGGGGCCCGGCCCAGAAGGGTCGCCCCACGCACAGCACCAGCTGACAGCCGCAACCTGTGAGGAGTGTTATGAACCCCCGAGCGTTACGCACCGGACGGCCGTTGGCGGTGGCGGTCGCGGCCGCGGTCGCGTTCGTCGCCGGAACAGCCCCCGCCGGCGCCGCACCGCGCGTGGAGAACTGGACCGGCGACTCGCCCTATTTCTCCAGCACGGGCGCCCCGGGCGGCAGCCCGTCGGTGGTCTCCCATCCCGAGGCCGACGACGGGAAGGCCCTGCGCATGCAGCTCGAGCCGCGGCCGGCCCCGGGTCCCGGGGGCGGGGTGGAGATCGCCAGTAACGACAAGAGCTACGGTTACGGCACCTACGGCACGCGCATCCGTACGGCGGACTGTACGGGGCAGGGCCGCGTCGGGGTGGTCACGGGAACGTTCACCTACTCCTCGGACCATTCCGACGCCAATGGCAACGGCGTGCCGGACAACGACGAGATCGATGTGGAAGTCCTGTGTGCTCAACCCCATGTGCTGTGGCTGACGATCTGGACCGACTACAGCGACGCCACCGGAGCGGTGCGCAAGATCTCTCGGGCGATCGACATGCGCACCGGGCGCGTCCTCTACAACTGCTACGTCACGCAGCTTGGCGGGGACTGTGCGGACCCTGTGGAAGGTGAGAACAACCCGGCGAGTGTCACGCCGATCGAAGGGTTCAACGCGGCGACCCAGTTCCACACGTACCTCTTCGACTGGCAGCCTGGTTCGGTGACCTTCTGGACGTACAACGACGACGGCAGCAAGAACGTCCTGTGGGACTACCGGGGGCCGGCGAACCGCATCCCTCATAGGCCGTCGGCATTCATGCAGAACGTGTGGCACACAAACTCGTGGGACCCGCTGGACGGACCGGCTCACGATCAGCCTCAGGCTGCCACGACCGCTTATATAGACTCGACAACCCTGCCGCGCTAGGGGGACGGCCGCCTGGTGGGAATCGGCGGCCTTGATGCCCCCCCCCGCGGACGTCAAGCGGTTGTCGCCGGCGGCGTCGCGTTCTGCTTGCCGAAGACCGGTGGCAACTGCCGCCTCACTTACCCCGCCTCGTACACTCACAGCCTTCCTGGATCAGACCCACACCGTCGAGCGGCGATACCTGACGGGCCAGTCCCGTGTAGAGCATGAGCGCCTGTGGAACGGTGATCGCCTCGTGCTTCCCGATATCAGCGCCGTTGTATGCCTCGCGCAGCACTGCCGCCTTGACGGAGACGAATACGTTATCGGCGTCGGACCAGGCAGTCGCAGGGTTGTCCGACGCCAGAGCCGTGTACGCGACGCGGTCGCAGAAGGACCGGATCGGATAGGCGATCTCGAGCTGGCTGTTCGAGAGGTTCCGCTGGTAGCTCTCGTACTCGGCGAACAGGAAGATCGAGTGACTCACACACAACGCGCGGTCTCCCATCGCGTGGACTGCCACGTGCAACCGGTTGCGGCGCGCCCACTCGACCGCCTTGCGCAGCTCCGTGTCCGAGACGGAGCGCATTCCGTGATCGCGGCAGGAACCGGGGTAGGGAGCATCGGTCCACGCGGTCCGGTCGGACATCGCGCCGTCCATGAACACTTTGATACCCGCGATCTTGACACGGCCGAGACGCTCGTCGTCGGTCAGGTCTCCGAGACCGGCTTCCACCACGTCCGTCCACCCGTAATAGAGTCCGAATCCGGGAAGCAGACCCGCCCTCTCCGCGGCGCGGAAAGTCTCCAGCGGCGCCGGTATCTCGGTCGCGAGGAGGTCGTTGGCGGCGACGATGCCGCGGGACAGGAAGTGATCGTTCAGCCGGCCCAGGCCGATGGCCTCTCCGCCTCAGGGCCTCCGGTGCTCAGTAGCCGACACGGAAGGTCGCGTCCTGCTGCTCGGTCGCCGTGGAGATGGGGTCGATGCGTAGGACGTAGTTGGAGTGGCGGATGTAGCGGGTGGGGCTGTTGTACGAGCGGAAGGAAGTCCAGGTTGAGTCTGCCAGGCCGGCCGTGCGGTAGAAGGTGGCGTCCGCGGCGAATGTCGATGTCCCGTCGTTGACGTCGAGTCGGAGTTGGTAGTCGTAGTGGCGCAGGTGGCGGGTGGGGTTGTTGACCGACTGGAAGGAGACCCCCGAGCTGTCGGCGAGGCCCGGCACCAGCTTCCACAGCGAGTCGGTGTACAGGTCGAAGGGGTACGTGTCGATGCGGCCGACGTAGCCCGAGTGGCGGACGTAACGGGCCGGATAGTTGTACGACTTCAGCCGGTTCCAGGCCGGGGCGCCCCATGTGGCGATCAGGTTGTTGTACTCGGTCGTGGTGATCGTCGTGATGCCGCAGTGCTTGGAGTTGACGGGCTGGGTGTAGACCTTCTGGTCGAGCGCGGTCCAGGTGCCGGAGGCGAGGTCGGTGCTCCGCCAGGCGTAGAAGACCCCGTTGGGGGTGTAGGTGTCGCCCCACAGGTACCAGGTGTTCGAGGTCAGGGACTTGTAGACGGTAGGGGCCTCGGTGCCGCCGTGCGCGACACCGGTGCTGAACTCGGTGAAGCTACCCGGGTTCAGGGAGGTCGAGCGGGCCGCCACCAGTGTCTGGTTCTTCTTGAAGAACAAGTAGTTGTGGCCATTGACGCCGATGGCCATGTTTCCGTCGATCACGTCGTAGCCGGGATCGAAGAAGACCTGCGGGGCGGAGGCGGTGACGAAGTCGCTGGTGTAGTTGACCATGATCACGTTGTGGCCGCTGGAGTTGACCGAGGAGTAGATGACCGCGTACTGCCCTCTGCCCGCGTCCCAGAACGCCTCGGGGGCCCAGCTGTGGGTGGTCATGTTGTGCAGTTTCAGCCGCCGGTAGCCGGTGAAGGTGCGTAAGGCGGCGGAGTCCCAGACATGGATGTACTGGCTGTTATAACTCCAGTCGGTCCCCTTGAGATCGGTGGCGAGGACGACGAACGTGCCGTCCTGTTTACGCATGAGGAAAGGGTCGCGCAGGCCGAGGGCACCCGCGGTGGGGGTGACCACGGGGTTGTTCTGGTTCAGCGGCGTCCAGTTGAGGGAGTCCGTGCTGACGGCGAGGTGGAGGCCGTAGTCGGTGCCCTCGCCGAGGCTGGTCGACTCGGTGAAGTAGCACATCGCATAAGCCGAGTCGGCGGCGTGGGCTGTTCCGGTGCCGAGGGCCAGTGCGCCGGACACCGCCAGGGGAGTGGTGGCGGCCAAGCCGAGGAAGCGGCGGCGGGAGGGGTGGGGGCCGGGGCAGGGCATTGCACTCATCTTGGTCTCCAAGGGAGGTGCAGGAGCCGGGTGAGCGGCTGCGGCTCGTGGGCGTGTCGGGGCCATGAGAAATGTAGCCAGGCACCAGATTTGGCCGATATTTCGAACTGAGTTCGGAGAATCGATCAGAAGGTAGACCGCGACAGCCGGTGCGTCAATCGCTCTGCCGAGCCTGTGTTCATTTATGAGGCGCGGAGCCGCTCGTTTATGAGGCGCGGAGCCGCTCGTTCGGCTCGGCGCTGTCGGATATGGCCGCACGCCTCCTGCCGGACCCGCGACCTGTCCGGGCTGATACCCATGTCACTGGCGCGGGGTTTTCCCCGCCACTCCCGGCACCCTGCTGACCTGGCACCGCAGGTTCATCGCCGCGAAGCGGGACTACACCGCGCGCCGGCGACTACAGCGAGTGCCGGAGCAGGCCGGGCCGGCCAGCGACAGCGGAAGCCGTGAAGGACCTACGGCCGGTTCGAGCTGGACAGGAACTCCCACCTCGACCGCGCCGCCGCGGCGGCGGCCACGGTGCCCGGCCCACGGATCCCGACCGCGGTGGAAACCGCCCGATCGGCGGCGGACGGTGCGGACGCCCAGCCCTGCACCGGGGCATCCTGAGCGGCATGGGCGATGCACACGGCATCGTTACTCGGGCGGCGTTGGTCATCGGGTCGGCAGCCAGGTGTCGATGATGGCTGTCAGCTCGTCGAGTCGGGTGAAGACGTGTCCGTTCATGCCGGTGGCCTGTGCTGCGCGTACGTTCTCTTCGCGGTCGTCGACGAAGAGGAAGTCGGCGGGCGCGGCCTGCATGGCGACGGCGCAGTGGTGGAACGCTGCCGGGTTCGGTTTCGCCGCGTGGATCTTTCCGGAGAAGGCGGTGTGGTCCAGGTTCCGCAGCCAGGGCTGTGCGGTGAGGAAGGCGTCCGCGTGGTCTGCGGGAATGTTGGACAGCAGGGCGACCTCGGCGACGTTCCGCAGGGACCGCACGTAGGCGACCATGCGCTTGTCGACGCGTGACCAGCTGTGGATATCGGCGAGGCGCAGTTCCTCGATCGTGTCGGCGTCGGCGGAGCGTGACAGCCATCGCAGTACGGCCGTCCAGTACTCGGGGGCGGACCACTGTGCGGCGTCGTAGGGCGGACGGCAGGTCCAGTAGGCCTCGGCGAAGGCGTCTGCGGGTGCGTTGCACCGGGCGGCCATCTGCGCCAGGGCGCCCGGGCGTTGGTGGCGGGCGATGACCCCGAAGAGGTCGAACAGCACGATGCGTCGGTCGGTGGACATGGTGATGGGTTCCTCCGGATGCCGGCGGTTCCGGTTCAGGGGCGGGGGGCCAGGGCGCGGGCGAGCGAGTCGAGGGATGCCAGGGGTTCGGGCCCGGTGGGAGTGAGGACGACGCTGGTCGCGCCCGCTGCGTGGCGGTCCTTGATCGCTTCGCGTGCCTGGTCGGGGGTGCCGGCGATGCTCAGTTGGCGGACCCAGGTGGCGGGCATGGTCTGGGCGAATTGCCGGGCGTCGGCGCAGGTGGCGCGGTGTTCGCGCAGCTGCGTGGCGAACGGGAGGGGGTCGATGTGGGCGGCCCAGTCGGGCTCGCCGATGGCACTCAGTCCGTCGCGGACGCGGGCGAGAGCGGCGTCCTCGTCGTCATCGACGGTGGCGGCGTCGTAGGTGACGACTTCGGGGGCGCCGGCGTCCGAAGCGCTGCGCATGTGCCGCAGTGAGGCGGCGATGTAGGCGGGGGCCGCGGGCTCGGCCAGGAGGAGCCCGTCGGCCACTTCGCCCGCGGCTGCCTGTGACTTGGGGCCGCGTACACCGAGGATGACCGGCGGGACGATGTCGGGAGTCTCGGTGATGACTACGCCTTCGCAGCGCACGTAGCGGCCGTCTGCCGGGCCGGGTTCGCCGCGCATGAGCAGGCGCAGCGCCGTGGTGTATTCCTTGAGCAGCGTCAGGGGACTGGCCGGCCAGGCCCCGGCCTGGCGCATCCAGTCGGGCATACCGTGACCGATGCCGGTGATCAGCCGGCCGGGGTAGAGCTGGGCGAGGGTGGCCAGTTCCATCGCGGCGAAGCACACGTTGCGGGCACCGGCGGGCATGATGCCGATGCCGACGGTGATGCCGGTGGTACTGGCGAGGACGGGGCCGGCCTGTGCGAGTGCGCCGCGCCAGCCGAGGTCCTCCACCACCCACACCTGGTCGAACCCCAGCTCTTCGGCTCGCCGGGCGTAGGGCAGCACGTCCCGGACGGGCAGATCGCGGGGGAGCAGGACACCGACACGGCCGCGGGCTTGGATGGTGTCTGTCCTGGGCATCGACGGCTCCTTCTGTTGGCGGTGGGTTCTTCCCCCACCGGTCCGGCGACCGGGGGGCGGAGGGGCCTGTGCGGCACGGGCGTCAGGGTCGTGCCGCACAGGCGGTCAGTGGCTGCTGCGTGCCACCTCGCGCGTGCGGTCGGATCCGGTGCGCAGGACTCCGGCGGCCGCAGCGGCGATGGCGCACAGCAGAGTCAGCAGCAGCAAGGCGTGGTTCAGTGCCACGAGATGGGTCAGCCAGCCGATGACGGCGGGCCCGGAGAGCATGCCGAGGTAACCGAGCCCGGCGACGCGGGAGACGTTGGCGCCGGCAGCGGAGGGGTCGGCGCGCCCGGCCGCGCTGAACAGCTGGGGGACGCAGCCGGACAGTCCCAGGCCGAACAGCGCCCAGCCCGCGAACGCGGCCCATATCCACGGCGAGACGGCCACGATCGTGATCCCGACGGCGGCCGTGACCGCGCCGTAGCGCAGGACGGCCATCGGCCCGAACCTGCCGGAGGCGCGGTCGGCGAGCAGCCGGCCGATGGTCATCGCCGCCGCGTAGGTGCCGTATCCGACGGCGGCGGTGCTCGCGGGTGCGCCGAGGATGTCCTTCAGGTGCAGAGCGCTCCAGTCGTTGGCGGCTCCCTCGCTCAGCATGACCATCGAAGCCAGGGCGGCGAGGACCCAGATGCGCCCGGGGGCGCTGCGTCGCTTCCCGGCCGGGGCTTCCTCACCCTCCGCGGTGTCAGTGGCGGCCGACGTCGGCGCGGTCGGCAGCAGACCGCGTGCCGACGCCAGTGCGGTCACGATGCCCACGGCTGCCACGGCGCCCATGCCCGCGGCCGGGCTCATACCGGCGCTCGCGGCGCCCGCTCCGACGAGTGAGGCGATGACGCCGCCGACGGAGAACATGGCGTGGAAGGCCGACATGACGGGCCGGTCGTATGCCTTCTCCACGTGCACGGCGTGGGCGTTCATGCTCACGTCGAGGCAGCCGTTGCAGAAGCCGAAGACCAGCAGGGCGCCCGCCAGCATCCAGGGATCCCGGGGCAGGCCGGGCAGCACCGCAGCCGTGCTGGACAGAACGCCGGCGACGGGGAGCACGACACGCGCCCCGAGGCGGTCGGCCAGACGGCCGGCGATCTGCATCCCGGTGAAGGCCCCGAGCCCCAGCAGCACCAGCAGGATCCCCAGCGTCGCGTGGCTGATGCCCACGCGCTCCTCGATGGCGGGGATGTGCACCACCCAGGTGCCCATCAGGGTGCCGCACAGGACGAAGTAGACGAAGTTCGCCACACGGGCGGATCGAAGCGAGCGTTCCATGCCGACCACCGTAACGAACATATTTTGTGTTTGGAAAGCCCGCACATGAACAGTTTGCTTGTTCGTTTCGGGGTGGTGTTCAATCGCGGTATGAGCAACGCAGACCGTCACGGGCTGATCGCCCAGGCCGTCAGGGAGTCGGGCAGTGTCACGGTCCAGGGACTCGCCGAGTTGACCGGCGCCTCGGAGATGACTATCCGGCGCGACCTCGACACACTGGCCGCGCAAGGCGTCCTCGAACGCGTCCGGGGCGGGGCTCGCACCCTGCTGCTCAGGGGTGAGGAGCCGCCCTTCGCGCTGCGCGCCCGTGAGGCAGTCGACACCAAGCGCCGGATCGCAGCAGAGGTGTCCTCCCTCATCGCCGACGGTGAGACCGTCCTGCTGGACAGCGGCACCACCTGCCTGGAGGTCGCCCGCCTGCTGCGTCAGCGGCCGGTCACCGTGATGCCCCTGTCATTGCAGGCCATCCACCTGCTCGGCGACGCCCCGGGCCCGACCACGCTGATGGTGCCCGGCGGACAGCCCCGCGCCGCCGAGGGAGCCCTGACCGGCCCCCTCACCCTCGCCTCCCTGGCGGCACTGCGCTTCGACACCGCGGTCATCGGTTGCTGCGGCCTGAGCGCGGCCGAGGGCCTGACCGCCTACGACCTCGACGACGCGGCGGTGAAGAAGGCGAGCATCGCCTCTTCGCGTCGCGTCATCGTCGCCGCGGACGGCAGCAAACTCGGCCGCACCGCCTACGCCTACGTGGGCCCCTCCACGCAACTGCACACCCTCGTCACCGACGCCACGGCACCCGCCGACGAGGTGGCCGCGCTCGGAAAGGGCGGCACCGTCGTCCAGACCGCCTGACGAGTTCCCTGCGCGGGCGTGCTGTGTGCCGTTCAGAAACCCATCGCGGCTTGTCAGGCCGCGTATCTGTACTCGTTGATCAGGCCGCCGAGGACACGAGTCCGGCGTAGCCGCCGCGTGGTGTGCAGGTCGGACAGAGGTGCAGTCGGGTGCTCGGCGAGGGGAGGGCGTTGCCCTCGCGCCTGATGTGGTCGATGCCCGTTGCAGTGGCGCGCGTTGCTCTCAAGAGCGTGTCGAGCATGGGCCTCGTTCCGGACCGGCACGTGGTCGAGGGCCTCGTGCCGCAGTGTCCCGATGACTCTCTCGCGGTGCGCGTCCATCCGCGGGGCGCGTGGGGCAGTCGTTACGGTTGCGATGTCCTCGGCAAACATCTGCGCCCAACGCCACCGGGGTATCAGGTGAGGACAGCGCCGCGAACCAGAGCCGGTCCGCCGGCTCGTATCGGACCCGGCCCGCACGTTCCCTGCGCAGCACCGCATTCTCGTGCCGGAGCACCAACAGTTCAGCGTCCTTGGCCGCCTGCCGACGCAACTCGCGGCGCCAACGGCGAGTCCGCTCACCGTGCCGGGCAGACGGTTGCGGATGGACAGGCTGTCCACGGTGCCGGTGGCGAGGGAGACCTCTGTGGATTTGACCAGGGCGTTTACGGCAGATCCCTCGGCGAGGCGGAGTTCTTCGACGGCGTCCAGGGTGATCGCTGAGGTGAGGTCCCTCGCCTCTGCCAGAGGGAGGGCGGGCGGAGGGCCTACCGCGTGTGTTTCAGGGGTGCGGAGACGTTGCTGTGGACTTCGCCACGGTCGCATCTGTCGGGCGAAGGCCGCCAGAGCAGATCCGGGTCGGTGCGATGGCCCGAGGTGTCGCTATCGACGTGCAGTTTCCGGCCGTCGGCCAGGCGCGTCACGAGAGCTGGGGCTGAGGCGGAGCAAGGCGGCTGCTTCAGTGATCCGGTAGGTGCGCAGGCGCTAAGCGCGCTATCGCAAATACGAGCCATGTGTCCTCTGTTGCCTCGCATGAGCAAGCCTATCTATTGCGGCAGGTAGTAAATGCGTTTGTACGGGAGGTGCACTCGGGTAGGGTCATCCAGGAGGTGGTAGCCCGTGAGTCAGTCCCTCGCAGATGCCGGTACGGCTGCCTTTCCGGTGGCGGAAATCGCCTTCGCCGGTGACCTCGCCCGGCCGTCCCGGCTGACTGTGGCGGATTTGCCCGCCTGGCCCCAGCAGCGGGCGGCGGTCAGCTTCGAGTGCGCCACCAGTGGCATCCAGCACCACCGCGCGGGCGGCCACCGCGCGACGCTGTCCTGGGCGGAGATCGACCCCGATTTCGGGCGCGCTCCCGTCCTGCTCGCGGTCACCATCGACGACACCCCACTCGACCGCCTGGGCCCCCAGCTCGTGCTGCCGCAAGACCGCTGCGGAGCCCGGCACATCAGCGGCATCGACGTGGTCCGCGTGGACGGCGGCTACACCGCGTGGACGTGAGGAGAGGAGCCGAGTGAGCCCGGCTGCCACCGTGGATGTGCTGATCGTGGAGCACGTGCCGCACGAAGGCCCGTACGCCATTGGCGTGGAACTGGAGGCGGCCGGGCTGCCGGTGCGGGCGTGCCGGACCTGGGCAGGGGATCCGGTGCCCGCCTCGCTGGGCGGCGCCGCGGCGCTGGTGGTCATGGGTGGGCCGGCGGCGGCGTACGAGGACTTTCCCGGCCGGACGGCGGAGCTGGCTCTGATACGGACGGCGTTGGAAGCCGAGGTTCCCGTGCTCGGGGTCTGTCTCGGCGCCCAGCTCCTCGCGGAGGCGGCCGGCGGCACGGCCCGGCCCGCTTCGGGGCCGCAGATCGGCTGGGGCGAGGTGCGCACCGCCCCGGCCGCGCACACCGATCCGCTGTTCGCCGACGCCCCCGGACGGCTGCCCGTACTGCACTGGCACGGCGACACCATGGACCTGCCCGCCGGGGCGACGCTGCTGGCCTCCTGTGACCGCTACCCGGTTCAGGCGTTCCGGATCGGCGGCTCGGCGTGGGGCCTGCAGTTCCATCTGGAGGTGGACAAGGCGGCCGTGGACGCCTTCGCCGCGGCCTTCCCCGATGAAGCGGCCATCGCCCCGGACCTCAACGCATCCGCCCCCGGGAACCTGGCCGCCCTCGCTCCGCACCGTGACGCCGTGTTCGCCCGCTTCGCCGCACTCGTGGCGGGCCGCGCCGCGCGGAGCGCGACCCGGACCTTCTTCACGCCCATGGCGGCGACGTGGGAAGAGCGCTTCGCCGACGACACCCCGAGGTACGCGGCAGCGGCGGCCCGAATGGGCCTGCTGCCCGGCCAGCGGGCCCTGGACGTGGGCTGCGGCAGTGGACGCGCGCTGCCCGCGCTGCGCGCGGAAGTCGGCGACGAGGGCGTGGTCCTGGGCGTGGACCTCACACCGGCGATGCTCACTGCCACTGCCGCCGTGGAGGGCCGCGCGGCTCTCGCCCGGCTGCTCATGGCCGACGCCTGCCGACTACCGCTGGCGGCTGGGGCGGTGGACGGCATCTTCAGCGCGGGCCTGATCAATCATGTGCCCGACCCCACGGCGGCGCTGTGCGAGTGGGCCAGGGCGACCGCGCCGGGAGGCGTGCTGCTGCTCTTCCATCCCTCCGGCCGCGCCGAGCGGGCCGCCCGCCACGGCCGTCCGCTCGACCCGGACGACCCGCTGGCCGAGGAGAACCTGCGGCCCGCGCTGTACGCCGCCGGATGGGCCCTGGACTGTTACGAGGACGCCACTCGCCATTTCCTGGCTCGCGCCGTCCGCGTCCGCTGATGTTGCGGGCGGAACATTTCTCACCATGAGTGGAGAGGAAACTCGCATGCCGCGTGTGATGGGGGATACGGATTACGGGCCGGTCGGCGCCGGTTACACCCGTGTCCGCCGCACCGACCCGCGGATCGCCGCTCTGATTCATGCCGCCCTCGGCGACGCCCGCACGGTGGTCAACGTGGGCGCTGGGGCGGGATCGTACGAACCCGCCGAACGCCACGTCCTGCCCGTGGAACCGTCGGCGGCGATGCGCGCCCAGCGCCCCGCGCACCTCGCCCCGGCCAGCCATGGCGTCGCCGAGCAACTCCCCTTCGACGGCGACGAGCTGGGACGCCTGTGGCTGATGGACTACGTACCCGAACTCCAGCGCGCCGAGTCCGCCCGCTACCCGGCGATCGCCACCATCACCGACGCCCTCGGGCCGAACACCGAGGTCCACCCCGTCCCTGTTCCCATCGACTGTGTGGACGGCTTCACCGAGGCGTTCTACGCCCGCCCCGAATCCTTCCTCGACCCAGCGGTTCGTCTCGCCCAGTCCGCGTGGGGCTTCATCGAACCCGGGGTGGCGGAGCGCGCGATGGCTGCGTTGGCCGCCGACCTTGCCTCGGGTGCCTGGGACGAGCGGTACGGGCACCTGCGCACCGAGCCGGAGTTCGATGGGGCGGTGCGGCTGATCGTGAGCCGTTGACCCGCAGTGTGTGTTTCTGATCCCCGGAGTATCTGAAGAGGCTTATGAACGCGCCAGCTCGCCGTATGGATGCGGTGCAGAACCGGACCCGCATCGTGGAGGCTGCCCGCGCGGCCCTCGCCGAGTCCCCCCACGTCCGCCTCAACGAGATCGCCAAGCGCGCCGGCGTAGGGCAGGGAACGCTGTACCGGAACTTTCCCAACCGCGAAGCGCTCCTCACCGAGGTCTACCGGCGCGACGTCGAAGACCTCGTGGCCGCCGCCTCCGCGCTGCTGGCGGAACACGAGCCCGTGGAAGCCTTGCGTCACTGGCTGGACCGGGTGATCGACTACGCCGAGATCAAGTACGGCGTCCTGGCGGCGCTGGAACCGGCGGCGTGGCAGGACCTTGTCGCTCACAGCCAGAATCCCATCGAAGGTGCCCTCGCTCACCTGCTGGACGCCGGGAAAGCGGCCGGTTCCCTCCGCACGGATGTGGGCGCTCCCGGGGTGCTCCTGCTCATCGCCTACCTCGGCCGACTGGACCGGGATGAGTGGGAGCCGACGGCACGGCCTCTGATGAACGTCATCCTCGACGGTCTTCGTCGACAGGACGCGGACCGGTGAGGGCAGAGGGGGATCGGGCCGGAGACTGGGCGCTGGACGCGCTGTGTCACTGACGCGTACTCACGAACGGCGTGGTCGTCCCACCGCCGGGCGACATCGCCGAGAACGCATGGCCGATCCGCGCCGGCAGACGCCCGATCGCGGGCACGGGGTTGTCCGGCACATCGACTCCGCGGAGGGCGCGCCGGGCGCGATCGCGGGGTAGGGAGAGGTCAGCGAAGCGCACGCCGGTCCGTCGTCCCGCAGGGCGTTCGCAGTATGTCGGCACACCCGCACCCTGGGGGCGGGCCCGGTCGTGGAGGTCGTGAATGCTGCTGCGCCAGTTGGAATACCTGGTCGCCCTGGCCCGGGAGCGCCACTTCGCCCGTGCCGCGGACGCCTGTTACGTCTCCCAGCCGTCGCTGTCCGCGGCGATCCGCCGCCTCGAACACGAACTGGACGTTCCGATCGTGCGCCGCGGGCGACGGTACGAGGGACTCACCCCCGAGGGCACGGTGGTGCTCGCCTGGGCCCACCGCATCCTCGCCGAACGCGACGGGCTGCGACAGGAACTGTCGGCGCTGGGTGACGGCCTCACCGGCACGCTCCGCCTCGGAGTGATCCCTACCGCGCTGCCCGTCGCGTCCCTCCTCACGAGCCCCTTCTGCGAGAGCCACCCGCGGGCCCGGGTGAGCATCGCGTCGCTGTCCTCGGCCGAGATCACGCACGGGCTCGCCGAGTTCGAACTGGACGCGGCGATGACGTACCTCGACGACGACACCCTGCGCGGCCTGCGCCGACTCCCTCTGTACGAAGAGCGGTACGTCCTCCTCACCCCTGTCGACGGACCGCTCGCCACCGCTTCCACGGCCCGCTGGGCGCAGGCCGCCGCGCTCCCGCTGTGCCTGCTCGGGCCACGCATGCGCAACCGCCGCATCATGGACGAGTGCTTCGCCGCCGATGGCGCCGTCGCCACGCCCGCGATCGAGTCGGACAGCGTGGCCGGGCTGTACGCCCATCTCCCCGGCAGCCGCTGGTCCAGTGTGATCTCACACGCGTGGCTGTACATGTTCGGCGTACCGGAAGGCATGCGCGTGGTGGCCCTGGACGGCCCCGCCCGCGCTCCGCGCGTCGGACTGGTCACCGGCCCCGACGACCCGCCCTCCGTCCTCGCCGGTGCCCTGCTGACGGTGGCCGGGGAGGCGGACGTACGGCAGGCGCTGGACGCACTCCTGCGCACCTACCTCGCCGGGCACGGCTGATAGCCGTCGCCTATGCGGGCATAGCGAGTTTCGCTTTGACCAGGGCAAACGATGCCGGGGATGGTGAATCGCATTCGCTGACACCGCAGTTGAGGAGCCGCGACATGGCCAAGGTTCTCTGTGTCCTGTACGACGACCCCGCCGACGGATACCCGACCACATACGCCCGTGACGACCTCCCCGTGATCGGCCACTACCCCGGTGGCCAGACGACCCCCACCCCCGAGGCGACCGACTTCACCCCCGGCCACCTGCTCGGCAGCGTCTCCGGTGAACTCGGCCTGCGCGACTTCCTGGAGAAGGCCGGGCACACCCTCGTGGTCACCTCCGACAAGGACGGCGACGGATCGGTCTTCGACCGCGAACTGCCCGACGCGGACGTCGTGATCTCCCAGCCGTTCTGGCCCGCGTACCTGACCGCGGAGCGCATCGCCGCCGCCAAAAACCTCAAGCTCGCCATCACCGCGGGCATCGGCTCCGACCACGTCGACCTCGACGCGGCAGTCGCGCACGGGGTGACGGTCGCGGAGGTCACGTACTCCAACAGCATCAGCGTCGCCGAGCACGTGGTGATGATGACGCTGTCCCTCGTACGCGACTACCTGCCCTCCCACCGGATCGCCCTCGACGGCGGCTGGAACATCGCGGACTGCGTGGCCCGTTCGTACGACCTGGAGGGCATGCACGTCGGCACGGTGGCCGCCGGGCGCATCGGACTCGCGGTCCTGCGCCGCCTCGCGCCCTTCGACGTGAAGCTGCACTACACCGACCGGCACCGGCTTCCCGAGGACGTCGAGCGAGAGCTGGGGCTGGTCTTCCACGAGAGCGCCGCCGACATGGTGCCGCACTGCGACGTCGTCACGATCAACGCGCCGCTGCACCCGGAGACGGAGGGCCTGTTCGGCGACGAGCTGATCGGCACGATGAAGCGTGGCGCGTACCTCATCAATACGGCACGAGCGAAGATCGCCGACCGGGACGCCGTCGACCGCGCCCTGCGCAGCGGCCAGTTGGCGGGCTACGCGGGCGATGTCTGGTATCCGCAGCCCGCACCCGCCGACCACCCCTGGCGCACCATGCCGCACCACGGCATGACCCCGCACATCTCCGGGTCCTCCCTGTCCGCCCAGGCCCGCTACGCATCCGGCACCCGCGAGATCCTGGAGTCCTGGCTCGCCGACCGCCCGATCCGCGACGAGTACCTGATCGTCGACAGGGGCGCCCTGGCCGGAACCGGCGCCCACTCCTACTCGGTCACCCAGTGACCGGCGGAGGCCACCGCCCGGCCCGCTCCAGCACTGCCGATGTGCACGTTCGCCGGCTTCACGCGGGTGGTGGCCTCCGGCCGAGGAGGTTGCGGCGTCAGTGTGACGTGCGATCAGGACCACCGTCGTACAGGGAGATGCACATGCTCAGCAAGCAGGAAGCCGCCGCAGCCGTACGTCAGGCCAAGGTGAAGACCGGGGTCACGTGGGCCCAACTGGCCGAAGCGGTCGGTAAGCCGCCGGCCTGGACCACGGCGGCCCTGCTCGGCCAGCACCCGATGGGCGAGGACGAGGCGGCCACGGCGGCGGCACTGCTCGAACTCGGCGAGGACGCCGCCGTTGCCTTCCAGCTCCAGCCGACCCGCGGAGCCCTGGAAGCGGCCGTCCCCGTGGACCCCACGATCTACCGGCTCTACGAGGTCGTTCAGGTCTACGGGCCGACGATCAAGGAGCTGATCCACGAGCAGTGCGGCGACGGCATCATGAGCGCGATCAACTTCCGGCTCGACGTCCAGCGCGTTCCCGACCCCGCGGGCGACCGGGTCGTCATCACCCTCGACGGGAAATACCTGCCCTACCAGTGGTAGTGAGTGCCCGTCCGGGGCGGCGGCGGAGCCGGCCGGCGCGTCCTGCGCCGCTGCGGTCTACCGCCCGCACCGCAGCGCGCCTCCCAGCAGACCTGGCGTTCCTTCCCGCGTTCTCAGGCCCACACGCTGCTCGTCTGCGATTTCATGCATGTGCGGGTTTTGTATCAGCCCCGACACTGCCCGACTCCTCCAGTGGCTTTCCGCACGAGATCTAGCGCAGTTGGTCACCATCACTCGGTCACAGCAACAGCACCAACACCGCGTCGTATCCCTGGAGGATTCGTGACACGTTTCCGCACCCGTCTGGCCATGCTGGGTTCGGTGGCAGCTCTCGCCGCAGGCGCCCTCGTCCCCGTGCAACTCGCCGGAGCGCAGTCCGCCGCCGCGGCGGCGGACTACCAGTGGGTCGCGCTGGGCGACTCCTACACCGCCGGGGTCATCCCCGCTGCGGGCGACACCTTCGAGGTCCCTCGCGACGGCTGCGAGCGCACTGACCAGTCCTACCCGCAGGTCATCGACCGCGACCTCGGCTCGCTCTTGGAGCTGACCAACGTCAGCTGCGGCGCCGCCACCATCGAGGACGTCACCTTCCGAGCCCAGGAGCCGATCGGCCGGCACCTCCCGCCCTTCTCCGAAGACCCGGACTACCCGTTCCCGCCGGTGCCTCCCCAGTCCGAAGCGGTGCGTCCCGGCACCGACGTGGTCACCGTCGGGGCGGGCGGCAACACCCTCGGCTTCGCCGACATCCTCTTCCAGTGCCTGCAACTGGGCGCGGGCAGCGGCGGCGTGGGCACCCCGTGCCGGGACGGCCTGGCCGACGACATCCCCAGTCGGCTGAACAAGGTGAGCGGGGACTACGACGAGATGCTCAACGTGCTCCACGAGCGTGCCCCGCACGCGAAGATCCTGACCGTCGGCTACCCCACGGTCATCCCCGAGGACACCTCCAAGTGCCGGTACAACGACCTGGAACAGTTCGGCCCCATCACCCGGGGCGACCTGGACTGGCTGCGCCAGGACGTCCTGGCGCCCCTCAACAAGGCCATCGAGAAGTCGACCAGCGCACACGACGCCGCCCGCTTCGTCGACCTCTACGACTCCTCCCAGAACCACAGCGTCTGCGACAACGGCAAGTGGGTGGAAGGGCTCTTCACCCGCGTCCCTGACCAGCCGGCCCTTGTGCACCCCAACGCCAGGGGCCACCGCAACGCCGCCGATCACGTCGCGGCGGCAATGCTGGACGCCATCGGCGTGGGCTGACCGCACACGGCATCCCGGCCCGTCCGCACGTCGTGAACTGCCTCCGGCACCACAAGCCGGAGGCAGTTCCGCTTTCCCGGGCGAACTCCGACGCCGCCCGTCCTACGGCATCGCCACCCAACCCGCCTCGCGCTCGGCTCAGCCGGTTTCCTCCGTCCGGGCGCCCCGGTCCCTGGCCCGCAGGGCGAGGGCGATCAAGGCGGCGTCCTCCGGGCGGCGGATGTCGTGGCCGGTGAGCTCGCAGAAGCGGGTGAATCGGTGCTGCACGGTGTTGCGGTGGCAGTACACGGCCGCGGCCGTGTCGGCTATCGAGCCGTTCCCGGTGAGGTGGGTGCGCACGGTGCGCAGCAGCCGGTCCTTCTCGGTGCCGGAGACGTTCGGCCGGTCGAGTCCGCCGAGTACGTCGTCGGCGAGGTCGTGTGCGAGATCCGAGGTGTGGTGGACCAGGACGTCCAGCCAGCTTTCCCGCAGCCACCTCGGCCCGCGGGCGTCCGTGGGAAGACTGCGCGCCGTGGTGATGGCCAGCCGGACCGCCCGCGGTACGTCGGCCAGCCGGCCGGCGGCGGACGCCACGCCACACGGTGTCTCCCCGAGGTGTCCCAGGACCGTGTGGGCCGTGGTGCGCGGCCCGCACTGGGCGGCGAGCACCACCGCCGAATCGAGGGCCTGCTGCTGCACCGGGACACCCGCGGTGCGCAGGTCCGCCGCGGCCCGGCGCAGAGCCGCGCCATACTGCGGGGCGGCCGCGGCGCACACGTACTCCCCACCGACCTGGAAGCCGAGTGCCAGCGCGGTGTCGCCCACCACGGTGGGGTTGCGGCCGTCGCACTCCATCAGACGGGCGAACCACATCTGGCGCTCGTCGTCGGCCAGCCGCCCCATCTCCAGCACCGTGCGCTGGTACGCGGTCATGATCCCGGTGACATGGCGCTCGACGGCCTCCCAGACGTAGTACGCGGAGGCCACCAGATGTGTCATGTTCCGGTCCTCGGCGCGCCGCACCAGGGCCGTCCACACCACGCGGAAGTCCAGCCGGGCCGCGTCCAGCAGGGACTCCAGCGGTACGCCCTGCCGGGCACGCCGGGTGCCGACTCGTTCGGACACCTCGGCGATGTGGTCGGGCACGGGTAGCTGGGCCACGGTGCGCAGCAGCATCTCCAGCGCGTGGCGTGCGGAGTCCCGGAAGTCCGTGTCCGGCACGCGGTCGGCGTAGCTCCGGCGGATGGGGCCCACCACGTCGATCCACAGCTCGATCAGCCCGTCGAGATCGTCCAGACACTCCCGGGCGAGCTCGGCGATGCGTGGGTCAGGGGGAGGGAAGGCAACCGGCGCATTGTGCATGTGCACGATTCTGGTCAGTGGATCGGATGCATTTCAACCTTGGCCGGCTGCCATCCCCCCGGGATTCTGGTGTGACCTCGGGCGACACCCACCGGGGTTCGTCGTCCAGGAGGTCACCGCAGTGCATTTGACCCCTCGCGAGCTGGAACGGGTCCAGCTCTTCACCATCGCCGAACTGGCCCGCCGCCGCCGCGCGCGGGGCCGGCGGCTGAATGCCCCCGAGGCCATCGCCCTCATCTGCGACGAGGTGCTGGAGGCGGCCTGGGACGGGGCGAGCCTGGACGAGGTGATCGAGGCCGGACGGTCGCTGCTGACCGTGGACGACGTGCTGGAGGGGGTGCCCGCTCTCGTCGGCACGGTCCAGGTCGAGGCGCTGTTCCCGAGTGGCACCTCGTTGGTGGCGGTCGAGAATCCGATCACGGGTGGCGGTGAGGGCCCCGCGCCCGGCGCGGTACGTACGGCCGACGAACCGGTGGCGATCAACGCCGGGCGACCCCGGCTGCGGCTGACGATCCGCAACAACGGCGACCGCACCGTCTACCTCTCCTCGCACTACCCGCTGGCGGAGGCCAACACCGCCCTCGAACTGGACCGCGAAGCCGCCGCAGGGATGCGGCTGGACGTCCCGGCGGGGACTGCCCTGGCCTTCGAGCCGGGGATCGAACGTGAGGTGGACCTGGTGGCCGCCCGCCACGACGGAGATGAACAGGAGGAGTCGGCATGACACGGATCGACCGATGTACGTACAACGCCCTCTACGGACCCACCACCGGTGACCGTGTCCGCCTGGGCGACACCTGTCTGTGGGTCGAGGTGGAGGCCGACGACGGCACCCCCGGCGACGAGCTGCTGGGCGGCTGCGGCAAGACGGTCCGCGACGGGCTGCTGGCCTCCCCGCGTTCCGACCGTGCCTCGGCCCTGGACCTGGTGGTTTCCAGTGTGCTGCTGATGGACCCGGTCCTGGGTGTCCGCAAGACGGACATCGGCGTCAAGGACGGCCGGATCGTCGCGGTCGGCGGAGTGGGCAACCCGGATCTGATGCCGGTGGACTTCGCCATCGACTCGCACACCGCGATGGTCACCGGGGAGGGGTTGATCGCCACCCCGGGCATCGTCGACAGCCATGTGCATCTGTCCTCGCCCGAGGTCGCGCCCGCCGCGCTCGCCTCCGGTGTGACCACGGTGGTGGGCATGGGACTCGGCGGGGTCTGGGACATCGGCTGCAACCCGGCCCACAATCTGCACACCCTGATGAGCTCCTGGCGCGGCACTCCGCTCAATGTGGCCTTCCTCGGCCGTGGCTCCTCCAGCTCCCGTGCCCTGCTGGACGAGTCGGTGCTCGCCGGGGCCGGCGGATTCAAGATCCATGAGGACTTCGGGGCCACCCCGCGCATCATCGACACCTGCCTGGCCACCGCGGAACACGCGGATCTGCCCGTGGCGCTGCACACCGACTCGATGAACGAATCCGGCTATCTGCGCGACACCATCGGCGCCACCCGCGGCCGCACCGTGCACGCCTACCACGTGGAGGGCGGCGGCGGACACCCCGATCTGCTGGAGATCCTCTCCGAGCCGAACATCCTGCCCTCCTCGACCACCCCCACCATCCCGTACACGGCGAACACCGTCGGCGAGCTGTTCCCGATGACGATGACCGTGCACCGGCAGAACCATCACGTCCACAGCGATGTCGAGATCTCCCGCGGCCGCATCCGCGGCCACGCCATCGCCGCCGAGAACGCCCTGCACGACCTGGGCGCCATCAGCATCGTCAACTCCGACTCCATGGGCATGGGCCGGATCGCCGAGACCGTACGGCGCACCTGGCAGCTCGCCCACGTCCAGGCGCTGCGCGCGGGGGAGGGCGGAGTGGAGCGCCCCGCGAACGAGCGGGTGCTGCGCTACCTCGCCAAGATCACCCTCAATCCGGCGATCGCCCACGGCCTCGCCCACGAGGTGGGCACCGTCCAGCCCGGACGCCTCGCCGACCTCGTGCTGTGGCACCCGGCCTGGTTCGGCACCAAGCCCGAACTCGTCATCAAGGGCGGCTTCGTTGCCTGGGGCAACCGCGGCTCGGGATCCGGCTCGACCCGGCTCACCCAGCCCCGCACCTACGGCCCCTACTTCGGTGCGCTCGGCGACGCACCGTCCCAGCTGTCGCGGATCTTCGTCGCCCAGGCCGCCCTCGACGACACCAAGGCCCGCGCCGCACTGCCCGGGGGCTTGCGCTACGCGGCGGTGCGCGGCGCCCGCGGACTGACCCGCGCCGACATGCTCCACAACACCGCCACCCCGCGCGTCGAGGTGCCCCGCGAACCCGCCCCCGTCCTCGTCGACGGCCTGCCCACCGCCACCGACGCCGCCACCGAACTGCCGCTCGCCCAGCTCCACCACCTGGCCTGACCCGGGACCCCCGCAGGCGCCGCACCGCCCTCGCACCGAGGCCACCGGCCACCCACCGCCCGCCCGCACGGCCGGTTCCTCCGTCCCCCGTAGCCGCCACCGGCTACCGCCGTCCCCTGGAGAACCCGTGAGCACCACCCCGACCGCGCCACCCCGGCCCAGCGCGGCAGACATCAAACGCCTGCTGTCCGCCGCGTTCATCGGCACCGCCCTGGAGTGGTACGACTACTTCCTCTACGGCACCGCCGCCGCGCTCGTCTTCAACAAGCTCTTCTTCCCCTCCCTCGACCCGACCACCGCGACCATCGCCTCCTTCGTCACCTTCGCCGTCGGCTTCGCGGCCCGGCCCATCGGCGCCGCCGTCTTCGGCCACATCGGCGACCGCTACGGCCGCAAGGCGGCGCTCATCATCACCGTCATCCTGATGGGCGCCTCCACCGGCTGCATCGGACTGCTCCCCGATTACGACGCGATCGGCGTCTGGGCACCCGTCCTGCTCGCGGCCCTCCGCTTTCTCCAGGGCATCTCGGTCGGTGGCGAGTGGAGCGGCGCCATGCTGCTCACCCTGGAACACACCCCCAAGGAGAAGCACGGCAGCTACTCCTCCATCCCCCAGCTCGGCTCGCCCGTCGGCACCTTGCTCTCCAGTGGCGCCTTCGCCCTGGTGGGGATGTTGCCCGACGACGCGTTCTACTCGTGGGGCTGGCGCATCCCGTTCCTGGCCGCCTTCGGGCTGCTCGGCTTCGCCCTCTACCTGCGGCTGCGCATCGAAGAATCCCCGGTCTTCCGCGCCATGCACGCCGACGCCGAGCGGGAAGGTCCCCGGCCCGCCCCGCTGGTCGAGGCGTTCCGCAGGACCTGGGGGCGCATGCTCATCGGCGTGGCCACCGCCTTCCTCGGCATCGGCGGCTTCTTCCTGCTGACGACCTACGTGATCTCCTACGGCACCGAACAGCTCGGCGTCGACAAGTCCGTGATGATCAACGCCACCCTGCTGGCCGCCGTGGCCGAGATCGCCGTCATCGTGATCGCCGGGCGGCTCGCCGACCGCGTCGGCGCCTGGAAGGTGTGCGCCGCCGGGGGAGTCGCCTCCGTGCTCGTGGCCTTCCCCACCTTCTGGCTCATCGACACCCGGCACACCGGACTCGTGTTGCTCGGCGTCGCCCTCGGCGTCGCCGTCATCTCCATCCCGTACGCGGCGATAGGCGCCGTCATCACCGGGATGTTCCCCGACACCGTCCGCTACAGCGCGGTCGCCATGTCCTACAACCTCGCCGGCGTCCTGGGCGGCCTCGTCCCGCTGGCCGCCGCCTGGCTGACCGGCCTCGCCGACGGCGCCTCGTGGGGCGTGGCGCTGCTCCTGATCCTCATCGCGGCCTGCACGGCCACCGGCTCCTACGTCGCCGGACCGCCGCTGCACCGCCGTCTCGGCCCGGACCATCCCGGACACCGTGAACATCCCGCAACCGTGAAGGCCACCGCATGACACCGCAGCACCCCGCCCGCACCGGCGGGCAGGTCCTGATCGACCAGCTCGTCCGGCACGGCGTCGACACCGTGTACGGCGTCCCCGGCGAAAGCTACCTCGCCGCGCTCGACGCCCTGCACGACGCCCCCGTCCGGATGGTCGTCTGCCGCCACGAGGGCGGCGCGGCCTACATGGCCGAGGCCCACGGCAAGCTCACCGGCCGCCCCGGCGTGTGCTTCACCACCCGCGGCCCCGGCGCCACCAACGCCCTGGTCGCCCTGCACACCGCACACCAGGACGCCACCCCGCTCGTGCTCTTCATCGGCCTCGTACCGCGCGGCCACACCCACCGCGATTCGTTCCAGGAACTGGATCTGCGCGCCACCTTCGGCACCAACGCCAAGCTGGTCGAGACCATCGAGGACGCCGCCCGCATCCCCGAACACGTGGCCCGCGCCTTCGCCATCGCCGGCAGCGGGCGCCCCGGGCCGGTCGTCCTCGGACTGCCGGAGGACATGCTCACCGACACCGTCCAGGTGCCCGACGCCGCCCCGCTGCCCGTGCCCGCAGGCGCGGTCTCCGCCGCCGAGCGCGACCGTCTGACCGCACTCCTGGGCGCCGCCGAGCGCCCGCTGCTGCTGCTCGGCGGCAGCCGCTGGACCGACCGGGCCCGCGCCGACGTACGGGAGTGGGCCGAGGCGTGGTCGTTGCCCGTCACCGTCGACTTCCGCTGCCAGGACCTCGTCGACAACGACAGCGAGAGCTACATCGGAGCGCTGGGCTACGGACGGGCCGACGCCGTCGCCGAGCGCATACGCGGGGCCGACCTGCTGATCTGCGTCGGCACCGCGCCCGGCGACGTATGCACCGACGGTTTCACCCTGCTCCCCACCGACGGGACCGGCCCGCGCCTGGTCCAGGCTCTGCCCGCACCGCAGCCGCCCGCCCCGCTCTACCCGGCCGACCTCGCCCTGCTCGCCGGCCCCGAGGCATTCGGCGAGGCGGTACGCGGTCTGCTCCCCGACACCGCGGTGCCCTGGGGACCGCGGACCAAGCAGGACCGCGCCGCACACCTGGAGTTCCGTACCCCGGTGCCGGACGACGACCCGCTGGACCTCGGCGCCGTATTCGCCCACCTGGACGCGCGGCTGCCCCACGACACCGTCGTCACCTTCGGCGCCGGCAACCACGCCGTCTGGGCGCAGCGCTTCCTCACCTACCGCGACGGTTGGCGCCAACTCGCCCCGCGCAACGGCTCCATGGGCTACGGCATCCCCGCCGCCGTCGCCGCCGCGATCGCCGAACCCGGCCGGCAGGTGGTCTCGGTCGCCGGTGACGGCTGCTTCCTGATGAACGGCCAGGAGCTGGCCACCGCCGTCGCACAGGGCGTGGCCCCGCTCGTCCTCGTCCTCAACAACTCGACCTACGGCACGATCCGCCAGCACCAGGAGCAGAGCTACCCGGGGCGGGTCAGCGGCACCGGCCTGGTCAACCCCGACTTCGCCGCCCTCGCCCGGGCCTTCGGCGCCCACGGCGAGACGGTCACCACCTACGACGCGTTCCCGGCGGCCCTGGAACGGTCGCTGGCCTCCGGCACCGCAGCACTGATCGAACTGAAGGTCACCGAGGGCCTGCTGGCTCCCGGCGTCACCGTCGACTCCCTCCGCGAGGAGCACCAGCATGTCTGATCTCGCTCTGCACAACATCATCGACGGCGAACCGGCGATGGTGGCCGCGCGCATGGAGCTGACCGACCCCGCCACCGGCGAGGTCTACGGCACCGCGCCGCGCTCCTGCGCCGACGACGTGGACACCGCCGTCGCCGCCGCCCGCCGGGCCTTTACCTCGTGGCGCCGCTCCACCCCGAGCGAGCGTCAGGAGGCGCTGCTGCGCCTCGCCGATCTCGTGGCCGAGCACGCGGACCGGCTGCTGGACGCCGAGGTACGCGCCACCGGCAAGCCGCGCGAGACCACCCGAGCCCTCGAAATCCTCCGGGGCGCCGACCAGTTGCGCTTCTTCGCCGGGGCCGCCCGGGTCCTGGAGGGCGTGGCGGCGGGCGAGTACGAGGAGGGCTACACCTCCTACGTCCGCCGCGAGCCGGTGGGAGTGGTCGCCCAGGTCACCCCCTGGAACTACCCCTTCATGATGGCCGTATGGAAGCTCGGACCGGCCCTCGCGGCGGGCAACACGGTCGTGCTGAAGCCCTCCGACACCACCCCGTGGTCCACGGTGCTGCTCGGCGAACTCGCGGCCCGGGTCTTCCCTCCCGGCGTCGTCAACGTCGTATGCGGTGACCGGGACACCGGGCGCGCCCTGGCCGGGCACCAGGGCGTCGACATGGTGGCCATCACCGGCTCGACCCGGGCCGGCTCCGAGGTCATGGCCGCGGCCTCCGCGGAGGTCAAGAACGTCCATCTGGAGCTGGGCGGCAAGGCCCCGGCCGTCGTCTTCGCCGACGTCGACCCGCAGCGCACGGCCCGCGCCCTCGCCGACGCGGCCTTCTTCAACGCGGGCCAGGACTGCACCGCCGTCACCCGGGTACTGGTCGAACGCCCCGCCTACGACGCGGTGCTCGCGGCGCTCGTCGAAGCGGCCCGGGCCACTCGTACCGGGCCCCCGTCCGAGGAGGCGTTCTTCGGCCCCCTCAACAGTGCCGCCCAGGCCGACAGGGTGAGCTCCGTCCTGGCCGGGCTGCCGGACCACGCCGTGGTCGAGACCGGCGGCATGCGGCTCGACCCCCCGGGCTACTTCTTCGAGCCCACCGTCATCTCCGGTGTGCGCCAGGACGACCCGGTGGTCCAGCAGGAGACCTTCGGCCCGGTGGTCACGGTGCAGCCGTTCGACACCGAGACGGAAGCCGTGGAGCTGGCCAACGGCGTCGACTTCGGCCTGGCCTCCAGCGTCTGGACCGCCGATCTGGGGCGCGCCACGCGGCTCAGCGCCGCGCTGGACTTCGGCTGCGTCTGGCTCAACTGCCACCAGGTGATCCTCGCCGAACTGCCGCACGGCGGCTACAAGCAGTCCGGTATCGGCCGCGATCTGAGCCGCTACGGATTCGACGACTACACCCGCGTCAAGCACGTCATGGCCGCGCACCGGAGCCCGCTCGGTCCCCCGGCCGGCACCGAGACCCAGGAGCACACGGAGACGTCATGACGCAGACACGAGACCCCCATCTGCCGGTCGGAAAAGTAGCGGTCGCGAGTGTCATCGGGACCGCGGTCGAGTGGTACGACCTGTTCGTCTTCGCCACGGCATCGGCGATCGCGTTCAACAAGCTCTTCTTCCCGACGTTCGACCCTCTCGTCGGAACGCTGCTGGCCTTCGGCACATTCGCCTCCGCCTACCTCGCCCGGCTGATCGGAGCGGCCGTCTTCGGCCACTTCGGAGACCGGCTCGGACGGAAGTCGATGCTGCTGATCTCGCTCTCGATGATGGGCGCGGCCACCTTCGCCATCGGCCTGCTGCCCACCTACGGAAGTGTCGGCGTCTGGGCCCCGGTCCTGCTGCTGACCCTGCGGGTCATCCAGGGACTCGCCCTGGGCGGCGAGTGGGGCGGAGCGGTGCTGATGAGCGTCGAGCACGCGCCGAAGGGCAAGCGCGGATTCTTCGGTTCCTTGGTGCAGACCGGCGTGCCGATCGGCACGCTGCTGGCCAACTCGGCGTTCCTGCTCGTCGCCCTGCTTCCCGAGAAGGACCTGCTGTCCTGGGGCTGGCGGATTCCCTTCCTGGCCAGCTGTCTGCTCGTCCTGGTCGGGCTGCTCATCCGGTCGCGGACCACGGAGACGCCCGCGTTCCAGGAGGTCAAGCAGAGGGATACGCAGGTGCGGCTGCCGCTGGCCGAGGTGTTCCGCAGGTACTGGCGGCAGGTCATCCTCGGCGGAGTCGCCACCATGTCCACGGGCGTGGCGTTCAACATCCTCGTCGCGTTCGGCCTGACCTACGGTACCGACACCCTGGGACTGTCCCGCAGCACGATGCTCACGGTCGCCCTGCTGTCCTGCGTGGCCGCGATCGGGCTCATCCCCGCGTTCGGCGCGCTCTCCGACCGCCTGGGACGCAAGCCGGTGATCATCGGCGGCATCGTCGGCGAAGCGGTGGTCGCCTTCCCGATGTTCTGGCTGATGGACACCAGGCAGTTCGGCCTGGTGCTGCTGGGCTATCTGCTGCTGATGACGGCGTTCGCCGCCAACTACGGGCCCATCGCCACGTTCCTGGCCGAGCTGTTCGGGACCAAGGTCCGCTATTCGGGTCTGTCGGTGAGTTACATGCTGTCGGGGCTCCTGGGCAGCGCCGCGACTCCCGCCGTCACCACCGCGCTGCTGGACGCGACCGGGAAAGGGTCGTCGGTCGCCTGGTTCATGATCGGCTCCGCCTCGGTGTCGCTGGTCTGCCTGCTGCTGCTCGCCGAGACCCTGCGCAGCGAGATCCACGAGCGGCCCGAAGCCCCCGTGGCCGCACCGGCCCAGGGCGCGCCGACCACTACCAGCTGATACGGCTCGACCATACGGGCCGCGTGAAGGAAGAGGACAGGAATGAAGCACATTCGGGCCGCACAGGGCGGGCCCAAGCCGGTGGGCCCCTATGCGCAGGCCGTCGTGGCGAACGGACTGGTCTTCACCGCGGGTCAGATTCCCGCCGTCCCCGGGGGAGACATGCCGGTGGATTTCGCCGGCCAGGTGAGGCAGACGTTCGCCAATCTGGCAACGGTGCTCGCGGAGGCCGGATCGGATCTGTCCAAGGTGGTGAAGGTCAATGCCTACCTGGCCGAGGAAGACCGCATGGAGGAGTTCAACGAGATCTACCGTGAGATCTTCGGACCCGATCATGTGCCGGCCCGGACCACCGTCGCCGTAGGACTGTGGGGCGTGCGCCTCGAAGTGGACTGCGTCGCGGTGTGTCCCTCGGAATCACACGCGTAGGCGGGAGAGCGTGATGACAACGAGCGCACACACACAGACCACGGCCCCCGACGACCCCTTGACGCGGAAACTCCAAGAGGTCGGCTTCCCGACCCTCGGCCACTTCCTCGAAGAGGGGTTCGTCGATCCGCGGATCCATGCCCTCGTGCCGGACGTGAAGATCGTCGGCCGGGCGGTGACGTTGAGGATCGTGCCACCGGACGCCACCCCGATGGCCGAGGCACTGGACCTGCTGGGCCCCGGGGACGTGCTGGTGGTCGACACCGGGCAGAACGCCACCCACGCTCCGATCGGCGCCGTCACCGGCTGTGCCGCGCGGGTGGCGGGCGCGGCGGGCGTCGTGGTCGACGGAGTCGTCACCGATCTGCGCGAACTGCGGGAGATGCGGCTGCCGGTGTTCGCCCGGGGCACCAGCCTGCTCACCACCAAGAGGCTCGGGCGCGGCGACGGGGGAGTGGGCCGGACCGTGTCCTGCGGCGGCGCCGTCGTCCGCCCCGGTGACCTCGTCCTGGCCGATGACAACGGTGTACTGGTCATCAGCCCGCGGATCGCCGCCGATGTGCTCGCCCGCGCGCTCGCCTCGGACCGCGCGGAGCCCGCCCTTCTCGCTCGGCTGCGGGCGGGCGAATCGCCCCTGACCGTGCTGTCGGACTGACGACGACGCCGGGGTTTCCGGGGCCCGTCCCGTCCGCCGACCGGCCGGGACGGGCCCGCACCTGGGCGACAGAGATGTCCCACCTGGCGGGATGATCTGGGGGGCGAGGCCGACATCAGCCTGGGGGGCTCGCATTGCCATGCACGCGGAGAGCCGGTGGGGCCCGGTCCACGCGCGAGGGTTCGTCAGGAGAACGGCGAGGGGCGGGACTTTCGACTTGCTGAGGACAAAGTATGGACGGTTCGGGGTGTGGTTCGTACGCTGGGCGTCGCTTTCGTACGGACGTCTGCGTGCATCACGGCGGATTACCGCCGCACCACCCGTACGTGGACGAGCTCCACTCCGTGACCGCGGTCCGCCGTCGGCCGCGCCGCCCAGCGCCCAGCAGGAGGAAGAGTGACGTCACGCAAGCACCCCCCGAGCCTCCGTAGCCATCGCCGTAGGCCACGAAGAATCGCCGGCCTGCTCCTCGCGGCCCTTTTCGCCGCCGGTCTCGCGACACCGGCCGCCGAAGCGGACGAAAAGCCCTTCGGGGACCTGCCGCCCCAGGAACCTGGCGTCACCCTCCGTGTCTTCGATATCCAGTCCCCGCTGAGCAAGCTCTGCGACCTCAAGCCGGCCCAGACCCCCAACGTCGACAAGCTGATCCCCAACGTCGACTGGTCCTCCACCGAGGGCTTCGGTTTCACCGACAACTTCGTGTCGCAGATCATCGGCAACATCAAGGTCCCCACTGACGGCACGTACACGTTCCGCCTGATCAGCGACGACGGCTCCCGACTGCTCATCGGCGACACGAAGGTCGTCGACCACGACGGACTGCACGGCGCCGAGCCCAAGGACGGCGAGATCGCCCTCGCACCCGGCTACCACGCCCTGCGCATCGACCACTTCGACCGCGGCGGCGACCAGCAGGTCACCCTGCAATGGAAGCCGCCGGGCGCCGACGACTTCTCCCTCGTCCCGAACTCCGTGCTCAGCACCGACGCCGACGTCGTCCGTGTCACCGCCCCCGGCCGCAAGGAGTGCGAGGGCAGCTATGACACCCCCGGCGACGGCCTCCCGTTGACCTCGGTCAACCCCGGCTACACCCTCACCGATCTGCGCCCCGAGGGCTTCGAGCCGCAGGTCTCCGCGATGGACTGGCTGCCGGGCGGCAAGCTCGCCGTGACGACGTGGGGCGGCAGCACCAAGACGGAGGGAGAGGTGTACGTCCTCGACCACGTCACGGGTGACACCGGTCCGGAGAAGGTCACGTACAAGAAGATCGCCGGGGGCCTGAAGGAGCCGATGGGGATCAAGTACGTCGACGGAAAGCTCTACGTCTCGGAGAAGCACCAGCTCACCGAGTTGTCCGATACCGAGGGTGACAACGCCCCGGGCGAGATCCGCAAGGTCGCCGACTGGCCGTACGGAGGGAACTTCCACGAGTTCGCCTTCGGACTGCTCTACGAGGACGGGAACTTCTATCTGAACCTCTCCGTGGCCATCAACTACGGCGGTGCGACGACCGATCCGCAGCCCGCCGCGAACCGCGGCAGCACCATCAAGGTGAACAAGAAGACCGGAAAGGTGAGTTACCTGGCCGGCGGCCTCCGTACACCGAACGGGATCGGACGGGGCCCCCAGGGCGATCTCTTCGTCACCGACAACCAGGGCGGCTGGCTGCCCGCCTCCAAGCTGCTCCACGTCAAGCAGGACCGCTTCTTCAACCACTACACCAACCCGGACGGCCCGTTCGACGACCGCCCGGTCACCAAGCCCGCGCTCTGGCTGCCGCAGAACGAGATAGCCAACTCGCCCAGCACGCCGATGCTGTTGAAAAAGGGCCCCTTCGCCGGGCAAATGCTCTTCGGCGACGTCACCTACGGCGGAATCCAGCGCGCCGACCTGGAGAAGGTGGACGGCGAATACCAGGGCGCGGTGTTCCGGCACACCCAGGGCCTGGAGGTCGGCATCACCCGCATCAGCACCGGACCGGACGGTGCGATCTACGCCGGCGGTCTCGGCGCCGACGGAAACTGGGGCCAGGAAGGCAAACTCCGCTTCGGCCTGCAGAAACTCACGCCGAACGGCAAGACCGCCTTCGACATCAAGACCATGCGCGCCACCCGCGACGGCTTCGAACTCACCTATACCAAGCCCCTGTCGGAGGAGACCGCCGCCAAGCTGACGAACGGCGCCTACTCCGTCGAGCAGTGGCGCTATGTCCCCACCCCGGGGTACGGCGGCCCCAAGGTCGACGAGGAGGTCCTCCCCGTCGCGGCCGCCCGACTGTCCGCCGACCGTCGCACGGTCCGGCTCACCATCCCCGGCCTCAAGACCGACCGGGTGGTGCACGTACGCTCACCGCGCCCCTTCGCCTCGGACGCCGGTGAGCAACTGTGGTCCACCGAGGCCTGGTACACGCTGAACGCACGCCCCGGCCCCGAACAGCCCATCACCTCGTACGACGCGGAATCGGCGCGCCTGGCCGGCGGAGCCGACATCGACACCGAGCACGCCGGCTACACCGGCGGTGGCTTCGCCGACGGCTTCGGCACCCCGGGCGCCACGGCCACCTTCGAGGTTTACGCGCCCGCGAAGGGCAGCTACGACGTGGGACTGCGCTACGCCAACGGCCCCCACCCCTTCACCGGCACCAAGACCATGGGCATCACCGTCAACGGCGGCCAGGCGCGGCAGACCAGCCTCCCCTTCACCGGCGCCTGGAACCGCTGGTCCACCAAGACCGAGCGGCTCTTCCTGCACAAGGGCCGCAACACCATCGCCTATACCTATCGGCCCGAGGACACCGGCCACGTCAACCTCGACATGATCGAGGTCCGCAGACCCGGCAGCCGGATCGACCTGTTCTCCGGCGGCAGCGTCTCCACCGCCTGGCAGCACACCGACGGCCGCAGCGTCGAATGGCCGCACTCCGCCGAGGACTCCATCGAGGTGTGCTGCGGCGACATCCGCACCAAAGGGGCCTTCGGCGACTTCAGGCTGCACGCCGAATTCCGGGTGCCGAAGCTGCCGGACGATGTCACCGGGCAAGACCGCGGGAACAGTGGCATCTACCTCCAGGAGCGGTACGAGATCCAGATCCTGGACTCCTTCGGAGTGGAGAAACTCGCCCCGGACGAGGCCGCGTCCATCTACAACAAAAAGGCCGCCGACCTGAACGCCGCCACTCCACCGGAAAGCTGGCAGACGTACGACATCGTCTTCCGGGCGGCCCGTTTCGACACCGCGGGCCAAAAGACCGAGGACGCCAGGATCACCGTGGTGTGGAACGGCAGGAAGGTCCACGACAACGTGGCGGTGGACGGCCCGACCGGCGCCGGCGACGCCGAATCGGCCGCCGCGGGCGCGATCCGGCTCCAGGACCACGGCAACAAGGTCCGCTTCAGGAACCTCTGGATCGAGCCGCTGGACTGACAGCGCCGCTCCGGGCTGACGGGCGCACAAGGGTCACCCCCGCTCGTGCGAGGGTGACCCGTCGCCGGGACCTACGGGCGCCCTTCTCCCGGGGGCTACGGCCCCCTTGGGCCCGAAGTCCCGCAGTCCGGAGGGCTATGTGCGGGGGAGCGAGGTGTTGGTGATCGGGAGCGGCTGGTCCGCGCCCGCCACGTAGAGGTTCGTCGGAGCCGTGCGCAGCCGGAACGTGTCGTCCTCGCGCGAGACGCGCACGGACAGCACGAAGAAGCCGTCGTCCTCGACGGTGGTCTTCACGTGGTACTCGTTCTCCCAGTAGGTCTGCAGGAAGACCTCGGTGCCCTGGGGCTCGACCCCTTTGGGGAGGGTGACCCTGCCCTGGACGGTGAGGATGTCGCCCGCCTTCACCTTCTTCTTGTTGACCTGGTAACTGACGGAGCTCGACTTGGGGTTGGCGGCCACGGTGGTGTCTGCGTAGTAGCCGTCCTGCGGGGTGTTGAGGTCGCCGTCCTCGTCGTAGAGGGCGGTGATCCGCACCTCGTGCTGGACGTTGAGCAGGCTGCTGCCGGTCACGTGGTCGATGTCGACGTCGGGGATGGTGAACTTCCCGCCTGCGTCGGTGACCGGCGTGCCCAGGTCGCGCGGCTCGTAGTAGGTGGGGTCGATCGGGTCGCCCCACGGATTCCAGGTGGTGAAGAGGACGACCTCCTGGATGGTGACGGGGATGTCGGGCGCCGGGGTGCCGTCGGCCTTGGTGACGGTGCCGGTGACGTCGACGTTGCGGTTGTCGTAGTCGGTGCTGGGCGGATTGGTGCTCACGGTCAGCACGTAGGCGTCGCCGGGGGAGGCGTCCGACGGCTTCGCCGAGGCGGCGGGCGCGGACAGGGCGCCTGCGGCGAGCAGGAGCGCGGCGGTGGCGGCGAGCCGCGTCGGCAGGGACTTCCTGGGCACGGGTCAACTCCAACTTCGGTCGGGACTGGAGGAGTCGCGCCGGGCGGCACCGGTTCCGCCGCGGCGCAGGTGTGCGACGCACCAGGTTCGACCGGCGGGGTGGGGCGGGAGTTGTCCTCCGTATGGCCGCTGTTACTCGGCTGTGGCAGGAGACGGGTTTGTCCGGGTTGCGCGTTCACCTGGACGTCGGCCGCAGGCCGCCCCGCATTGCCCTGGGCGGGTGGATGAGGAGCCTCATCCGCGCCGGTGCGGGATCGCTTCGCGCAATCGCGTCGCGAGTTCGTGGGCGGTCGGGCTGGGTCCGGTGTCGGGGAGATGAAGGTTGACGGCGAACGAGGGGAGCGGCGGCAGTGCGGCGTGGTGATCGAGTACGGCGAGGTCCTGGGGGACCGTGGAGGCGAGCATGGGGGTGACGGCCATGTCCATGCGGACGGTCGCGGCGGTTGCCTCGATGGTTCCGTTCTCGAACATGGTGCGCCAGTCGGTTCCGCCCGTGCGGAGCGCTGTCAGGACGGCGGGCCTGAAGGCGCAGGTGGTGGAGACCATGGACACGGGCAGTGGCCGTGTCCGGTGTGCCGTGCCGCCACGTGCGCCCACCCAGACGAGTTGGTCGGTCATGAGACATTCCCCGGGGGTGTGCCCGGTCGGCTCTTCCAGCACGGCGACGTCGAGGTCGCCTCTGGCCAGGGCTTGAGCGAGTTCTGGTGAGGAGCCGGAGAGCAGTGTCAGTTCGACGTCCGGGCAGCGTTCGGCGAAATTCTTGAGCGCGTGGGCAAGGATGGTGCCGACCAGATCGTTGGGAGCGCCGAGACGCACCGCACCTGTGACGGTGTTCTCGGTCATGTCGGCCCAGATCTCGTCATTGAGGCTGAGCATGGCGCGGGCCCGGCCGATCAGGCGCTCACCGTGCGGGGTGAGGCGGAGGCCCCGCCGGCTGCGGATGAACAACGCGCAGTCGAGGGCCGACTCGAGCCGGGCGATCTGCTGGCTGACCGCTCCTTGCGTCACGTGCAGGGCATTTCCCGCGGCGGTCATGCTGGACCGCTCTGCCGCGACGACGAAGGTCCGGAGCAGTGTGAGGTCGAGATCATGCGGCATCCAGACATCATATTTCGTAATGGATCACATGTGAAACATTCGCTGTACTGATCTATGGTGGCGCGATCAATCTTTGACCATGGATGTCGCAGAACTCTCTCCGTTGGTCGTCTTCGCGCTGATCGCGACCGTCACGCCAGGCGGTGCCACCACGCTGGCCACGGCGTCGGGTGCTCATTTCGGCTTCCGGCGTTCGGTTCCGCTGATGGCGGGAATCGCCGTGGGGCTCGCCTCGATGGCCGCCGCGGCCGCCGCGGGGCTCGGCGGCGTTCTGCTGGCCGTTCCCTGGCTGCAGGTGGTCATGAAGCTGGTCGGGAGTCTCTATCTGCTGTGGCTGGCGGTGGGCACCGCGCGTGCGGGCGCCCCCGGCAGTCCGGGGGCCGCCGCGCGGCCGGTCGGGTTTCTGGGCGGCGTGTGGATGCTCTGGCAGAACCCCAAGGGGTGGACCATGACACTGGGCGCCGCGGCCTCGTTCGCCGCTCTGGCCGCCGGCCCGGCCCAGCTCGCCGTGTTGATGGGGGCCACCTTCGCCGTGGCGGCGTCCCTGTCCCTGTCGCTGTGGTGTCTGGCAGGTCTGCTGCTGGCGAGGCTGCTGCGTACCGACCGGCAATGGGGCGCGGTCAATCTGCTGTTGGCCGGGCTGCTCGTCGCCTCGATCGTGCTGATGTGGATATAGCCCGCAGAGACGGTCGGAGCCCGGATTCACCCTCGGCCGACTCCACGTATGTGCCGCGGTCGCGCTCAGTCCAGGTCGGTCATGTCGAGGACGAACCGATAGCGGACGTCGTTGCGACCGAGGCGGCACAGGGCCTCGTTCACCTGCGCGGAGGGGAGCAGTTCGATGTCGGCGGCAACGCCGTGTTCGGCGCAGAAGTCGAGCATGGCGGCCGTGGCGGCCCTGCCGCCGCTGCCCGCGGAGCTGAGCTTCTTGCGTCCGATGAGCAGGTCGAGGGTCTCCACGGTGACGGGCCCCAGGTGCCCGACTTGGCTGAGCGTCCCGTCCATGGCGACCAGGCGCAGGTAGGGCCCGAGGTCGTGCGGGGCGGAGATGGTGTCGATGACGACATCGAAGCGGTCACGGGCGTCGGCCATCTGGCCCGGATCCGTGGAGACGAGGAGATCGTGCGCGCCGAGCCGGCGGGCGTCGTCGGTCTTGTCCGCCGACCGGCTGATCACCGATGTTTCGGCGCCGAGCGCCACGGCGAGCTTGACCGCGAGATGGCCCAGTCCGCCCAGCCCGGCGACGGCGACCCGTGTTCCCGGCCCCGCGCCGAGGCTGTGCAGTGGCTCCCAGACGGTGATTCCGGCGCAGAGCAACGGTGCCGCGCCAGCAGGGTCCAGTCCTGCCGGAAGCCCGTACGCGAAGCGGTCGCGCACGACGTACTCGCGGGAGTAGCCCCCCAAGGTGGTCGATCCGTCGTGGCGGTCCGTGCCGCCGTAGGTCAGGGTCGGGAAGTGCTGGCAGAAGTTCTCCTGGCCGGCCCGGCACATCGCACACGCGCCGCACGAGTCGACGATGTTGCCTACCGCTACCGGGTCGCCCACCGCGAACCGGGTGACCGCGGTGCCGGTCTCGGTCACCACCCCGGTGAACTCATGTCCCGGCACCAGCGGCGGCGCTCCGCCGCCCTCGTGTGCGCGCACGGAGTGCAGATCCGTATGGCAGACGCCGCAGTAGTCGACACGTACCGCGAGGTCGTCCGGGCGCAGCTCGCGCCGCTTGAGCGTCGCTCGCCGCAAGGGTGCCGCCGGGCCTTCCGCCTGCCATCCCGTAGTGGTTCTCATGCCCTCTCCTCAGACAGACTGTTCGGTTTATTTCACCGTAGGCGGACCCCGGCCACTCATGCAAACCGACTGTTCTGTTTGGTAGAGTGCCGACATGGTCGACCATGCCCTGACCTCACGCGGAGCCGCGACGCACCGCCGCATCGTCGACGCGGCGATCCGAGAGTTCGCCGAGTACGGGATCGCCGGGGC
Source organism: Streptomyces sp. NEAU-YJ-81 (assembly GCF_017592595.1). Taxonomy (NCBI): domain Bacteria; kingdom Bacillati; phylum Actinomycetota; class Actinomycetes; order Kitasatosporales; family Streptomycetaceae; genus Streptomyces; species Streptomyces sp. NEAU-YJ-81. The sequence continues at coordinate 60,126 of NZ_JAGFNO010000032.1, read as the reverse complement.
GCGCATCGAGCGGATCGTGACCGCCGCACGCACCAACAAGGCCCAGCTCTACGCCTACTTCGGCAACAAAGAGGGGCTCTTCGACGCCATCTTCTTCGCATCGCTGGAACGGATCGTGAACGTCGTCCCGATCGACGCCGACGATCTCGCGGACTGGGCCGTGCGCCTCTACGACGAGTACCTCCGCCGCCCCGATCTCATCCGACTGGCCACCTGGGCACGCCTGGAGCGACGCCCGGCCGGTCACCTGGTCGACGATCCGGACCGCCTGGACGACCGGAAGCTGCGCGCCATCGCCGAAGCGCAGGCGGCCGGGCGGGTAAGGCCGGGAGACCCCTTCAACCTGATGGCCATGGTTATCGCGATGTCCATGGCATGGTCACCCGTCAGCAACGTCTACGCCGCGACCGCACAGGAGCCCGAAGCACTGCACGAGCAGCGCCGTGAACTGCTCCGCGAGAGCGTTCGGCGTGCCATGACGGCCGACTGACACCGCCCTTTCGGTAAATCCGGTCATGCCGCAATAGCAATGTGGATTTAGTGATCGCACCAGCATTATTCGGGGTTATTGACCCGGGAGTCGTGAGATCTTAGAATCCGCTTATGGAATATTCTGAGGTTGTCCGGCGCCGTCGAATGGTGCGGCATTTTTCCGGCCGGCCGATTCCGGAGGAGTCTGTCGAGCGAATCTTGCGCAGCGCCCTGAGGGCCCCCTCCGGGGGCTTCTCGCAGGGATGGGCGTTCCTGGCGCTTGAAGATTATGGCGACCGGAAGAAATTTTGGGATTGCCTGCCCAACGCGGTTTCTCATGCGCCCGAGTTGCAGCCGGCTCCTCTCATTGTGGTCCCGCTGGCGCACGAGAAGTCCTACTTGGACAGATATTCATTGCCCGATAAGATGGAGGACAATCCTTCTGGTCCCGGCTTTTCTGTTCCATACTGGTACATTGATACCGGAATGGCCTCACTGCTGATGCTTCTGACCGCCGTGGACGAGTATCTGGACGCCTGCTTCTTCACCATCGTCACGCCCGAGATTCCGGGATTCTTGGAGCAGTTTGACATACCGACGGAGTACGAACCGATCGGCGCAATCGCTGTGGGGTACCGAGCGGCAGATCTCCCTCCGCAGGTCGGTCGAATCAAGGAACGTCGCCTGGGCGTCGATAAGCTGGTGCACCGCGGAACATGGGGAATTCACCGCCCCGAAAAGCCGTAACCCTGGTCTTCGTCGGCGCCGTGCACCGGCCGGAGCCGACTGATGGGCAGGCGGTCGGAACCTCAGAGGCCGAACAGCTGCGGATCGGTGGACAGCGCCCGGAAGTACTCGCGTGGATCCGCCACCAGCCTGCGCTCCCTGAGGTCCATCAGCCCGCCCAATCCGGTGATTTCGGCGGCCACTGTGCCGTCGGTCTTCCGGATCGTCTGCTCGATGCGGAAGGTCTTGCCCTCGCCCCATTCGAAGGCGCAGGTCACCTCCGTCTCGTCGCCTGCGAGCAGTTCGCGTTTGTAGCGAATGGTCGTCTCCAGCGCGACCGGGCCCACGCCCTTGGTCAGGAGGGCAGCCTGGTGAATCCCGGCCCGCTGAAGCAGACTCCAGCGGGCGTGTTCCGCGTACTGCAGATAGACGCTGTGATTCAAATGGCCCTGGATGTCGGTTTCGTATCCCCGGACGGTGACGCGGACGGAGAACGGCTCGGCCATGACGGTGCCCCTTCGCTATGACGGCTGTGCGATGGCGTCGATCGAGACGACGCACGGACGTACGAGAGAGTAGAACGCCCGCTCAGTTCATGGCTCAACCGGTTCACATCCAGCGTCGGCCGATACCGGCGGCAGTCGATCCGCGTCCGCCCACGCGAGGTCGCGCAGCCGCGGCTGGGCGCCGTGTCCTTCTCCATGACCAATCCAGCGGCACACGCCGGCGCCATCAGAGGAGGGCGGTGCGGGTGAGGGTCTGGGATGTCTCCCAGAGCCGCTGAGCGACGCCGGGTCGGCGGCTTCGGCTGAGGCGTGGCCCTCGGTGACGTCGCCGCGGCGTTCGCCGCGGCCGTTCGGGCCGAAGAGCTGGCCGCCTTCGACGTGGGGTGCGGTGGCGGCGTGGAGTTGCGGGAGGGTTCCGTGTTCGGTGGGCTGGGTGGTCACCAGGAAGAGCTGGGCGGCCAGTCGCCCGAACCACCCCCGGTCGGCCCAGGCGCGGGCGGATAGGTTCGAACGGGAGACTCCGGGGTGGGCGAGCACGCTGATGACCGGCGAGCCGACGGCGCGCAGCCGACGGTCGAGCTCGATGCCGAACACGGTGTTCGCGAGCTTGGACGCGCCGTATGCCGCGGAGGCGTTGTAGTGGTGCTCCGACATCAGGTCGTCGAAGTCGAGGTGCGCGTTCTTGTGGGTGATCGAGCTGTTGGGGCGGCCGGTCCTGTGTGGATAGGTCCATTTCCGTGCCACCAGGCGTCGGTGTCAGCGCATAGCGTGCCGGGGGTGACCAGCCTGTGCCCGCGCAGCCTTCTCGGCAGGAGCCGGACCAGGGCGGTGAGGGTCGCGTGGTCGGCTCAGTTCAGGCGTGGCCTCCGGGTACCGCGGCGCAGCACAGCGACCTCATGACGCAGCACGAGCAGCTCGACGTCCTTGGACGCGGAGGGACGGGCGAGCAGCACGAACCAGCTGAGCAGCCGCGTTACTGATAAAGCCCCCACCTGCTGGGCGGTTGACCAATCAGCGGCTGAGGCGTCAGCGGGTGGTGAGCAGCCGCCAGGGTCAGGACGACCACGGCGCCGCCGAGACATGAAGGAGCCGCTCTCCACGGTCGTGCCGACAGCGTCGTGGTTGCGCACCTGCACAGGAGAGCCGGCGATGCCCGCAACGGCCCCGGCCTCAAGCAGGCGGGCGTCATGCGCATGCGCCGCGTTCCGGACCGCCGCGTCGGTGCGGTCGTAGCCGTCTTGGTCCCCGTACCCGATGGTCACAAATTTCGCCACAACAGGACCCCTCTCTTTCGTTCATACGGAGTGCTCACCCGGTACCGACTCTCGACCGCGCCAAAACTCATCGCTGCTACTTCGTGGCGGCCCGGGTCGGCGCCCGCCGCGTCCCGAAGCCGGCACACGGCACGGAAGTATGTGAGCGCGGGTTCTACGACAGTTCGTGGGGCGAGAATCCCGATCTGATAGCGCAGGTCGCAGAAGCGAGCGCCGGCCACGGGCCGGACGGGGTCAGGACCGCCTCTCCGATGACGACCGGCCGGCAGGGGCCGTCCTCCCGACAACATGCGGATCCTTATCTGGAAGTGAGCAACAGAGTCCCCCTGCTATGGTGCGCCGATGTCATCGATCAGGCAGTTCCAAGTCACCTTCGACTGCGCAGAACCCGAGCGCGTCGCTCGCTTTTGGTGCGAGGTGTTGGGGTACGTCGTACCGCCGCCACCGGAGGGGTTTGCTTCGTGGGACGATTTCGATCGCTCGCTGCCGCCTGAGCGTCAGGGTTCGGCGTTCGCATGCATTGATCCCTCAGGCGTGGGCCCGCGACTGTTCTTCCAGCGCGTCCCCGAAGGCAAGGTCGTCAAGAATCGTCAGCATCTTGATGTGCGGGTCGGCACCGGGCTCGTGGGTGAAGAGCGCCTTGCCACGCTCGAAGCCGAGTGCGTACGACTGGTCGCGCTCGGCGCGGTACGCGTGCGAGTGCTGCTTGCCGATGACCACGATGAGTCGTGCATCGTGATGCAGGACATTGAGGGCAACGAATTCTGTCTCGACTGAGCATCCTCCGAGACGGCGAGGTTGTGAAGTCGGGCGATGCCGAGCATCGCGGTGTGAATGCCGTCGTTCTTCAGCCGCCACGTGCCGCTGGTGTCGTCCTTCATGGAAGACCGTTTTTCCGCGCGGCTGGGACACTGACAAGATCCTGGACAGCGTTGTCGACGTGGCGACGAGGCCGAGTTGCCGCTCCAGCACCATGATCTGGTTGCGCAGGGCGAGGATCCCCGCATCCTTGTCGCGGTCGCTCGGGCCCGTCATCGGCAGCAGGTGAAGCAGGGCGGATGCGTGAGTTACGGCCAGGTGGCCCAGCCACGGAAACATGGTGCCGATGCGCGTGGACCCGGCAGGGAAGGGCCGTCGGCGGGGGATCAGTTGTTGCGCTGACACACCCGCCATACGGCGAGTACCAGCACGTCGGGTCGGCGGTGCGACCGCAATCGCCGGTGCTTACCTGCTGATGTCATGGCCTTGACAGCACGGACAGGCCGAAGGATGCTCGCAACCGGTTGCGCAACCGGTTGCGCAAATCTCGTCAGGAGGACGATGTGACCACCGGTTCACCGCCGACGATCTACGAGGTCGCCCAGGCGGTCGGCGTTTCCGCCTCTACCGTGAGTCGGGTGCTGGCCGGTGCGAACGGCGTTTCGCCGAAGACCAAGGAGCGCGTCCTGGCAGCGGCGGACCGGCTGGGCTACCGGCGCAACAGCCTGGCCAGTGAACTGGCCCGCCAGGCGTCGAACACCATCGCGGTGCTGCTTCCGGACATCTCGAACCCGTTCTTCTCCAGTCTCGTCAAGGAGATCCAGATCCTGGCCGAACGATCGGGGCTGGCGGTCCTGCTGTGCAGCACCCGGGACGACGAGCGCATCGAGCAGCGGAGCCTCGATGTGTTGCTGTCCAAGCAGATCAAGCACGTACTGGTGATGGGGTTGCGGGCCGATTCCGGGGAGGTCCAGGCGTACGAGGACGCCGGCCTGCGGTTCATCGCGCTCGACCGGGCGGTTCCGTCCGCCCACGCGGTGCGGATCCACTCGGATAATTTCGCCGGCGCACGGGCGGTGACCGAGCATCTGATCGAGCTGGGGCACCGGCGGATCGCGCACCTTCGCGGTCCGGAGTTCTGCGACGTCGCGCTGGAACGGTACGAGGGGTACCGGGCGGCGCTCAAGGCGCACAAGATCCGTTACGACCGGCGGCTGGTGGTCCCCAGCACCTTCGACGAGGCGGGTGGCCGTGCGGCGCTGGACACCCTGGTCCGGCGGGCGTCGCCGTTCACCGCGGTCTTCGCCTCGAACGACCTCATCGCGATCGGTGTGCACTGCGCGGCGCGCGATCAGGGTCTGCACATTCCGCGGGACTTCTCGCTGGTGGGCTTCGACGACGTGCCGGTGGCGTCGTACACCACGCCGGGGATCACGACGGTGAGCCAGGACGTACGGGCGATCGCGGCGGCGGCGATGGACACCGTCCGGTCGGAATCGGCGACCGGTGAGCGGGATGTGTGCATTCCGGTGGAGCTCCGGCTGCGGGACTCCACCGCGGCTCCGGTGGTCTGACCCCGCGACAAGCGGGTTGGTACAAGAAAGAGGGAGTTGGACGGTGCTATGAAACGGCGCGCCGGGAGAAAGCTCATATATCTGATGCCCTTGCTGATCGGGCTGACCACGACGGCCTGCTTCGGCCCCATCCCGCATGGCGGGGGGAGCGGGGGCGGCGTCACCCTCCAGTTCGTCGGCGCCCAGCCCGACGGCTACTTCGACAAGGCGATCGCGGCGTTCGAGAAGGCGAACCCCGGCATCAAGGTGAAGTACGTGTCCAACCCGGCGAGCCAGCTCTCCCAGGTGCTACAGGCCCGGCTCGGCGGCAAGGACAGCTCCATCGACGCGTTCACCGCCGACGAGCCGAAGATCCCCTCGATGGCGGACCGGGGCTTCCTGCTGCCGCTCGACGACCTGAAGGACGAGGCCGGCAAGCAGGTCAGCGCCGAGGCCGTCCGGGCGACCACCTTCGACAACAAGCTGTACGCCCTTCCGCTGTGGACGTCCACCGCGCTGCTCTACTACAACAAGGACCTGCTGAAGAAGGCCGGTATCGCCGACCCGGCCAAGGCCACGGACCAGCGGCTCAGCTGGGAACAGCTCACCGCCGACGCCAAGAAGGCCCAGGCCGGCGGAGCCCAGTACGGGTTCGCCTTCGAGCAGCCCGGCCGCTACTACCAGTTGGAGCCGCTGATCCGCTCGGCCGGTGGCGGCACCGGGCTGTCCGGGGCCAAGAACCTCACTCCGGCGATCCAGGACCGGGGCTGGAAGAAGGCGCTGACCTTCTACCAGGGGCTGTTCAAGAAGGGCATCACCCCGAAGGGCATCCAGTACACCCAGCTGCCCTCGCTCTTCGCCAACGGCAAGATCGCGTACTTCCTGGCGAACACCCCGTCCATCGCGATCTTCCAGAAGAACCCCAAGCTGAAGTTCGGCGTCGCGCCGTCGCCGACCTTCGCGGGCGGCAAGCCGGCCACCCCGACCGACTCGTGGGCCCTCGCCGTCAGCCCGTACTCCAGGCACCAGGCCGAGGCCAGGAAGTTCATCTCCTTCCTGTCCCTGAACGAGGCGGGCGCCGCGCTCTCCGGTCAGGACATCGCCCGGATCCCGGCCAACAAGCACGCGTACGCAGCCTGGTCCCAGCTCATCGACGCCGCTGGGCCCGAACTGGCCGGCACCTCGAAGCTGATCGCCGATGAGCTGTCGCGGACCGCGGTGAAGCGCCCCTCCAGCATCGGTTACACCGACTTCGAGAGCGTGGTGAACAAGATGATCGACAACATCGGCAACGGTGGAGACGTGAACGGCTCACTGACCGACGGCCAGTCGCAGTTGGTCAATACGCTGGGACGGTTCGGCACATGACGACGTCCATCAAGCCCGCCGCCAAGCCTTCCGCCGCGCCGGCCCGTCGCGGGCGCCCCGCGAAGATCGGCGGTACCCGGCTGGCCGTGCTCCTGATGCTGGGGCCGGCGCTGGTCGCGATCCTGTTCTTCCGGCTGGTTCCGGCGTTCGAGGCCATCCGGACCAGCCTGTCCGATCCGCAGGGGCCGTTCGCCGCTTACGACCGGGTCTTCGCCGACCCGGCGTTCCAGGCTTCGGTACGGCAGACCCTGCTGTTCACGGTCCTGGTGAACCCGTTCCAGATCATGCTGGCCCTCGCACTGGCCGTGCTGCTCACCCAGCGGCTGCCCCTGGTCGGGCTCTGGCGGACGCTGATCTTCCTGCCGGCGGCGCTCCCGCAGGTGGTCAGCGCGATCATCTGGGGCGTGCTGTTCCGCCCGGACGGGCCGCTCAACGCGGTGCTGAACGCGCTGGGCCTGCCCCACCAACCGTTCCTCACCTCGAAGTTCCAGGCCCTGCCCGGGATCATCATCCTGGTCTCCTGGGTGGGTGTGGGGTACTGGATGATGTTCCTCATCGCCGGTTTGAAGGACATCCCCGGCGACACGCTGGAGGCGGCGAAGATCGACGGAGCCGGACCGCTGCGCACGTTCTTCCAGGTGACGCTGCCGCAGCTGAAACGGCCGCTGCTGTTCGTGCTGGTGGCCGACACGATCGCCAACTTCCTGGTGTTCGCACCGGTCGAGACCCTGACCGCCGGCGGCCCGGACCGTTCCACGAACCTGATCATGTACGACATCTACGAACGTGCCTACGTCGCCGGCGATCTGCCGGCGGCGTCAGCAGAAACGTTCATCCTGCTGTGCATCATCCTCGCGGTGGTCTCGATCCAGTTCAAACTGCTCCCCTCGGAGGACTGACATGTCAACCGGAGACCACTATCAGGCGAGGTCGGGGAGCCGGCTGAAGCGTGGCATCCTGCTGGCCCTGGCGATCGTCGCGACGCTCTGCTCCGTGGGCCCGCTCTGGTTCGCGCTGGTCAGTTCGGTGCGGCCGGAAGGGGACATCTTCCGCTACCTCTCGCCGCTGTCGATCAAGTCGATCTGGCCGACCACCTGGACCGGGTCCAGCTTCCGGACCTTGATGAACACGGGATTCGGCTGGCCGGTGCTGAACTCCGTCATCGTCGCGGTGTTCACCATCGTCATCGGGCTGCTCCTGTGCTCCGCGGCGGCCTTCGCGCTCGGCGTACTGCAGTTCCGCGGGCAGAAGTTCCTGTTCGGGGTCACCCTGGTGGGCTTCCTCATGCCCTTCGACGCGCTGGCGATCCCGCTCAGCCAGGTCCTTACCGGCGCCGGGTTCCAGAACACCTTCGACGGGTTGATCCTGCCGGCCGTCGGGAACGGGTTGGCGATCTTCGCGCTACGGCAGTTCTTCCGGAACATCCCGCGTGAGCTGCTGGAGGCCGCGCAGATGGACGGACTCGGCTGGTGGCGCATCCTGTTCCGGATCTACCTGCCGCTCTCCAAGCCCGCGCTGATCAGCGCGGCGCTCATCCTGTTCGTCTTCCAGTGGCACGCGTTCCTGTGGCCTCTGCTGATCGCGCCGGACCCGGCGATCCAGGTCGCCCCGGTGGCCATCGCGCAGTTCTCCCAGGAGACGTTCGTGGACTTCGGCGCGATCTTCGCGGGCACGGTGATCACCGCGGCGATTCCGCTCGGCCTGCTGCTCTACGCACAGAAGTACTTCGTGGCATCGATCGCCCGAAGCGGAGGGAAGTAATGACACAGCAGCCCTGGTCGGGTGTCTACCCGTACCTGCCCACGCCGCTGGACGGCGACGGAACGGTACGCCGGACGGCGCTGGCCGACATCGTCGAGCGCTGCCTCACCGCCGGTGTGCACGGACTGACTCCGCTGGGCAGCAGCGGCGAGCTGCCCTACCTGACCGGCGACCAGCGACTGGCCGTGGTCGAGGGCACCGTCGCCGCCGCGGCGGGCCGGGTCCCGGTCGTACCCGGGGTCGGGGGTTTCGACACCGCCTCCGTGGTGCGGGACGCGCGCGCCGCGGTGGCCGCCGGCAGCGACGGGATCCTGCTGGTGATCCTCGCCTACTTCCCGCTGCGGCCGGCGGAGATCCTCGGCATGATCGACGCGGTCACCGCCGCCGTGGAGGTGCCGGTGGTGCTGTACCACCACCCCCACCTCACCCACGTCGAGTTCTCCGAGGACGTCATAGCGGCGGCGCACCGCGACCACGGCGTGAACCACGTCAAGGACGCCTCTGGGCGGATCACCAACGTGGCCCGGTGGCTGGACGCCACCTCGGGCGGGATCCGGTACTTCTCCGCCACGGCCGTATCCCCCACCGCCGCGATGCTGTCCGGAGCCTGCGGCTGGATGTCCGGTCCGGCGGCCGCCTTCCCCGCCGAGTCGGTGGAGATTTACGACCTCGCCGTCCGGGGCGAGTGGGCGGCGGCACAGGCGAGGGAACGCCGGCTCGACGCCGCGCTGCATGTGTTCCGCACCCTCGGACCCGGCCGTGGCGTCAAGGGACTCTTCGCCGCGCTGGGCATCGACGTGGGGCAGCCCGTACCGCCGCTCGCGCCGCTGGGCCCGACCGAGGTCACCCCGATCCGTGACGACCTGGCCCGGCTGACGGAACAGGAGGTGGCGTGATGACGGAAACCGCGATCACCCGGCGCCGGATCGTGCTGGACTGCGACACCGGCCTCGACGACACTCTGACACTGATCTTCCTGTCCGGACGGCCCGACGTGGAACTGGTGGCGGTGGGCACGGTGCACGGCAACGTCTCGGCCGTCCAGGGTGCCCACAACTCGGCCGCCGTGCTCAAGACCCTCGGCCGTACGGATGTGCCGGTCACCGTCGGGGCCCGGCACCCACTGGCCCAGCCGGTGCAGTACAGCGCCAAGGTGCACGGCTCCGACGGGCTGGGCGAGATCCCCATCGACCGGGAGGTGCGGGTACGCACCGACATCTCCGCCGCCGAGCAGCTCGTCCAGCTGGCCCGGCAGCACCCCGGCGAGCTGGAGATCATCGCCACCGGGCCGCTCACCAACATTGCGCTGGCACTCATGATCGAGCCGGAGCTGCCGAACCTGATCGCCGGAATCTCGGTGATGGGCGGCGCGGTGACCGTGCCCGGAAACAACACACCCTGGGCCGAGTCCAACATCAAGCACGACCCCGAGGCCGCGAGCCTGGTCTTCTCGGCCGGCTGGCGGCGCTGCGTGCTGGCCGGGCTGGACGTCACCCTCACCACCTGGCTGCGGTCGGCCGACCTGGCCGCGATCGACGCCCTGACCACCCCCGCCGGCCGGCTCGCCCAGCAGATCATCGGCAAGTTCTCCGCGTACTTCTCGGTGACCTACGGCCGGCAGAGCTGCCCCATCCACGACCCGACCGCCGCGATCCTGCTGTTGCACCCCGAGTACGGGGAGTACGGGCGGTGGAGCGTCCAGGTGGAGCTGGCGCCCGGCCTGACCAGGGGAGCGACACTGGCCGACCGGCGGCCGTTCGTCGCCGATAAGCCGGCGCCCCCGCACCCGCCGATCGAGGTCGCCACCCGGCTGGACCTGGACCGGCTGCTGGAATGTTTCGTGGCGGGGATCCGGGCCGCGGGCACCGCACCGGGACAGCAGGGGCAGCCGTTGGAGAAAGAGGTGAGTGGCGACTGACCTCCTGGTCGTGGGGAGCGTCCATCCGGACGAGGTCCACCCGGTGTCGAACGATGCCGGGTACCGACTGTCTCGGTCCCGGATCAGGAACTTCGCCCTGGTGCCTGTCTCTTGGAGGTCCAGGGCGGGGTTCTGGCCGGCTTGGGTGAGCCAGGCCGCGGTGGGGTGTGCGGTCGCGCCGGGGATCCGGACGCGGCGGGTGGCGTGCTCGATCGCTGTGAGGAGTCATTCTGCCGGGACTCGTACGACGGCGGGCCGTACGAGAGGCGGCGGCGCATGACGTGGGAGACCGATGTGCGGCTCCGAGCCGCATCCGAGCCCTCGCTATCCCGGTAGGGCCCGCGAGAACGCGGCCGGTCGGCCTCCACGGTGGAGCCGGCCTCGATGTCCGGGGCGGCCTTTCAGGGCGGCCGTTCCTGCTCGCGGCCGCGGGTCGTCGCCTTCCTCTTGTGCGGGGTCCGCCCAGGCTTGCTCCCGCCCTTGGACTCCGGGGCCGGCTCTTTCGCGGTCCGCCGGGTGGCCCCCGAGGCGTGGCCCGAGGCTTCGCCCGAGACCTTGCCGGACGCCCTGCCCGTGGACTTTTTCGCCGTACGCCCGGCCGACCGCGCGGTCTCGGTGGCGGTGCCGCCCGCCTCCTCGACCGCCCCCGCCGCGCTCTCCGCCACCTCCTCGGTGGCCTTCCCGGCCCCCTCGCCCACCTCTCCCGCCGCCTTGCCGGCCCCCTCGCCGATGTCCTCTACGGCTCCGCCCGCGCCCTCCCCGACCTCCTCGACAGCTTTGCCCGCGCCCTTGCCCACGTCCTGGACGGCTTCTCCGGCGCCCTCTCCCAGCTCGCCGACCGCCTGCTCGGCGCCGCTGCCCAGGCTCTCCGCCGCGGACCCGAGACCGGACGTCAACTGCTCCAGGATCTGGGGGTTGCGGTCGATGGTGGACAGCACCCTGCCGACGATCGCGGCGACATTGTCGAGCCGGACCTTGAGCAGGGCCTGCGCCTCCACGCCCTTGATGTCGAGCTCCACACGGCCGAGCGACACGTCGGCGCCGACGTTGAGCTTGAGCAGGTCCAGGACCTCCGCCTGCAGGGAGACCCTGGCTCGCAGGTCCTCGACCTGCAGGTTGATCTCCTCGACCTGGAGCTGCGGTATGTCGAGGAGCACATCCGGGTCGTCGGACTTGCCGGCGGGCTGCGGCCGAGGTGCCACTTCGAGCTCGTCCGGCTCGTACTCAGCGTCAGCGTCGTCCCTCATGCTGCCCCTCAACGTGTGCGTGTGAGCATGCCGAGTGTGCCATCACTTTTCACCCTAAAGGCGGTATCCGCATTCCGCGCCCAGAGCCGGGCGGCGCTGCCGCGGCCGGTCGTATGGTGGCGGCTGACCAGGGGCTTTGCGATGGCCCGAGCCACCCTGGTGCTCTGTGCTGCTTGCTGCGCTATAGGATCGCGACGTGGTTGGGAATGCCGACAAGCGACAACACATCTTGGACGTGGCAACGCGCCTCGCCGGAACGGACGGTCTTCGGGGCCTGAGCGTGCGATCTGTCGCCGCCGCGGCCGGTATCGGCGCGACGACGTTGCGAGCGTATTTCCCATCACAGGCGTTGCTCTACCGGGCCGTCGCGGGGCGGATTGTCTCCCACGTGCTCAGCGACGATTGGATCCAGGACGTCTCCCTGGCCCCCGCGGATCGCTTGTATGCGAGCCTGCGGCAGTTCCTCCCCGGCGCGGCGGACCGGGATTTCGCCCTCATGATGTGGTTCGAACTGGTCACCCTCGCTCTTGGCCCCAATGCCAACGAGGAGGTTCGCGAAATGGTGCTGTCCGGGCACGATGAGTCGGTCGTGATCGTGACACGCTGGTTCACGCTTCTGGCAGCGGACGGATATGCGCTGCAAGACACGCCAGAGGTGCTGGCCGCCCGGTTTGTGGCCCTCGTGGACGGGTTGCACCTGAGCCTCTTGTTCGACAAGGGCGAAGGAGCGCTCGACCGGGCGGAAAACACACTTCGCTGGTTCGCGGAACAGTCCCTGACCGCTTCCGGCGAGAATGCCCCGGACGCGAAACCGGCGTGAAGGATCGCGGGAGCCGGAGACCGCTGGACGGATCGAGTGCTCGTCGCATAGTGCCTCGGGAGTCGTGGTTCACCACCCCGAGCAAGGCGGAACGTCACCGGGACGACGCGGATCGACTGCCGACCACCCGCTCGGCGAACCAGCGGATCGTGTTCTTCGCGGCATCAAGGTCGGCTTGGTCGGGGTGGAGCAGCGCGTTCAGGTACAGCCCGTTGACAAGCGTCAGCGCGGAGAAGGCATGGCCGTCGACCTCCTCGGGTCTGAGGTGCCCCCGGCCGGCGAGGATGGTCAGCCACCGGCGCACGCGCTCCGCCAATAATCGGTGCGCGCTCTCGACGATGACGCGCGCACCGGGAATGGCGTCAGACCCGGCCGGCAACCGATGCGGCTCGAACCAGCCCTCGACCGCTGCCGTCCGACCGCGTGAAGGCAAGAGCTGAGCCAGGCACTCGAACAGGCGTTGTGACGGATCGCGCTTGTCGTCGGCGATCGAGAGGTCGTCGACGGAACGGCGGACGAACTCCTCGGCGACGACACGGTGCAGCTCCACCTGGGTTGGAAAATAACGCCGGAGCGTCGTCGCCCCCACGCCTGCTTCAACCGCGACACGGCGAACGCTCAGCGAACCGATCCCTCGCGTCACGGCCAGACGGAGCGCGGCCTTGACGATCTTCTCCCGATTGGCCATGCCAAGGAGCGTACCCGCACACTGTACCGCACGATGTGCGGCACACCGTGCAGGTACAGCGTGCGGCACGCTGTGCGGTACAGTGTGCCGCCAGTGGCGCAGCCCAAGCCACCACATATGCGAACCACACCAATACAAACAACCCGTCGGAATATCCGACCCGCATGAGAGGAATTTCCATGATTCCCCAAGCCACTCCGACAGATGTGATCGGTGCGGAAAGGCAGCGACCCGGGTGGCCCGAGATACTCGCCGCCGCCGGCGCCTACATCCTGAGCTACCTCATCGGCCCGCCGATCGTCAGTGCGCTCACCGACGACGAGTCGGTCGCGAGCGGGCTGTCTCTCGCAGCGCTCTCCGGGATCATGGGCCTGCTCGCCTTCTTCGCCGCTTTCGCCATCCGTGTCCGCCCTTGGTCCGCGTTCAATGTCCGCGCTATCACAACTCGCTGGGTCTTCTTCTCACTCGGCTTCGGACTGCTCGCGTTCGTCCTGACCCGTGTAGTCGCCGCCGTCTTCGTGGCGATCGCCGGAAGCACGGACGGCGATCCGCAAGGCGACTACCACGACGCGGCCAACGCCGGTCCACTCGCCCTGACTCTGCAACTGCTGTTCATCGCCGTCCTCACTCCCATCGGCGAAGAGTTCGCGTTCCGAGGCGTGATCTCCACCGCGCTCACCAGGTACGGCCCATGGGTGAGCGTCATCGGCAGCACCGTCGTCTTCGCCTTGGCCCACGGCATCAACCTGGCTCTGATTCCGGCGCTCGTCGTCGGCGCGATCAACGGCATTCTGCTGGTGCGCACCAAGTCGGTGTGGCCAGGTGTCATCGTTCACGCGGTCAACAACGGCGTGGCAACCATCCTCGTCGTGCTGGCCGGCTAAAGGGTGCCCCGGCATCCGCGCGGAGTACAGGGCTCCTCGCCTCGGCTACGGGCTCCAGTTGACGTTCGGGTTCACATGGCCCGTCCAGTCGAAGAGGGCCATGTTGTCCCAGCCGTCTCCGCTGTTGTTGATGTCGGCCGGGTCCCAGCCGTTGCCAGGGACCGCGTACCAGGTCGGTTCCCAGTAGAAGACTCCGATCGCGCCGGCATCGCGGGCGGTGTTCTGCACATCGGTGAAGTTGGCGGCCTGGCCCTCCCAGGTGAGCGGGTAGCCCGAGCACCCGGAGGTGACCGAGTTGCCGGTGCTGTCCGCGTCCGCCGCGGTGAAGGGGTACGCCGTCTCGGCGAGGATCACATCCTTGCCGTACCGGGACTTCATGTCGGCGACCACGTTGTACATGGTGGACAACGAGCCATGCCACATGCAGTAGTAGGACAGCCCAGTGATGTCCCAGTTGACACCTTTGGCCTTGATCCCGTCGTAGAACCAGCGCGCGTGCGCGTCGCTGTCCGCGTTCGCCGTGTGAATGATGACCTTGGTGGCGCTGTCGCACGCCTTGGTCGCGTTGTAGCCCGCCTTGAGCAGCGTGCTGAGGTTGGTGAAGTCGTTATTGATCACCTTGCCGTCGTCCCACAGCATGCCGACGTTGATCTCGTTGCCGATCTGCACACTGTCCGGGGTGGTGCCCTGGGACTTGAGGCTGTTGCAGACGTCGTACGTGTAGTTGTAGACGTCGGTCTGCAACTGGCCGATGCCGTGGCCGGTCCAGGCCGCCGGCTTGTACTGCTTGCCCGGGTCGGCCCAGGTGTCCGAGTAGTGGAAGTCGATGAGCAGTTTGAGGCCCTTGGCCTTGACCGTCTTCGCGTACGCCAGCACCTTGGCCTTGTTGTTGTAGCCACTGGCGGGGTTGTTCCAGACCCGCAGGCGGACGTAGTTCACACCGGCACCCTTGAGGATGTCGAGCGGGTCCTTGGCGTTGCCGTTCGTGTCGTAGTACCTGGCGCCCAGTTCAAGAGCCCGCTGCGCGGTCGACACGTCGGCGCCGCGCATGCTGAGCGCGTTCGCGGCGGAAGCGCTCGGGGGCACGGAGAACATGGGCAGGGCCAGGGCGATCACCGTTGTGAACAAGGTGACCTTCAGTGTGCGGCCGGATCTGTGCGCGGTCACTCCGATCTCCTCCGGTCGAGATGTTGAAGCGGTTGGCTCCTTGGCGTGGCAGGACATCGCGCGTGTGCGGACTGAAGCTGTGAGCGCGCACGGTAATCGAGGCGAGAAGAAGTCTGAAGAGGCGAACGAACCGGGAACGGCCGCCGGAGGTCTGGCGCGGATCGCAGGCGCGCGGAGATCTGACGCATGGTGGCTGTGCGGGTGCGGGCGTTCTGCCGGCGCGGCGGGTGGGGTCAGACGTCCAGCATTCCCGATGTGTCGATGACCTGACGGATCGCCCGGCCCGAGGCCAGCTCCTCCATCGCCGTGTTGATGCCGGTCAGCGGCAGGGTGCCGGTGTGCATCCGCTCCACCGGCATCCGGCCCGCCCGCCACAGGTCCAGGAACCGGGGAATGTCGCGGCGTGGTACCGCGTCGCCCATGTACGAGCCCAGCAGGGACTTGCCCTCGCCCGCGAACGTCAGCGCCGGAACCTCCAGCACCCGGTCGGGGGCGGGCAGGCCCACCGAGACGGCCGTGCCGCCGCGGGCCACGGCCATCAGGCATTCGGCCATCACTTTCGGGCTGCCCACTGCCTCGACCGCCAGCTCGGCACCACCGGAAGTGAGGTCATGAACCGCCTCGACGGCTTCGCCGGGGGCGTAGGTGTGGGTTGCGCCGAGCTGGCGGGCCAGCGCGCGCTTCTCCGGTACCGGGTCGACCGCGATGACCGGGTACGCGCCCGCCGCGCGGGCACCCAGCACCGCGGCCAGGCCCACGCCGCCCAGGCCGTAGACCACCGCCGACTGGCCGGGGCGCAGGGACGCCGTGTTGATGACGGCTCCGGCGCCGGTCAGGACCGCGCAGCCGAACATCGACGCCACCGTGAACGGGATGTCCCGCGGTATCGGTACCACCGACTCCTGGGCCAGCACCGCGTGTTCGGAGAACGCGGAGACGCCAAGCTGATGGTGGACCGGGTTGCCGGAAGCGTCGGTCAGCAGGGACGGGCCGTGCAGCAGTGCTCCCGACCCGTTCGCCGCGGCGGCCTGTGCGCACAGGGCGGGCCGGCCGGCCGCGCAGTCGGCGCAGAAGCCGCAACTGGGCACGAAGACCAGGGCCACATGGTCACCGGGGCGGACCCGGGCGACGCCCGGTCCGGTCTCCCGCACGATGCCCACCGCCTCGTGCCCCAGCGCGATCGGCAGCGGGCGGACCCGGTCGCCGTTGACCACCGACAGGTCCGAGTGGCAGAGCGAGGCGGCCGCGATCCGGACCAGCACCTCGCCCTCGCGCGGGGCGCCCAGCTCCAGCTCCTCCACCTCGACCGGGCGGGTCTCGGAGTAGGGGCGGGCGGCCGATATGCCACGCAGCACCACCGCACGGGTCTTCATGCCCGCACCTGCGGACGCGGGGCGCAGCGCAGCACGTCGCGGCTGTCCAGCAGCGGGACGACCATGCCGAGCACGATCTCCTGAAAGTGCGGGGTGGCGCAGTGCGCGGTGAAGGCGGCTTCGGAGACGTACTCCTCGTACAGCACGATCGCCCGCGGGTCTTCGGTGCCCTGGTGGACGCGGTAGGCGAGGTTGCCCGGCTCTTGGCGGGACGCGGCGGCCACCGTGTCGAGCAGGGGGAGGACGGTGTTCTCCTCGCCCTCCTTGGTGCGGTAGCGGGCGACGACGACGTATGACATGGGGGCTTACTCCTGGGAGGGGGCGGCAGGCCGCTTCAGTGCGGAGGGCGGAACTGGCGGTAGCTGGTCGCGGCGCAGGTGCCAGAGGCGGGAGTCGGACGTGGCGGCGGCAACGGACCCGAGGGCCAGCGCGAGCGCCACGTCCGCGGGGGTTTCCACGAAGCCCGCGGCGACCGAGGGGGACATCGCGCGCTGTGCCCGCGCGGTCATCCGGCCGATGATCGGGGCGGGCATGATCTCGACCAGGTCCGGCGCCCCACGCGAGATCGCGTCCATGGAGCGGGACAGATTGGACCGGTCGGTGACGAACACCTTCATCATCGTCAGCAGGCCCAGCGGGCGGCCCTTCTCAATGAGGGAGAGCCGGGTGCTGACCACGCCGTGCGTGCCCAGGCTCTTGATGTAGTCCAGCGCGCCCCGGTCCTGAGCGAGACCGGGGCTGCTGTCCACGTTCACGAACACGGTCTTCCCCGCCCGGACCAGTGCCGGCACCACCTTGGGCAGCTGCCCCACGGTGAACGACGCGAGGATGCACACCTTGGCCGGTGCGGTCAGGAACTGCCGCAGCGGCTCGGTGCCGATCACCGACGCGACGACCGGCACCTCGGCGAAGACCGAGGCGAGCCGGGGCGCGAGTGGGGCACCGGAACGGGACAGGGAAGGGGCCATGGTGAAGACCTGTCTGGGGAAGGAGGGGGACGTGGCTGATCAGGTCAGTTCAGCGGGCTTGCGCCGAATCGACTGGGAAGGCCCAGCTTGCCAGGGTTGAGAATGCCCGTCGGGTCGAGGGCCTGCTTCACCGCGACGAACGTCGCGAAGCCCGCCCCGAGGGATTCCTCCAGGTAGGGGCCGCGCAGCAGACCGCAGCCGTGGTGGTGGCTGAGCGCCGCCGCGTGCTTGATCAGTACGGCGTTGGCCGCGTCCCACACCGAGCGGTACCAGTCGCGGCGGGACTCGGGCGCCACATCGCCGCGCAGCGAGAAGTAGACGCAGGCGCCGTCGGTGTACGCGTGGGACTGGTGGGCCGAGGCGGCCAGGGTGCCGGGCACCGACTGGATCGCGGCGACCACCTCGTCGTAGATCACCGGGAGGTCGGTCCAGGACGCGGCCATCTCCAGGGTGTCGGCGACGAAGCCCGGACCCGGCTTGAAGCCGTCGGCGGACTTGCCGACCAGCATCCGCTCGTCCAGCCAGCGCTCGAAGACCGCCTTGCTGTCCAGCTCGGGGCCGTACGCCGCGCAGACCTCGGTCGCCACCTTGATCGAGGCGTCGACGATGGCCGGGTCCCCCTCGTCGGCGATGAGCAGGAGGTTGGTCTCCGGGTGGCCGAAGTGGGTGCCGGACTCCAGGGTGTCGTACAGACGCAGGACGGCCGGGGTGGCACCGCGCTGCATGATCTTGCGGCAGGCGTCCAGGCCCTCCGCGAAGGTCGTGAAGCCGAATGCGACGGCGCCGGCGTACTCCGGCAGCGGATGGACCCGCAGGCGCGCCGAGACGATGACACCGAGGGTGCCCTCCGAGCCGACGAACAACTGGCGCAGGTCCGGGCCGACCGCGGCGCGGGCGTAGTCGCCGTACGTGGCGCGCGTACCGTCCGCGTGCACGACGTCGACACCGACGACCATGTCCTCGATCTTGCCGTAACGGGTGGAGAGCTGACCGGCGCCGCGGCAGGCGATCCAGCCGCCGACCGTGGAGACGGCGAAGGCGGACGGCCAATGGCCGGTGGTGACGCCGTACTCCTCCTGGAGTCGCTTCTCGAAGAGGTCTCCGAACATGCCGGCCTGGACATCCACGATGTTCGACTCGGCGTCGAAGCCGGTGATCTGGTTCATCCCGCAGACGTCCAGGACGACGCCGCCGAAGACGGGGAGCGCCGCGCCGGTGACGTTGGAGCGGCCCGCGGAGGGGGTGACCGGGACGCCGGTCTCGTGGCAGATCCGCAGCACGGCCGCGACCTGTTCCGCGTCGGCGGCCTCGACGATCACGGCGTTCGGGGTGGCGGGACGGCCCTCCGTCTCGCCGATCATCGAACCGGCCCACCAGTCACGGGTCCGGGTGACGACCTCGTCGCGGGAGGTGTGGACGGCGTGCGCTGCTGCGCGCAGCGCCTCGACCACGCTCTCGGGGACCTCGACCGGGTTCACCTGGAGCGCGGCCCCGCCCTCCCCGATCGGGGTGTTCCGCGCCCACCTGGCGGGGCTGGGGGCGCCGATCGTGTAGTCGCCCCGGTTGAACGGGTGGGTGATGGTCTGGCGGCTGATCATGCTGCTGCCCCTTCGAGGAGTACGGACTTTTCGTGGTGGACGGCTGCGAGGTACTCGGCGACCGAGCGCTCGACCTCGGCCTCCGTGAGGTTCAGTTCCTGGCCGAGGAGCGCGCCGACGGCCTCGGCGGCGTCGACGGAGGCGTCCCGGGCGAACAGCCGGGCGCGCGTCCGGCGGGAGAGCACGTCGTCGACCGAGCGGGCAAGTTCGGCGCGGGCCGCGTACACGACCTCGGCCTTGGTGTACGGGAGTCCCGCCACGATCGGCTCGGCCAGCGCCGGATCGTCCTGGATCAGATCGCCGACGAAGCGGGCCTCGGTGCCGAAGCGCTCACCCAGGTGCGCGGCCACGCCACCGGACGCGGCGACGGCTTCGGCGTCGTAACCGGCGCCGCCGAGCAGCGGGAGGTCGGTGGTACGGCTCTTCCCCCTGCGGCCGAGGACCGTCATCACCTTGTTGATGACGAGCTCGCCCATGTGCCGGCTGGTGGTGAGCTTGCCGCCGGTCACCGTCACCATGCCGGTGCGGCCGACGGTGATGTGGTGGTCGCGGCGCATGTCGAGCGTCGCGCCCTCGCCGCCGCCCACCAGCGGACGCAGACCGCCGATGGAGCCGATCACATCGTCCGGGGTGAGCTTCCCCTCGAAGGCGGTGTTGGCCCCCTCCAGCAGGAAGTCCATCTCCTCACGGGTGCAGTGCACATCATCCCGGGAGCCCTGGTAGTCCTCGTCCGTGGTGCCCAGCACGACGCTGTTGCCCCAGCGGGTGCAGGTCGCGCGGCGGGCCCGGCCCGGGATCGGCACGGTCACCGTGCAGTTGATCCGCACCTTGTCCCAGGGCACCACGATGTGAACACCCTTGGCCGGGCGGACCTGCGGCCGGTGACCGTCGTCCGCCTTCGCGTCGAGCTCGTCGGTCCACACCCCGGTGGCGTTGACAACGGCCCGCGAGCGGATGTCGAAGGTGTCGCCGTCCGCCGTGACCCGGGCACCGGCCACCCGTTCCGTCTCCATCAGCAGACCCTCGGCCTTGGCACCGTTGAGGATCGTCGCACCGAGCGCGGCGGCGGTGCGGACGATGGTCAGGACGAGCCGGGCGTCATCGGCACGGGCATCGAAGTACATCAGCCCGCCCCTGAGGTTCTCCGCGCGCAGGGTCGGCGCCTGCGCGAGGACCTCGGGGACGGTGAGCCGCTGGTGGAGCTTGCCGATCCGCCAGCCGCCGACCAGGTCGTACGTCCACAGCAGACCCTCGAAGCCCTTGGCGAGGCGGGCGTCGAAGATGCCGTCCTTCTCCAGGATCGGGAAGAGGAACGGCAGCCGGTGTACCAGGTGCGGGGCGTTCTTCCGGAAGCGGTGGCGCTCCAGAAGCGAGTGGCGGACCAGGTTGACGTTGCCCTGCTCGATATAGCGCAGGCCGCCGTGCACCATCTTCGAGGACTTCGACGAGGTGCCGGAGGCGAAGTCGTCCTTCTCGATCAGGGCTGCGCGCAGCCCGCGCGAGGCGGCGTCGAGCACGGCGTACGCCCCGGTGATGCCGCCGCCGATGATGAGCACGTCGTAGGTGTCGTCGGCCAGTTGGCGCTTGATGGCGGCCCGGTCGAGCAGCAGCGGCGTCCGACGGGTCGCCGCGGCGGCGCGCCGCGGTTTCCGGGCGGGCATGGTGATCACAACATCAACTCCTGGTGTTTCGGTACGGCGGCCGCGTGGTCGGCGGGCCACCGGTGCGACGGTCGGTGGGCCGTCAGCGGGGGGTGTGCGGTTCGGGCGGGCCCTCCCGCAGGGGGAGCAGCGCGGGGTCGTCGAGGTGGGCGATCAGCACGTCGCGCCAGGCGGCCCGCTGCTCGGTGCGTTCGGCCGCCGTGATCGCGGGCTCGAAGATCCGGCCGTGCGGCTGCGCCTCGACGACCTCTTCGAGCGAGGGCCACAGGCCCTGGGCGACGCCCGCCAGATAGGCGGTGCCGCGCAGGCTCGCGGTGGCGGAGTCGGCGACCCGCTCCAGTGGCAGGCCGGTCAGGTCGGCCTGGATCCGCAACAGCGGGTCGCTGCCGGAGACGCCGCCGCCGACCCGGAGCCGGGTGAACGGCGTACCCATGGTGTCGGCGACCCCGTCGATCAGATCGCACACCGAGTGCGCGATCCCGTCGAGCACGGCGCGGGCGAGATCGGCGCGAGTGGTGGCGAGAGTGAGCCCGGTGAGGGACGCGGTGGCCTCCGGGTGCCAGACCGGCGTACGGACCCCGGCGAGCGCCGGGACGAAACGCGGGGTGCGGCCCGGCCGGGTGGGGACCCGGCCCGCTTCCTCACCGAGCTCCTTCGGCGACGCGAACAGGCCCAGATCGTCACAGAGCCAGCGCAGCGCCGAACCCACGGTGGAGGTGTATGCCTCCAGGCTGTAGTGGCTGATGTCGCCCTGCCGCCGGCCGGGCTGGGCGAGCACCCCGGAGATGTCCGGCCGGGGCAGGGCGGGCGTGGTGCCGGTCGCCGCGTCGACGAAGGCGCCGGTCCCGTACATGCACATGCTCTGCCCGACGGCGAGACCGCCGAGCGCGACGAGTGCGGCGTGCTGGTCGCCCATGGAGGCGGCGAGCGGGACGGCGATCCCGAGGGCGGCCGGGTCGGTGGTACCGAATCCGGTGTCGTCGGAGCGGAGCTCCGGCAGCAGGTCGAGAGGGAAACCGAGGTGGCTGATCCATGCCTCGTCCCAGGCGTGCCGCTCCAGCAGATAGCCACCGGTGGATGCGGCGTTGGTCGGCGTGGTGGCGTGGACGGCGCCGCCGGTGAGGCGCCAGATCAGCCAGGTGTCGACGGTGCCGAAGAGCAGCCGGCCCTGGCGGTGCGCGGCGGCCACCTCGGGGTGCTCGGCGATCTGCCGGGCGGCCCAGAGGAACGGGGCGCGGGCGCCGACCGGCCGGCCCTGCCGGGCCAGCAGGACGGCGCCCCACTCCGCCTCGTAGGCGGTGAGCTCATGGGCGTACCGGCGGTCCTGCCACACCACCGCGGGCAGTAGCGGCTGCCCGGTGACGCGGTCCCACAGCATCGCGGTGGCCCGCTGGGTGGAGAGCGCGACGGCGGTGATCTCGATGCCGTCCTCGCGTGCCCCGCCGACGGCCCGCCGCGCCACCTCGAGGGTGGCGGTCCAGATCTCCATCGGGTCCTGCTCGACCGAGAGGTCATTCGGATGGCTGACCTTGATCGGCCGGTAGAACACCTCGTGGGTGGCGCCCGAGTCGAGGACGACTCCGGCCCTGGTGCCAGTGGTGCCCTCGTCGATGGACAGCACACCACGCCGTGGGGCGGCGCCGGGGAACGTCTGGGTCATGGCAGCTCTTTCATTCGAGCACCGCGAGCGAGCCGTGCGAAGGGATGCGGAGGGGACGGATGCGGAGGGGAGGGATGCGGAGGGGAGGGATGCGGAGGGGAGGGATGCGGAGGGGAGGGAGGAGGAGGGGAGGGGACCACCGCGCGGTGCGCCAGGTCCGATGGTGGATCAGGTCCGGCGGTGGGTCAGGTCCGGCGGTGGGTCAGCGAGCCGTCACGGAGAGCGCCGCAGTGGCGTCGCGGTCCTGCCCGGCGACCTCGTCGGGCGAGGCGGCCTTCATCGGGTCCCACTTGATCACCAGGCAGGTGATCAGGCCGAGCAGCGGCACGACGGACAGCGTCAAGAAGGTGTCGGCGAGTCCGAGCGAGTCCTTGATCTGCGGGAAGACATACAGACCGGCGACACTGCCGAAGCTGCCGACCATCCCGGTGACACCGGTGCCCAGGGCGCGGACATCGCTGCTGTACGAGAGCGCCGCGATGGACTTGCCGTTGGCCCCTGGGCCCGCGGAGTGGCAGAGGATGAACAGCACCGGCAGCAGGAACGCCACGGCCGTGGGCACCTTCTCGAAGGTTAGTCCCATCGCCACCAGGGCCACGAAGACCCCGGCGAAGCCGGCAGCGGAGCTGAGCCGCAGCCCGAGGCGGCGGCCGAAGAACGCGGACAGCAGCCCGCCCGCGATACCGAAGGCGTTGAAAACCATCGAGCCGATGGTGGCCTTCTCGAAGCTCTCGCCGAAGATCGTCAGGCTGATCAGCGGGAGGTACCAGCCGACCGCGAAGTACTGCATCGACTGCCCGAGCGAGATCACCGACGAGAGGATCGTGCGCGGCAGGTACTCGCCCTTGAACAGCAGCCCGGTCTGGCGGAACCCGACGACCGGTGCCTCAGCCGCGGTGCGGGCCATCGTGTCGGGCGTATCGACGACTGCCTTGATCCCGTAGATCCGGTCCAGGTTGGTGACGGACTCGTCCAGCCGGCCCTTGCTGGCCAGCCAGGTGGGACTCTCCTTGAGCATCAGCGCCTGGCTCAGCAGCAGCGCGACGGCGAAGACCGCGGCCGAGCCGACCGACCAGCGCCAGATGTCCGAGCCGACATCCAGGTTGAAGAAGAGCAGGGCCAGGGCGAGGTTGCTGGTGGTGGCGACGTACCAGACGGCTTGCCACAGGTTGAGCCGGCCGCCCAGCTTCGCGGGCGTGTACTCGGCGAGCAGCGCCATGGCGACCGCGAAGTCGATGCCGTACGCGACACCCACCAGGACCCGGCCGAGCCAGACGACGGTGAAGTCACCGGCGAAGGCGGCGAGCAGGGCGCCCGCGATGGCGAACACCTTGGCGATGAGCAGCGGGGGGACGCGGCCGATGCGGGTGGCGAGCCAGCCACCGAGAGGGTTGAAGATGATGGCCAGCGCTGGAGCAGTGGCCGTGAGGATCGAGACTTGGGTGCTGGTGAGCTCCATCTGGGTGGTCATGGGCCCCAGACCGGCGCTCAGCGCCGCGTTCGAGTAGGCGTCGAGGAACAGTCCGCCGAACACGAGGAACCAGATGATCTGCGCCCGACCGGTGATCTTTCCCAGCCCATCGATGAGCGCAACGACATCGGCGACGCCTTTGACGCTCGGACGTTGTGCCATGAATCCGCCTTCGAGGAAGACCTACCGGCGGCACGGGGAGCACAGAAACAGGCACGACGAAGCCACCGACAGGTGGTCTATGTCTGTGCCTGCCAAAAACTGCGGAGAGCGCCGCAGCGCGTGAACTGCTGGAACTGCCGATTACGCTGCAGCGAGATTAGGAACCAGCCATGAGGAACGTCAAGGGTTTCGGCCAGGTTACCGAAACGTGACGGCCTGGGCTTCAGGGGGGCCTGCGGGAGCCGGAGGGGCTGCCGACGGATCCAGGGCGAACTCATCCGGCTCGGACACCCGGTCGGCTCCGGCCAAAGGGAGGACTTGGCAGCCCAGGTCCGCCTGGCCTCGGGGCGGCTGTGGCCTGGAGTGCCTAGGCTGTCACCGCTGCGGAAGGGCGGTGCCATGGATACTGACTCCCGGACCAGGGCCGCGATCGAGGAGCATTGGCGAGCCTCGGAACGCGGGAACACCGAAGCCGAGCACGCCATCTACGCCACGGACGCGATCCTGGACTACCCGCAGTCAGGTGAGCGGTTCCGGGGCCGAGCGACAATCTCGGCGCAGCGCGGCGGGCACCCTGCCGACCGACACTTCACCGTCCAGCGGATCACCGGCCATGCGAATCTGTGGGTGAGCGAATGCCTCATCACCTACGACGGTGTGCCTTCGTATTCGGTGAGCATCATGGAATTCGCCGACCAGCACGTGGTGCACGAGACGCAGTACTTCGCGGACCCCTTCGGCGCGCCGGCCCGGCGGGCCGCGCTCGCGGAGCCGATGCCGGGCCGGACCATCGCCGGAGCCTGATCCTTGGCCTCGCTCGGGTCAGTCGGGTGACCCGCCTGTCACTGTGTTGCCACGGCACCGCAGTCACGCTATGTCGATGCGTGGGTGAGCTCGTGGGCCCGCTGCCACAGCCGGGCAGCGAGATCCGGGTCCGCGGCGGGGGCACGCAGTGGCTCCGGCTCAAGCCGGTTGTAGAAGACGTTTCTCAGTTTGCCGCGGTCGGTGGTGGCGATCTTGATGATGGGCTCGGCGCCCTCCTCCGGTGACCGCGTCAGGCGCCGACCGATCAGGCTTGCCTTTGCTGCCGTGATCAGTGCGGAGTCGCGGTCGAGGCCGGAGCGGACGGTGCCGGGGTGGAACGCGACAGCGGTCATGGTGTCCGGTGCCCGGCGGTTGATCTCGGCGGCATGCACGACACTTGCCAGCTTCGAGGCGTTGTACGAGCGCATCTGTGCGTACCGGCGCCGATTCTGGTCCAGATCGTCCGGGTCGAGCTTGCCGAACCGGTAGAGACTGGAGCCGGTGTTGATGACAAGGGCGGAGGGGGCCCGCAGGAGCTTCTCCCGGAGAAGCGATGTCAACAGGAAAGGAGATAGGAAATTGACCTGCACCGTCAATTCATGACCGTCTGGCGTCGTTTGCCGCTTAGGCGAAACGATACCGGCGTTGTTGACCAGGATGTCGATCCGCGGAATGCGGGAGATCAGGTGCTGAGCGAGTTCGCGCACTTCGCTGAAGCGCGCGAAGTCCGCGGGAAGGGCGGTGCCGCCGACTTCGTCGGCGACGGCGCGGGTTCTGCTCACCGCGCGGCCCACGACGACGACGGACGCACCCATCGCGGCCAACTGCCGTGCCGCGGCCGCGCCGACGCCGGAACTGGCGCCGGTGACGACGGCGGTCAGGCCGTCAAGTGTTTCTGCTGCCATGGACCGGACGCTAGGTCCCGCGTTGCGGCTGAGGAAGTGAGCCGTGACCCTGGTGCTGTCGGCACCAGGGTCCGGGGCTCGTTCCGGCTTACTCTTGCCCTCATGGATGACCGCACCGTGAATCTGCTCGGCGATTATCTGCGGGCTCGTCGCGAGGTACTGCGTCCTGCGGATGTCGGCCTTCCTGAGAGCGCACGTCGGCGCGTGCCCGGCCTGCGCCGCGAGGAAGTCGCGACGCTCTCCGGTATCAGTGTGGATTACTACCTCGGTCTGGAACAGGGACGTGACCGGCGGCCGTCCGCGGAGATCCTCCGGGCGCTCGCTCAGACTTTACGGCTCGACGCATCCGCGACCACGCACTTGTTCGCGCTCGCCCATTTCGTCCCGGGTTCGCGCGGGCGTGCTCACCGTCATCGGGTTTCTCCCACCTTGGCCCGGCTGATCGACTCCTGGCCGGCGACGCCCGCGTTCGTGCAGACCCAGACGTTCCTGGTGCTGGCGGCGAATCCGCTGGCCCAGGCCCTCTCGCCCGCGCACACACCGGGGACCAACCTCCTGCGGACCGTGTTTTTGGACCCGGACACCTTCCCGGTCGAACCGGATCCGCGTCAGGACTTCGTGGCCTGCCTGCGCGGGCTGGCCGGCGCGGAGGTCGACGATCCGGATCTGGCGGCCCTGGTAGGCGAATTGTCCATGCGCAGCGAGAGCTTCCGACGTCTTTGGGCCAGGCACGATGTCCGGGGTCGCACCAATGGCAGGGCTACGATCGCTCACCCGCGGGTCGGTACCCTCACGCTCGATCTCGAACGGTTTCTCGTGCCCTCCGCACCGGGCCAGCAACTGGTGGTCTATTCCGCAGAGCCGGACAGCCCGTCACATAAGGCACTGCAACTGCTCGCGGAATTGGCCGACTGACCCGTTTCCTGGCCGACGGCGATCCCTTTGCTTTCCCGCCAAGTGCATCCGCCCTCACCTCCGTCGGCGAGTGAAGTGGCCGCAAGACGGCCGCTGCCTTGGAGGTTGGCGCCCTGGACGGGGGCTCGCTGTGCGTTCGCTACGGAGAGTGTGTGACCCCGGTGGCGGTGGGGTGTTGGGCCGGAAAATCGCGTGATCTGCCGCACATTTCGGTGAGTTTATTGCGACGCCTGTGTTTCTGTCACATGACGCATTCACGTGGCTGGCACTCCCGCGTCGTGCGGTGTTTCAGTGAATGCCTTGGGGCGGTATCCCGCGTGCGTAGTTTTCGGTATTCAAAAGGGGATGGTCTGCATGAAGGGGAGTGAGTGGTCACTCTCAGCGACAGGTTGACCGCCTGTCAATGACCCCAGTTGACTACCGATCATCACTCTCCCCCCACAGAGGACTCTCATGCGGACGCTTGCCACCCCTGCGCCGTCAGAGGCATCGGTAGACGCCGTCCTCGCGGTCAACCCGCTGCATCGCCCCTCGCCCCGCCTCACCGCCGCGGCCGGCCGGGCAGGCGCCCTCGGCGTGCTCGAACTGTCCGAGCGTCGCCGCGATGCCATCGAGGCTCTGCGTCGTACCGCCCGCTGGTCCGGCGGCCGTCCCTTCGGGGTCCGGGTCCGTCCTGGCTGCCCGCTCGGCGTCGCGGACCTTCCCGAGGGCGCCACGACCGTGCTGCTCGCCGACCCCGCACGGACCGCCGCCGACTTCCCCGGGCGCCGCGTGCTCGTCGAGGTCACCAGCCTCGCCGGAGCCGCCGACGCCGTTCACGCCGGCGCCGCCGGGCTGCTGCTGCGCGGCAGCGAGTGCGGCGGCAGGGCCGGTGAGCTGAGCACGTTCGTCCTGCTGCAAGGGGTTCTCGCCGACCCGGGGATCGCCGTGCCGGTCTGGGCGTGGGGCGGCATCGGCCCGCGCACAGCCGCCGCCGCGGTCGCCGGTGGAGCGGCGGGCGTGGTGCTCGACGTCCAACTCGCGCTGCTCGACGAGGCCGAACCGGATGCCGAGACCATCGAGGCACTCGGCTCGCTGGACGGCTCCGAGAGCGTCCTCGTCGACGGGGTGCGGTTCCTGCGCCGCCGCGGGCCGCAGGCCCCCGAGCAGCCCGCCGACAGCGCCACCGCCGAACGCGCCTTCGCCGCCACCGATCCCCTGCGGCGCCTCCTGCCGGTCGGTCAGGACGGCTACCTCGCCGCTTCCTTCGCCGCCCGCTCCGCCACCGCCGCCGAGGCGGTCCGAAGGGTCCGCGACGCGATCGGCCGGGCCACCGTCGGCGAGCGGGCCGCCACCGCGCTGGCCGAGGACTCCGCCGGGGCCCGCGCGCTCGGCACCCGCCTGCCCGTCGCCCAGGGCCCGATGACCCGGGTCAGCGACGAGCCCGCGTTCGCCGCCGCCGTGGCAGCCGACGGCGCCCTGCCCTTCCTCGCCCTCGCCCTCGCCGACGCCGCGCGCTCCCGGGCCATGCTGGAGCGCACCCGGGACTCGCTGCCCGAGGGCGCCTCCTGGGGCGTGGGCATCCTGGGCTTCGCCGACGAGCAGGTCAAGGAGGCCCAGCTCGCCGTCGTCCGGGAGCTGAAACCCACGCACGCCGTCATCGCGGGCGGCCGTCCCGCACAGGCCGCCGCGCTGGAGGCGGAGGGCATATCGGCCTTTCTGCACGTGCCCTCGCCGGGGCTGCTGCGGCAGTTCCTCGCGGCGGGTGCCCGCAAGTTCATCTTCGAGGGCGCCGAGTGCGGCGGCCACATCGGGCCCCGCAACAGCTTCCCGCTGTGGGAGGCGCAGACCGAGGTGCTGCGCGAGTTCCTCGCCGAGCAGGGCCCCGCGGCGGCCACGGAGCTGACCGTGCTCTTCGCGGGCGGCATCCACGACGCCCGGTCGGCCGCCATGGCCGCGACCGTCGCCGCCCCGCTGACCGAGGCGGGCGCCGCCTTCGGCGTGCTGATGGGCACCGCCTATCTGGTCACCGCCGAGGCGGTCGGCGCGGGCGCCATCCGGCCGCTCTTCCAGCGGCGGGTCCTCGCCGCCGACCGCACCGACCTGCTGGAGACCGCGCCGGGCCACGCCACCCGGTGCGCGGCCAGCGAGGTCACCCGCGACTTCGCCGCGCTGCGGGACGAACTCACCGCCCAGGGCGTGCCGGACCGCGAGGTCTGGGAGCACTTGGAGCGGTTCAACGTCGGCCGGCTGCGCATCGCCTCCAAGGGCGTTGAGCGGGTCGGGGACGAACTGCGCGCGGTGGACGAGGAACGCCAGGGCGCCGAGGGCATGTTCATGGCCGGCGAGGTCAGCGTGCTGCGCGCCGAGGTCACCACCATCGCGGCTCTGCACCGGGAGGTGACCGAGGGCGCCGCCGCCTGGCTCGCCGAGCGCGTCGTCACCGTCCCCGCCCCGGCCGCCGAGGAGGCACCCCCGCCGCTGCGCGTCGCCGTGATCGGCATGGCCGCGATGTTCCCCGGCGCCCGCGACCTGGGCGAGTTCTGGGCCAACGTGGTGTCCGGCACCGACAGCATCACCGAGGTGCCCGCCGAACGCTGGGACCCCGAGCTGTACTACGCGCCGGACGGTGACGGCGAACGCACCCCCTCCCGCTGGGGCGGCTTCCTGCCCCGGATCCCGTTCGACCCGCTGAGCTACGGCATCCCGCCCGCCTCGCTGCCCAGCATCGAACCCGTGCAGTTGCTCGCCCTGGAGGCCGCCCGGCGCGCACTCGCCGACGCCGGCTACCAGGGGCCGGAAGCCGACCACCGCCGCACCTCGGTGATCTTCGGCGCCGAGGCGGGCAGCGACCTGGCCAACGCCTCCACCCTGCGCACCGTGCTGCCCGCCTACGTCGGCACGCTGCCGCCCGGACTGGAGGAGCAACTGCCGAAGCTGACCGAGGACTCGTTCCCCGGCATGCTCGCCAACGTCATCGCGGGGCGCATCGCCAACCGGCTCGACCTCGGCGGCGCCAACTACACCGTCGACGCGGCCTGCGCCTCCTCGCTCACCGCCGTCGACGCCGCCTGCAAGGAACTCGTCACCGGCACCAGCGACCTGGTCCTGTGCGGCGGCGCCGACCTGCACAACGGCATCAACGACTACCTGCTCTTCTCCTCGGTGCACGCGCTGTCGCCCTCCGGCCGCTCGGCCACCTTCGACACGAGCGCGGACGGCATCGCCCTCGGCGAGGGCGTCGCCTGCGTGGCCCTCAAGCGCCTGGCCGACGCCGAACGCGACGGCGACCGGATCTACGCGGTGATCGACGGCGTCGGCAGCGCCAGCGACGGCCGTGGCCTCGGCCTGACCGCGCCCCGCCCCGAAGGCCAGCGCGCCGCCCTGACCCGCGCCTACACCAACGCCCGGATCTCCCCGGCCGAGGTCGGCCTGATCGAGGCGCACGGCACCGGCACCGTCGTCGGCGACCGCACCGAACTCGCCACCCTCACCGAGGTGTTCCGGGAACACGGGGCCGAACCCGGCTCCTGCGCCATCGGCTCGGTCAAGTCGCAGATCGGGCACACCAAGTGCGCCGCCGGACTGGCCGGACTGATCAAGACCACCCTCGCGCTCTACCACGGCGTCAAGCCGCCCACCCTGCACCTCGGCAACCCCAACCCGGCTTGGGAGGCGGACACCAGCCCCTTCGCCTTCCACACCTCCACCGCCCCCTGGGCCGTCGAACCGGCCGACCGGATCGCGGGCGTCAGCGCCTTCGGTTTCGGCGGCACCAACTTCCACGTCGTCCTGCGCGCCCACGACCAAGCGCCCGCC
Source organism: Streptomyces sp. NEAU-YJ-81 (assembly GCF_017592595.1). Classification (NCBI taxonomy): domain Bacteria; kingdom Bacillati; phylum Actinomycetota; class Actinomycetes; order Kitasatosporales; family Streptomycetaceae; genus Streptomyces; species Streptomyces sp. NEAU-YJ-81. Next base: position 29,669 of record NZ_JAGFNO010000032.1, on the reverse strand, counting down.
GCACACGCCCTGGACGCCTGGCCGGCCGAGCTGTTCACCTTCCGCGGCCGCGAGGAGCAGGCCGCCGTCAAGGCGGTCCGCGCCCTGCTCGCCCTGATCGACCAGGACGGCGGCCACAGCCGCCTGCGCGACCTCGCGCGCCACGCCGCCCACCGCAGCGACCAGGCCGCCGTGCGCGGCGAACCCGTACTGATCGCGGTGGTCGCCCGCTCGTCGGCCGAACTGCCAGAGCTGCTGCGCCGGGCCGCCGAGGGCGAACACGCCCCCGCCGACGGCATCCACCTCGCCCGCGCCGTGCCGCGGGAGGTCGCGGAGGGCCGGCTCGCGCTGCTCTTCCCGGGTCAGGGCAGCCAGCGCCCCGGGATGCTCGCGCCGCTCTTCGCGGCTTTCCCCGGACTCCACCGCCACCTGCACCTCGGCGCCCGCTGGGCCGACGCGCTCTTCCCGCCGGCCGCGCTCGACGCCGAGGCCGCGGCCCGCACCCAGGCCCGGATCACCGACACGGCCGTGGCCCAGCCCGCCCTCGGCATCACCGCGCTCGCCGCCACCGAACTGCTCAGCTCGCTCGGCGTGCGCCCCGCGATGGGCGGCGGCCACAGCTACGGCGAACTCGCCGCGCTCGCCGCCGCCGGAGTGTTCACCCCCGACGAACTGCTCGCCGCCAGCGCCGCCCGCGCCGAGGCCATCCTCGGCCGGGTCCCGGAGGGCGACGCGGGAACCATGGCCGCGGTCGGTGCCTCCGCCGACCAGGTCGAGGAGGTGCTGCGCCTCGCGGACCTGTCCGGGGACGTGGTGGCCGCCAACCACAACTCGCCCACCCAGACGGTCATCTCGGGCCCGAGCGAGGCGATCGCCGCCGCCGTCGCCCAACTGAAGGACGCCGGATACAGCGCCAAGCCGCTGAGCGTGGCCTGCGCCTTCCACAGCCCGCTGCTCGACGGCGCGGGTGAGGACTTCGGCACCCACCTCGCCGGACTGGACCTGCCGGCCCCGGCCTTCCCGGTCTGGGCCAACCGCACCGCGGCCCGCTACCCCGACGACGCCGAGGGCATCCGCGCCGAACTGACCGCCCAGCTCGGCTCCCCGGTCCGCTTCGCCGAACAGATCGAGGCGATGTACGAGGCAGGCGCCCGGGTCTTCGTCGAGGGCGGGCCCGGCCGGGTGCTCAGCCGCCTGGTGGCGGACGTGCTCGGGGACCGCCCGCACCGCACCGTGCCGCTGGAGGACGGCCGCGACGGCGGACTGCCCGCCTTCCTGACCGCGCTCGCCCAACTCGCCGTCAGCGGCACGGAGCTGCGCACCCGGCCGCTGTTCACCGGCCGCGACACCGTGGACCCGGCTACCGCCAAAGCCGTCCGGCGGGCCGGTTTCACCGTCGACGGCCACCTGCTGCGCCGCGCCGACGGCGCCTTCCCGCCGCACGCCCTGCTCCCCGCCCGACCCGTGACGGAGTTCACCGTGTCCGACCCGCGTCACCTCCCCGCGCCGGCCGCCGGTCCCGAAGCGCTGATCGCGGAGTTCCTCCGCAGCAGCCGGGAGATGGTCTCCGCCCAGCGCGACGTCCTGCTCTCCTACCTGGGAGCACCCGAACTTCCGCCCGGGACAACGCGGTCGACCACGCAGGCGATACCCGCGGCACACATCGTCCCGGCCGTCACCACGTCGTTGCCCGTCGCCCCGGGGCCCGTCACCGCGCCCGCCGCCGCGCCGGGTACCTCGGTCCTGGACACCGTTCTCGAAGTGGTCGCGGGGCTCACCGGCTACCCGGTGGACATGCTGGAGCCGGATCTCGATCTGGAGGCCGATCTCAGCATCGACTCCATCAAGCGGGCCGAGATCGCCGGTGAACTGGCCGCCCGGCTGGGCGTCGCCGCCGAGGGAGGCGAGCAGTTGGAGGAGCTGAGCGGCGTCCGTACCGCCGAGGGCATGGCCTCGCTCCTCGCCGCCCGGCTCGGCACTCCCGCCGCCGTCCCGTCCACCGCGCCCGCCTCCGCCGCGGCAGCGGCAGGCGCCTCGGCCCGTGACGTGCCGGTCCTGGACACCGTTCTCGAAGTGGTCGCGGGGCTTACCGGCTACCCGGTGGACATGCTGGAGCCGGATCTCGATCTGGAGGCCGATCTCAGCATCGACTCCATCAAGCGCACCGAGATCGTCGGCGAACTCGGCGGCCGGCTCGCCCTGGACACCGCCGGGGCGGACCTCGAAGCGCTCAGCGGCGCCCGTACCGTCGCCGCGCTCAGCGCACTCCTGGAGACAGCCCTCGGCTCCGTTCCGGCGCCCGCCGAGGCCCCCACCCCCACTCTCGCCGTCGACGGACCACGCCCGGAGATCACCGCCCCGCAGCGGCTGCTGTTCACCGAACACGTCCTCGAACCGGTCACCGCCCGCCCGGAGCCCGGCCACCGGGTACAGCTCCTCGGCGGCGGCGAGACCGCCACCGAGCTGTCCGCGCTGCTGGCCGAGGCCGGCGTCGAGACCGAGCTGGTCCCCGACGGCGAAACGCCCGCCGTGGGCGATGAGACGGTGGTGCACCTGACGCCGCTGGACGCCGAAGGACCCGTCCTGCCCGCAGCCTTCGCCCTCTACCAGCGGGTCCTCGCCGCCGGGCCGCGTCGCCTGCTCGCCGCCGACCGGCGGGGCGCCGGGGCGCCCAGCGGGCTGCGCGGCTTCTTCCGCACGGTGGCCCGCGAGTACCCCGAGACCCACGCCACACTGGCCGAGATCCCCGACGCGGCGAGCGCCGCCGAGGCCGCCCGCGCCCTCTTCGCCGAACTCGCCGCCCCCGAGCACGAGCCGGTGGTCCTGCTGGACCAGGGCGGCGGGCGCCGCGCCCTGCGCCTGGCGCTCACCCCGCTCGGCTCGATCGCCACCAGCGGCGCCGGACCGGCGGGTGACGGCGTCGCCGAGGCCGAGGCCGTCGGGCTCGACCGTGAGTCGGTGGTCCTCCTGGTCGGCGGCGCCCGGGGCATCACCGCCCGCTTCGCCCGCACCCTCGCCGCCGCGGCCCGCTGCCGCCTGGTCCTCTTCGGCCGCACTCCGGAACCCGCGGCCGCCGAGGACCCGGCCACGGCCGGTGCCACCGACCGTGCCTCGCTGCGCGGCGCCCTGCTCGCCGCGAAGCTCACCACCACTCCCGCCGATACCGAACGCCGGGTCTCGGCGATCCTCGCCGAGCGCGAGGTACGCGCCACCCTGGCCGCCCTGCGAGAGATGGGCGGTGAGGTCGAGTACCAGCGGGTGGACGTGACGGACACGGAGGCCGTCGGCGCCGCGGTCAAGGAGGTGTACGCCCAGTACGGACGGCTCGACGGGCTGGTCTACGCCGCCGGGCTCATCGAGGACAAGCTGATCGCGGAGAAGACCCCGGAGTCCTTCGCCCGGGTCTTCACCACCAAGGCCGACGGCGCCCGCACCGTCCTCGACGCGGTGGACCGGCTGCCGGTGAGCCCACGCTTCGCCGTTCTCTTCGGCTCCATCGCCGCCGCCCTCGGCAACCGCGGCCAGAGCGACTACGCCGGCGCCAACGACGCCCTGGAGGAACTGGGCCGCCGCTGGTCCGGTGCCGAGCGGCGCGGTCTGACCGTGCACTGGGGCCCCTGGGCCGCCTCCGAGACCGGCGGCGGCATGGTCGGCCCGGAGCTGATGCGCTCCTACGCGGCCCGCGGCATCAAACTGATCGACCTGGAGGAAGGCCCGCTCAGCCTGTTGCGCGAACTCGCCTATGGCGCCCCGGACGAGCACACCGTCGTCCTGACCGCCTCCGGCTGGTGAACACGATGCCCACTCCCGTACCCCTCGGCGGGCCCGAGGCGCAGGGTGAGCCGGTCGCCGTCGTCGGCATGGAGGTCTTCCTCCCCGGTGCCCCCGATCTGGCCGCCTACTGGCACAACATCGCAGCCGGCGCGGATGCGATCACCGAGGTGCCCGCCGACCGCTGGGACCCGCTCTTCTACGACCCGACCGCGGCGACCGACCCGACCGCCGGGCGACGCAGTGACCGCTTCTACTGCCGTCGCGGCGGATTCGTCGACAGCGGCGCCGAGTTCGACCCGACGCGCTTTGGGATCATGCCGAAGTCGGTGCCCGCCACCGACCCGGACCAGCTCATCGCGCTCGACGTGGCGTACCGCTCCCTTCAGGACGCGGGCGGTGAGTCCGTGCTGCCCGCCCGCCGCGAACGCGCCGGGATCGTACTCGGCCGCGGCGGTTACCTCACGCCGGGCCTGGTCCGCCTGGACCAGCGGGTCCGCACCGCCAACCAGCTCGTGCACACCCTGCGCGAGCTGGCCCCGCAACTCGACGAAGCCCAACTGGAGTCGGTGCGCGCCGGGTTCTGCGAACGGCTCGGACCCGAGGAGCCGGAGTCCGCGATCGGCCTGGTGCCCAATCTGGTCGCCTCCCGCGTCGCCAACCGGCTCGATCTGCGCGGACCCGCCTACACCGTGGACGCCGCCTGCGCCTCCTCGCTGGTCGCCGTGGACCACGCGGTACGCGAACTCACCTCCCGGCGGTGCGACGTGATGCTCGCGGGCGGGGTGCACCACTGCCACGACCTGACCCTGTGGAGCGTCTTCACCCAGCTCGGCGCGCTGTCCCCGAGCGAGCGCATCCGCCCGCTGCACCGGGACGCGGACGGCGTCCTGATCGGCGAGGGCACCGGCGTGGTCGTCCTCAAGCGGCTGGCGGACGCGCGGCGCGACGGGGACCGGATCTACGCGGTGATCCGCGGCACCGGAGTGGCCAGCGACGGCCGCTCCGCGAGCCTGTTCAACCCCGACCCGGGCGGTCAGATCCGTGCTGTCCGCCAGGCGTGGGAGGCCGCCGGACTCGACCCGCGCGCCGCCGACGCGCTCCAGCTCCTCGAGGCGCACGGCACCGCGACGGCCGCCGGGGACGGGGCCGAACTTCAGACGGTGGCCGAGGTGTTCGGCCCCGCGACCGCCGGGCGCGCCGTCATCGGCTCGGTGAAGTCGCAGATCGGGCACACCATGCCGGCCGCCGGCGTGGCCGGTCTGATCAAGGCGGCGCTCGCCCTGCACCACGAGACGCTGCCGCCCACCCTGCACTGCGATGACCCCAACCCGGCCCTCGAAGCCACCCGGTTCAGCACGCTCGCCGCAGCCCGTCCCTGGGACGAGGTCGCGGGCGGCGCCCCGCGCCGGGCCGCGGTCAACGCCTTCGGCTTCGGAGGCATCAACGCGCACGTGATACTCGAACAGCCCGCCGCGGTCCGTGGCCGCCGCCCGCGGGTGACCGTCGGTGAGCCGGAGCGCGTGCTGCGGCTGGCCGCCCGGACACCCGAGGAACTGGCCGCCCGGCTCGACGCCGAGGACGGCGCGGTGCTCGCCGCGAGCCTGCCCGAGACGGGCTCGCCTGCCGCGGGCCCGGTGCGGCTCGGCATCGTCGACCCCACGGCACGCCGCCTGAAAATGGCGCGCCGGGCGGTCGGCAAGGGCGAGCCCTGGCGCGGGCGTGGCGACGTGTGGTTCACCCCGCGCCCGGTGCTCGGCCCGGCCGGTGGGCGCACCGCCTTCGTCTTCCCGGGCCTGGAAGCCGAGTTCACCCCCAAGGTCGACGAACTCGCCGCCCGGCTCGGCCTGGACTGGTCCTACGACGAGGAGGCGGAGGTCGGCGACGTGGGCCGGCACGGCGCCGCCGTCTTCCAACTGGGCCGGCTGCTCGACACCGCGCTGCGCCGCCTGGACGTGGCGCCCGACGCCGTGGCGGGGCACAGCGTGGGGGAGTGGACCGCGATGGCGGCGGCGGGGGTGCACACCCCCGAGGAGGTGGACGCCTTCCTGGCCGGCTTCGACCCGGACGCGCTGCGGGTGCCCGGCCTGGCCTTCGCCGTCCTCGGCACCGCCGCCGACCGGGTCCTCGACCGGCTCGCCGGCCGCGAGGACGTGGTCCTCAGCCACGACAACGCGCCCAACCAGTCGATGATCTGCGGACCCGAGGAGGCCGTCGCCGACCTGGTGGCCGGCTTCCGCACGCAGGGCGTCATCGCGCAGGTGCTGCCCTTCCGCTCCGGCTTCCACACCCCGATGCTCGCCCCCTACCTGGACCCGATCCGCGAGGCGGCCGAGCGGTACACCCTGCACCCGCCGCACACCACCCTGTGGTCCGCGACCGTCGCCGCTCCCTTCCCGGCCGAACCGGAGGCGGTCCGCGAGCTGTTCGTGCGCCACCTGCTCGAACCGGTCCGCTTCCGCGAACTCGTCCTGCGGATGTACGAGGCGGGCTTCCGGGCCTTCCTGACACTGGGCGCGGGCCAGCTCGGCTCCCTCATCGACGACACCCTCGCGGGCCGCGATCGCCTGGTGGTTCCCGCGCACTCCACCTCCCGCGACAGCCTCGCCCAGCTCCGCCGGGTGACGACCGCGCTGTGGACAGAGGGCGCCGACCCGGACGTTACCCCGCTCAACCCTCCTGCCGGCCGGGGGAGTTCGAGCATCCGCCCGGTGCGCCGCGCCGGGATGAAGCTCGACCTCGGCGGCGCCCTGGTCTCCCTCCCCGCCGCCGGGCACGGTCTCCTCGTCACGACACCGGATGGCACCGCGCGGACCCGGCGCCCGGCTGTCCCGGCCGCCCGAACCGAGGCCCGCGCCGACGGGCTCGACTGGCCCGGCCGCGCCGGCGGACACCACCCGGTGGCCGCCGAGTTCTCCGCGCTGCTCACCGACACCACCGCCGTCGCCGCGGAACTCCTCGACGCGCTGGGGCAGCGCCGCGGCCCCCGTGTCCCGGCGCGTCACCGGCCGCCGACCCCGCGATCCGGTGCCGTCGCACCGCCACCGGCCGCACCGCGGGCCCTGGGCCACGCGGTCGGCCCGGACGGGTCCGGCGGGCCGAACGGCTTCGGCACCCCAGGCGGTTCCGGCGGCCCGAGCGGTTCCGGCACCCCGAGCGGTTCCGGCGGTCCGAACAGCTCCAGCGGCGCCGACGGCCTCGCGACCGTCCCCGCCGCCCTGCGGATCGACGTGGACCGGATGCCGTACCTCCGCGACCACTGCTTCTTCCGTCAACGGCCCGGCTGGCCCGACGAGGCCGACCGGTGGCCGATCGTGCCCGCGACCACCGTCATCGACCACCTCGTCCGGATCGCGGAACAGGCGATGCCCAGCCAGCGGGGACAGCGGGTGGTGGCCGTGCACAACGTGCGGCTCCAGAAGTGGATCGAGGCCATGCCCGCCCGTGACGTGCCCGTCGCGGTGCGCCGCTCGGCCCCGGACCGGATCGAGGTCGGGCTCACCGGCTTCGCGGGCGCCGAGGTCCGGTTCGCCTCGGGACCCGCGACCCCGCCCGCCGTGTGGCCGGTGGACCCGGCCCGCGAACGCGTTCCCGAACTGGCCGCCGGACAGCTCTACACCGAGCGGTGGATGTTCCACGGCCCCGCCTTCCAGGGCGTCACCGAACTCACCGCGATCGGCGAACGGCATGTGCGCGGCGTCCTCACCGCGCCCGGACCACCCGGCGCGCTCCTCGACAACGTCGGCCAGCTCCTCGGCTACTGGATCATGGCCACCCTCACCGAACGCACCACGGTCTTCCCGGTCGGCATGGCCCGGATCGACTTCTACGGCCCCGAACCGGCCGCCGGCACCGCCCTGGACTGCCATATCCGCATCCGAGAGCTCACCCCCACCACCCTCACCGCCGATATGCAGCTCGTCCACGCGGGCCGCGTCTGGGCCGAGTGCACGGGCTGGACCGACCGGCGCTTCGACACCGACCCCGGCATGCGTCTGATGGACCGCTTTCCCGGCCGGAACACCCTCTCCGAGGCGCGCACCGAGGGATGGAGCCTGCTCCACGAGCGCTGGCCCGATCTCGCCACCCGCGAGCTGATCATGCGCAATGTGCTCGGCGGGGCCGAACGCGACCGCTACGCCGGCCAGCCCCCGACCCGCAAGCGCCGCCACCTGCTCGGCCGGATCGCCGCCAAGGACGCGGTCCGCAGGCTGCTCTGGGCGGAGGGCGCGGGCGACATCTACCCGGCCGAGATCGCCCTGCACAACGACGCGGCCGGCCGGCCCGTGGTGACCGGCGTGCACGGCCGCGCCATCGGCCCGCGCCTGACGGTCTCCCTCGCGCACAGCGCAGAGGCGGCGGTCGCCCTGGCCCGCCGCGGACCCTGCGGCATCGACCTCGAAGAGGTCACCGCCCGGCCCGCCGCCGCCGTCGCGGCGGCCTGCGGCCCCGAGGAGCGCGCGCTCCTCGCCCGTACCGTCGCCGCGGGCGACGAGAGCGAAGACCTGTGGTTCACCCGTTTCTGGGCGGCTAAGGAAGCCGTCGCGAAGGAGCGCGGTACGGGGCTGCGCGGACGACCTCAGGAGTACCGGGTCACCGCCGCCCGTCCCGACCTGCTGCGGGTGGAACACGCGGGCCGCGCCTGGGAAGTGCGCTGCGATCAGGTGGCGGCCCCCGCGGGGCTGCCCGAACGGAACTATGTCGTCGCCTGGACCACGGGCGGCGCCGAGCCAGTCAGTCAGGAGAGCCAGCATGACCAGTGAGGCGGCCACCCCCACGGCCCTCAGCATCGACGAGGACACCGTCCTCGCACAGATCGCCGCGACGCTGCGCGAGCTGCCCGACGCCGGTCTGGAGGACGCCGAGATCAGCCGCGAGACGCTTTTCCACGACGACCTGGAGCTGGAGAGCATCGACCTGGTCACCCTCGCCGGCCTTCTGCGCGAGCAGTACGGCGAGCGCGTCAACCTCGCCCTGTTCATCGCCGACCTGGAACTCGACGAGATCATCGCGCTGACCGTGGGCCAGCTCGCCGACTACGTCGCCACCTCGCTCCGCGCCACCGAGGAGAGCTGACCCGGATGGCGAAGACACCCACCGGCGACATCACCACCCATGTGCAGGAACTGCCCGCGAGCGCGGCCGGCGAGGGCGAGCCCCCGGTGGTCGTCCTCGTGCACGGTCTGCTCACGGACTCGCTCGCCAGCTACTACTTCACCCTCGGCCCGGCGCTGTCCGCGGCGGGCATGGACACCGTGATGTACGACCTGCGCGGGCACGGCCGCACCGACCGGCCGCCCACCGGCTACCGCCTGGAGCACTTCGTCGAGGACCTGGCACTGCTCCTGGACGCCCTGGGCGAGCACCGCCCGGTGCACCTGGTCGGCAACTCCTTCGGCGGCACCGTCGCCGCGGGGTTCGCCGCCTGGCACCCGGACCGCACCGCCACCCTCACCATGATCGAGTCCGAGCCGCCGGTGGCCACCTGGGCCACCCACATCGCGGACGGCCTGGCGCACGCCCGCCGTGACCTGGTCCACGACCAGGCCATCGAGTGGATCAAGGAGCGCTACGGGGCGCACACCGCCCGGCTCTCCCGCACGGCGGCGCGCATTCTGCAGACCACCACGCTGGCCGAGGACGTCCCGGCCGGGCGGCTCATCGACGACGACCTGTCCGCGCTGCGCTGTCCGCTGCTCGCCGTCTTCGGCGCCGACTCCGGGCTCAGCGCCCAGGTGCCGGAGCTGGAGGCCAAGGTCGCACAGTGCCGCACCGTGGTCCTCCCGGACCAGGGCCACTCGGTCCTGGTCGAACAGCCCGGCCGCACCCGTGACCTGGTCCTGGACTGGGTGCGCGAGCACCACGCGCGCCGGTCGGGCGCCTGGGCCGGAGCCGTCGGATGAGCCGCTTCCTCCTGGTCGCACCGCCGCTGACCGGGCACATCAACCCGCTCGTCGCGGTGGCGGCCGAGCTGACCGCTCGCGGCCACGAGGTCGAGTGGTGCGGCTACGCCGACCGCATCCGTGACGCGGCCGGACCCGCCGCCGTCGTCCACGAGTGCGCTCTCCCCGAAGCCGGCGAACTGGTCCGCCCACCGACCCTGACCGGACCGGCCGCCTTCCGCTTCCTCTGGGAGGTCTTCTTCATCCCGCTCGCCGAGGCGATGGCGCCCGCCGTGGCGAGCGCGGTGCACGCCTTTCGCCCGGACGCGGTCGTCACCGACCAGCACGCGGTGGCCGGCGCCCTGGTGTGCGAGCGCCTCGGCGTCCCGTACTTCACCTCGGCCAGTACCTCGGCCGAACTCATCGACCCGCTGGCCGATCTGCCCAAGGTGGCCGCCTGGCTGACCGGCCGGCTGGACGCACTGCGGGAGGCGATCGGCGACCCGGCCGCCACGCACGACCCACGCTTCTCCCCGTACGGCGTCCTCGCCTTCACCAGCCGGGAACTCGTCGGCGACGCCACCCTGCCCTGGGAGCGGGTCCACCTGGTCGGCCCGGCCATCGCCGACCGGCCCGGGGACCCGGACTTCCCCTGGGAGGCCCTCGACCCCTCCCGTGACCTGGTCTTCGTCTCGCTCGGTACCGCCAACACCGACGCCGGTGCACGCTTCCTCCACGAGGCCGCCGGGGCGCTGGACCTGCTCGCCGACCGGGTGCAGGGCGTCGTCGCGGACCCCGGCGGCCAGCTCACCGACCCGCCGCCCGGCATCCTGGTGCGCCCCTACGTCCCCCAGCTCGAACTGCTCGGCCGGGCCAGGGCGGTCGTCAGCCACGGCGGCCACAACACCGTCTGCGAGGCCCTCTGGCACGGGCTGCCGCTGGTGATCGCCCCGATCCGGGACGACCAGCCGATCGTGGCACGCCAGGTGGCCGAGGCGGGCGCCGGTATCCGGGTGCGCTTCGGACGGGTGGACGCGCCGAAGCTCGCCGAGGCGCTGCGCACGGTCCTGGACGACACCGGCGGGCACCGCACCGCGGCGGCGGCCATCGGCAGGTCGTTGCGCGTCGCGGGCGGCCGGCACGCCGCGGCCGACCACCTCGAACAGCTCGTCACGGCGCACCCGGCGGCATCCGCAGGCCGCTGAACGCATCCCCCATCCCGGAGCACCCCATGACCACAGCCCACCCGATGCCTCCTCCGCAGGCGCCGAGCCCCGCGTCCGACGACCCGCCGGCCCCCGGCATCCGCCCGCTGCGGGCCCTGCTCCAGCAGGCCCGCCCGTACCGGTTCGTCCTCCTCGGCTCGCTTCTGCTCGCCCTGGCCGCCAGCGCCTGCGGGCTCGTCCAGCCGCTGGTGGCGCGGTCGGTCCTGGACGCCCTGGCCGACGACACGGCGGTCACCGGGGCGCTCATTGTGCTCAGCGTCCTGGTGGTGGCGGGCGCCGTCCTGACCGGACTCCAGTCCTGGTGGCAGCAGCGCACCTCGGAGCAGGTCGTCCGCTCCATCCGCCGCGACCTGGTCTTCCGCCTCATCCGGCTGAAGATCCCCGAGCTGGACCGCCGCCCGCCCGGCGATCTGGTCGCCCGTGTCACCTCCGACAGCGCCCTGGTGCAGAACGCCGCCACCCAGGGCCTGGTCATGATCACCAATGGGTTGCTCACCGTCGTCGGCGCCATCGTCCTGATGGGCACGGTCCACCTCGGCCTGCTCGGCGTCACCCTCGCGGTCCTGCTCGGCACCGGAGCACTCCTCGGACTGATCCTGCCCCGCATCCGCGAGGCCGTCGCCCGCGCCCAGAACTCCGTCGGCGCCATCGGTGCCGCCCTGGACCGCTCACTCGGCGCCGCCCGCACCGTCAAGGCCAACGGTGCCGAATCCCGGGAGACCGCCCGCGCCGAGGCCGCCGTCCAGGAGGCGTACAAGGCGGGTCTGACCGGCGCCAAGTATGTCGCCCTGGTCCAGGTCCTCTCCGGCGTCGCCATCCAGACGGCCTTCCTGGCGGTGCTCGGCGTCGGCGGCGCCCTGGTGGCCTCCGGGGACCTCGACGCCTCCCAGCTCATCGCCTTCCTGCTCTACGTCTTCTATCTGGCCAGCCCGATCGCCTCGCTCCTCGGTGGCCTCGGCATGCTCCAGCAGGGCCTCGGCGCCATCGTCCGCATCGAGCAGGTCAGGCACCTGCCGGCCGAGGACGACGTGGACCTCCCCGAACGGGTGGCCCCGCACGCCGCGCGGTCGACACCGGCGCCACCGGTCGAGTTCGACGCCGTCCACTTCGCCTACCCGGGGCGCGGCCCGGCCCTGCGCGGCATCAGCTTCACCGTGCCCGGCGCCACCCGTACCGCCCTGGTCGGCCTCTCCGGCGCCGGCAAGACCACGATGTTCGCGCTGCTCCAGCGCTTCTACGAACCGCGGGCGGGCGCCATCCGGATCGGCGGCCAGGACATCGCCCTGATGTCCCGCGCCGAGGTCCGCCGGCGCATCGCCTACGTCGAGCAGGAGTCCCCGGTCATGGCGGGCACCCTCGGCGACAACCTCCGCTACGCCGCGACCGGCGCCGGCGACGAGGACATCGCCGAGGTACTGCGACTGACCCGGCTCGACTCCCTGATCGCCAGGCTGCCCGACGGTCTGGACACCGAGGTCGGAAACCGCGGCGTCACCCTCTCCGGCGGGGAGCGCCAGCGCCTCGCCATCGCGCGTGCCCTGCTGCGCAGGCCCGAGGTACTGCTGCTCGACGAGGCCACCGCCCAGCTCGACGCCAGCAACGAACAGGCCCTGCGGGAAGCGGTGGACCAGGCCGCGCGCCGCTGCACCGTCATCCTGATCGCCCACCGCCTGTCCACGGTCACCGACGCTGAGCAGATCATCGTCCTGGAGGACGGCGGGATTCGCGCCGCGGGCTCCCACGACGACCTGGTCGGCGCCGACACCCTCTACCGCGAACTCGCCGCCTCCCAGATGCTCGTGCCCGCCGTGGACGACCGGCCTCCGGGCCCCGACGCGCAACTGACGCTGTGAACGAGCGCCCCGGGCCCCGGAAGTGACGAGGCGGCCCGGGGCCGTATACGAACGGTGGCCGGATCCGTCGGATCCGGCCACCGTCTACCGGTCCGTCCGTGCCCTGCCGGACCCGCCGGTTCCCGCCGTCAGCCCGTGATGGCGTTCAGGGCGGGCAGGTAGCCGTCGCGGTGCCCGGCCTGGTTCGGGTGGTACGACTCGTTCAGCTTGTCCCACTCCAGGCTCGTCACCCAGGTGGTGTTCTCCGAGCAGATGGTGTGCGGGTCGAAGGCCGGCCGCGGGTCGAGGAAGGTGAAGCCCGCGTTCGCGGCCTGCTGCGCGAGGACGGTGTTGAGGACGTCGGCCGCCGAGTTCAGCGCGCTGCGCTCAGTGTCGCTCAGCCCGAGGATGCCGCAGCTACCGCCGATCTTGTACAGCCGGGGATACCCCACCACGACCACCCTGGCGCCCGGCGCGGCCCCCTTGATGGCCGCGTAGGTGTCGGCCAGCGTGCCCGGCAGTACGCCGGTCGCCGCCGCCTTCGCGGCATCCACCCCGGCGACACAGTCCTTGTCGTCCAGGGTGAGGATGCAGTTCTGCAGCACGCTGACGAAGCCCACGTCGTTCCCGCCGGCCTGCACCGTCACCAGCGTCGCGTCCGCGCTGAGCTGAGGCACCTGCCGGCTCTTGACCTCCGCGGCGGTCGCCCCGGAGCAGGACGCCTCCACGAAGGAGTAGGAGGTGTGCTGCGCCGCCCACAGCCGGGGGTAGGACAGCGGTCCGCGCCGGCAGGCGTCGTTCGGGTCGTCATAGGTTCGGGTGCCGGGCCCGACGGCGTACGAGTCGCCGAGCGCGATGTACTTTCCGGCCGCCTCCGCCCCGGTCGGAGCAGCCTGCGCGGCGGGGGCCGCGGTGACGGCGAGGCAGACCGCCGCCATCGCGGTGAGAAGAGAGGTCAGTGGTCTGCGTGCGCGGATAGGGCGCATGCGAACTCCCGTGAGAGTAGGGGAAGTTTGACTCCACTGAAGTAGCATTTCAAGAATTCGGAATCGATAACTCCAAGGAAAGCCAAGGGCCTTCCGCAAACAGCGGAAGACATCTTCAGTCAGGTCGGACACCGACCTATGCGAGGGGAGACCGGTCAGCGATGTTCAGTCTGGTACGGAGCAGAGTACGGGCGGCCGCGTTAGCGCTCACGGCGGTCGCGGCCCTCGCCTTCGGCGGAACCGCCACGACCGGCGCGGCAGCGGCCCCCGCTCCCGCTCCCGCGAAACAGGGGCCGACCTCGGTGGCGTACGTCGAGGTGAACAACAACAGCATGCGGAACGTCGGCAAGTACACCCTCGCCAACGGCGGCGGCAACGTCTTCGACGTCGCCGTGGTCTTCGCGGCGAACATCAACTACGACACGGGGACGAAGGCGGCGTATCTGCACTTCAACGAGAACGTGCAGCGCGTCCTCGACAACGCCGCCACGGAGATACGGCCGTTGCAGCAGAAGGGCATCAAGGTCGTCCTCTCGGTGCTCGGCAACCATCAGGGCGCGGGCTTCGCCAACTTCCCCTCTCAGCAAGCGGCTTCGGCGTTCGCCAAAACACTGTCGGACACCGTGGCCAAGTACGGCCTCGACGGCATCGACTTCGACGACGAGTACGCCGACTACGGCAACAACGGCACAGGCCAGCCCAACGACAGCTCGTTCGTGCACCTGGTGACGGCGCTGCGCGCGAACATGCCGGACAAGATCATCAGCCTCTACAACATCGGCCCCGCCGCGTCGCGCCTGTCCTACGGTGGCGTCGACATCTCGTCCAAGTTCGACTACGCCTGGAACCCGTACTACGGCTCCTGGCAGGTTCCCGGCGTGGCACTGCCCAAGTCGAAGCTGTCGCCGGCCGCTGTCGAGATCGGCCGGACCTCGCAGAGCACGGCCGCCAACCTCGCCCGCCGCACGGTCAGCGAGGGCTACGGCGTCTATCTGACGTACAACCTCGACGGCGCCAACCGCAGCGCCGATGTCTCCGCGTTCACCAGGGAACTGTACGGCAGCGACGCCGTCTACACGCCGTAAGGCGACCGCACGCCCCAGCGCGCGGACGGCCATCCATGCGGCAGGTGTCACCTCACCAAGGCCCGGTTGGCCCGTGCCGTTCAGAAATGCGTCGCCTCAGGTCGTAGGCGGCCTGGCGGCTGCGGCCGGCGCGGGAGAACCCGTGCCGGCCCGGCTCCCCGCCGCGGCGGGGAGCCATGGCGCGATTTCCTGACATCCCAGGCCGACGCAATGTTCGATTGAGGGACGGCTTTCGAGAGTCCCCGGACACGGGATGAAGTCGCCGGTGACGTAGTCACGCCGGCGCGAGCATCCGCCGCAACGCCTACCCGAACAGGGCGCTGTAGCCGTTCAGTGCCGGCTGCCCGCCGAGGTGGGCGTAGAGCACCTTGGCGTCCTTGGCGATCTCGCCTCGGGTGACGAGGTCGATGAGGCCCGCCATGGACTTGCCCTCGTACACCGGGTCGGTGACCATGCCCTCGGTCCGCGCGGCCAGCCGCATCGCGTCCATGGTGGACTCGTCCGGGATGCCGTAGGTGCCCGCGTGGTAGCGCTCGTCGAGCAGGATCTCGTCGTGGGCGAGCTCCCGGTCCAGGCCGATGAGCGACGCGGTCCCGCGCGCGATCCGCGCCACCTGGTCCCAGGTCTCCTTCGGCTTGGCCGAGGCGTCGATGCCGAGGATCCGCCGCGGCCGTCCGCCCAGCGCGGCGAATCCGGCGATCATGCCGGCCTGGGTGCTGCCGGTGACCGAGCACACCACGATGGTGTCGAAGAAGACCCCGAGCTGCTGTTCCTGCTCCGCCACCTCGCACGCCCAGTTCGCGAAGCCCAGCCCGCCGAGCCGGTGGTCCGAGGCGCCGGCGGGGATCGCGTAGGGCTTGCCGCCCGCCGCCTCGATCTCCGCGATCGCCTGCTCCCAGCTCTCCTTGAACCCGATGTCGAACCCGGCCCGCACCAGCCGCACGTCCGCTCCGGCGAGCCGGGACAGCAGGATGTTGCCGACCTTGTCGTACACCGCGTCCGGCCAGTCGACCCAGCTTTCCTGGATCAGCACGCACTTGAGCCCCGCCCGGGCCGCGACCGCCGCGACCTGGCGCGTGTGGTTGGACTGCACGCCGCCGATCGACACGAGCGTGTCGCAGCCCTGCGCCAGGGCATCGGCCACGAGGTACTCCAGCTTGCGGGTCTTGTTGCCGCCGTAGGCGATGCCCGAGTTGCAGTCCTCGCGCTTGGCCCAGATCTCCGCGCCGCCCAGGTGCTTGGTCAGGCGCTCCAGGCGGTGCACCGGCGACGGGCCGAACAGCAGCGGGTAGCGGTCGAAGTCGTTGAGAGACAAGGGATTCCTCCGATCAGTGAACGCCGAGCCTGCGCCGCGCGAACACCACGCTGCACAGGCTGAGCACGGCCAGGAACATCAGGTAGAAGGTCGGCGCGAGCTTGCTGCCGGTCATGTCGACGAGCCAGACGATCACCAGCGGCGTTGTGCCACCGAACAGCATGACGGCGATGTTGTAGCTCACCGCCAGGCCGGTAGCCCGGTTGGTGACGGGGAACAGCTCCGCCATCATCGCGGGCAGCGGCGCGAAGTAGCCGGCCTTCAAGACGCCGATCAGGAACATCACGCCGAGTATCACCGTGAAGCCCGGGGCGGCGACCAGGAACGCGAAGCTCGGGTATACCAGCGCGAGGATCAGCGCCGCGAAGATCAGCATGATCCGGGTGCGGCCGAACCGGTCCGACAGGTGACCCACCACGGGAGTCAGGCCCGTCAGCACGATCCCGGTGACCAAAGTGGACGCGAATCCGGTCGACGCCGGCAGGTCCAGCTCCTTCACCGCGAAAGTGGGCATGTAGGTGATGAGATAGCTGATCGCGGTGGACACGGCGAGCGCGCCCATGGCCACGAGTATGCGGTCCTTCTGGGTGCGGAACGTCTCCTTCACCGGCGCGCGCTCCAGGTCCGCGGTCTTGACGAACTCACCGGCCTCGTCGACGTAACGCCGGATGTAGTAGCCGACCGGGCCGATCAGCAAACCGAAGAGGAACGGGATGCGCCAACCCCACGACTCCAGCTGTGCGTCGGACAGAGTGGCCGTGAGCACCGTGCCGAACGCCGACGCGAGCAGCGTCGCGAGCCCCTGGCTCGCGAACTGCCAGCTGGCCATGAAACCGGGCTTCTCGGGCATGTGCTCGACCAGGAACGCGGTGGCGCTGCCGAACTCCCCGCCCGCGGAGAAGCCCTGGACGAG
The DNA here is from genome assembly GCF_017592595.1 of Streptomyces sp. NEAU-YJ-81. Classification (NCBI taxonomy): domain Bacteria; kingdom Bacillati; phylum Actinomycetota; class Actinomycetes; order Kitasatosporales; family Streptomycetaceae; genus Streptomyces; species Streptomyces sp. NEAU-YJ-81. The sequence goes on along the minus strand of NZ_JAGFNO010000032.1, from coordinate 12,680 downwards.
CCGGGCGAGCAGGATCGCGATCGGCGCGATAAGCCCGATCTTCGCGTACGGCGGCATGATCGCGATGACCAGCGTCGCGGCCATCATGAGCCGGATCGACATCATGAGCGCACGCTTGCGCCCGGCACGGTCGGCATACGCGCCGAGCACGAGTGCCCCAACTGGACGGACCACATAGGCCACCGCGAACGTGCCGAGCGTCAGCAGCAGCGACACGGTCTCGTCGGCGGCGGGGAAGAACTGCTTGGAGATCGTCGCCGCGAAGAAGCCGTAGATGAGGATGTCGAACCATTCCAGTGCGTTCCCGATGGACGCGGCGATGATGACGCGGTGCACCTTCACCGGCGCTTCGGGGGAGACCGTCCGTGTGGTCATGGGCGACTCCTCACGGGAGAGTCCTCACCGAGGTCCCAGAACAGGCCGGCCATGATGCGCAGGCTCTCCCGCGCCACGGGGGCCAGCAGGTGCTCGTCCGGGGCGTGCTGGGCGCAGGCGGGGTAGGAGTGCGGGATCCACAGCGTGCACAACCCGAGCTCGCCTGCGAAAGCGTCGTTGGGAAGGCTGCCGCCGAGGTTCGGCAGCAGCGCGGGTTTCGTTGCGGTGGTGCGGCTGATCGAGCCGAGCGCCCAGCGCACCCAGGGGTCGTCCGGATCTGTCCGGGTCGGCGGCATGGTCGGGCCGGCCTCGACCTCGACCATGGGAAAGCCGTGCTCGTCCAGGTGCTTACGGAGGATGACGCCGAGCTTGTCGACTTCGGTGCCGACCACCGACCGCAGCTGGCAGTGCGCGTGTGCGCTGCCGGGAATGGCGTTGACCGGGTTGTCAGGGTTGCCGGCGGCGAGCGAGAGCACCTCGATGCTGTTCCAGCCGACGAGGCGCTCGGCCGGGGTGAGACCGGGTTCGCCCCAGCCGTCGTCGACGGTCGGATCGTCCGGTCCGCCGCCGACCGCGATGTCGCGCAGGGCTTCCCGGACGTTCTCGGGGATCTCCCGCGGCCGCAGACCGGAGACGAGGATGCGGCCCCGGGCGTCGACGATGGTGGCGAGTGCGCCCGCCAGCACGGTCGCCGGGTTGCGCAGCAGACCGCCCCAGTTGCCGGAGTGGTAGGAGGCCTCGCGCAGGTCGACCCGCAGCGTGAACGGGGTGGAGCCGCGTGAACCGAGGAACAGCGTCGGCCGCTCCGCGGCCACGCGTGGCCCGTCGGACGCGATCAGCACGTCGGCGGCGAGCTCGTCCCGCAACTGGGCGCAGACCGTGCGCAGGCCCGGCGAACCGGACTCCTCCCCGGTCTCGACCAGCACCTTGAGGTTGAAGCCGAGCCGGCCGCGCACGCGGAGCACTTGCTCGAGTGCCGCGAAGTTGATGGTGTGCTGGCCCTTGTTGTCGGCCGTGCCGCGGCCGTACCAGCGGTCGCCCTCGACCACGACCTGCCACGGATCGAGGCCGGGCCGCCATCGCTCCGGCTCGCCGAGGACGACGTCGCCGTGGCCGTAGACCAGCACCGTGGGCAGCTCACCGTCCTCGTGCCGGGTCGCCACGAGCAGCGGGTAGTCGCCGACGGGGTTGTCGAGGACGCGCGCCTCGCAGCCCAGTCGGCCGGTGAGCGCCGGGGCCAGCTCGTCGGTGAGGTAGGAACGCAGCGCCCGCGCCCCGGACCGGTCCTGGCTTTCGGTCGCGAACGCGACCCGGCGGCCGAGGTCGGCGAGGAATTCCCCGGAATCGTAGTATTCGGTGGCACGATCGATCACGGCAGCACGGGTCATCGTTACCCTTAACTTTGGAAACGTGCAATTTACAATGCGTCCGGCCGGTGCGCCGAGTTTACGGAGCGGCGATAGAGGGGACAATTGCACGTTTTCGAAAGGTGTATTGCCCTGGCGGCAACGGCTACGGTCGGCCGCTTCCCCGCCACTCTCAGTGGGCGCGCAGCGCGCTGCAGTACATTCTCGGAATGCATCTCCTGCCCACGTCGCTGCGCTACTTCCTCGAGGTCGCGCGCACCGGTTCGATCAGCGAGGCCTCGGAGCACCTGCACGTGGCCACGTCGGCGATCAGCCGGCAGATCGCGAAGCTGGAGCAGGACGTCGGGGCGCCGCTGTTCGAGCGCCAGCCGCGGGGGATGGTGCTGTCGGAGGCGGGCGAGATTCTCACCGCCTACGCCCGGCGCAGCGCGCTCGAAGCCGAGCAGGTGCTCGCCGACGTGCACGGCGTCGAGGCCCTGCACCGCAGTACCGTCAAACTCGCGAGCTCCGAGGGTTTCGCGCGCGATTTCCTGCCGACGGCTATCACCGCATTTCGGGAAAAGCATCCGGGGGTTCGGTTCCGGCTGAATGTCACCGGGCCGGCGGCGGCGACGCGGCAGGTGATAGACGGCACGGTGGACCTGGCCGTCACTTATAGCCTCGGACCGGAAGGGGGAATCAAGGTCGAGTATTCGCGGCAGCAGTCAATCTACGCGCTGATGCCCGACGATCATCCGCTGGCGTACCGGGAGTACGTCGAGCTCGCGGACCTGGTGGAGTACCCGCTCGCGCTGATGGACGAGGGGACCACGATCCGGCAGCTCTTCGATGTCTGCGTCGCCCTGGAAGGGCTGAGTTTCGAGCCCGCGCTCGTCAGCAACTACTCGGGTGCGCTGCAGAGTTTCGCGCAGCTACGCGGTGGGGTCACCCTGGTCGGTCCGCTGACGGTGCGGCGGCGGCTCGGCGCCGACCGCCTGGCGATCGTTCCCATCCGCAACCCGGAGCTGAGCCGCCGGAGCATGCAGATCCAGTCGATGGCGCGGCGCGCCTTGCCCGCGGCGGTGCGGGCCTTCCTCGCGCACCTGATCGAGCAGATTGGTGATGACCGTCTCACGTAGACAGATCCCTGGTGGCAACCCAGGCCGACAAGGCCCTGGACCAGGCCGAGGATCCCGCATCGAGGCTCAGGGGGCGCAGACGGCGCGTACGGCCGTCATCATGGCAGTCCGGAAGGTCCGCTGCCGGTCGGAGGCCGGTGTCTGCGGGGCGAGCGACTTCAGAGCAGGGGACGCGTTGGCCCACGCGGTGACCAGTCCCAGCAGAGCGGCCATGAGGTCTACGGGCTCGATGTGTGTGCCGACCTTCCCGCGGGCTTGCGCGGCGGAGATCGCTTGCAGCTTGGTGCGGTACGCGTCGACCTCGACCGGGATCGGCTCGGGGCGCTCCAGGAGGGCCCATGCGGTGAGCCTCAGCACGTCGGGGCGCTGTTGGAGGAGGTCGAACAGTGCGCCGGCGTAGCCGGGGAGGTCGTCCGGTGTGAAGGGCACGGTGTCGGCGAGGCTGACCAGCGCCTTGCCGACGACCAGGTCGAAGAGGTCCTCCTTGGTGCCGAAGTGAACGTAGATGAGGCGTTTGTTCGCCTTGGCGTTCGCGCCGATCCGGTCCACGCGGGCACCGGCGAGGCCGTAGTTGGCGAACTCCGCGGTCGCGGCCTCCAGTAGGCGTTTCTTTGTGGCGGTGGCGTCGGGTGGCATGGATCCAGTCTAGCGGTAACTCCCTGGTTGTTTACCTTCGGACTCGGGGTGCGCTAAGGTAGTTATCTAGATAGTTACCCCGACTCGGGGCGACCTTCGACCATCCTCCACCCCACCCGAAGAGAGCGGTCATCACCATGAAGACCTGGTTCATCACCGGCACTTCCTCCGGCTTCGGGCGCCGGCTCACCGAGCTCCTGCTGCAGCGCGGCGACCGTGTCGCGGCGACCGCACGGCGCCCCGAAACCCTCGACGACCTCGCGGAGAAGTACGGCAAGCGGCTGTGGACCGCGGCCCTGGACGTCACCGACACCCAGGCCATCCGCACGGTGACCAACCGAGCGTTCGCCGATCTGGGCAGCGTGGACGTGGTGGTGTCCAACGCCGGCTACGGACTGTTCGGCGCTGTCGAGGAGGCCACCGATGAGCAGATCGACCGGCAGCTCGCCACCAACCTGACCGGCTCCATCCAGCTCGCCCGCGCCGTCATCCCCCACCTGAGGGCCCAGGGCGGCGGGCGGATCATCCAGATCGCCAGCGTCGGTGGGCAGGTCGCCTTTCCCGCCATGAGCTATTACCACGCCACCAAGTGGGCGATCGAAGGCTTCTGGGAGTCCGCCGCCGCGGAGCTCACCCCCTTCGGGATCGATGTCACCCTCGTGGAGCCGGGTGTCTCCCGCACCCAGTTCGGTGGCGCGAGCGCCGTCCTGGGCCCGCCGCTGGATGTCTACGCCGACGGCCCGTCCGGTCAGCTGCGTGCCATGCTCACCGGCCGGGCCCCGGCCATGCCGGCGCCCGGCGACCCCACGAAGATGGCCGAGGCGATCATCGCCTCGGCCGACCAGCCGGAAGCCGTCAAGCGCCTCACTCTCGGCTCCGACGCATACCACCTGGCCACCACCGCGCTGCGCCAGCGCCTCGAGTCGCTGGAAGCCGCCAAGGAGTTGGCCTACTCGACGGACGCCGACGATTACCCGGCCATGGCCACCCGTGCTTGAACCTGAGGACATTCCCGTGAAGCGCTTGTCAACCTCGACGTCACCAGCGAAGACCTCTGGACCCGGGCCGTCCAGGCCACCGAGGAACGGCTCGGCCCGGTCGATGTCCTGATCAATAACGCCGCTTACCTGCATGAAGGCACCGTGGAATCCATCGACCCCGATGCCTTCCGCAAGGTCATCGACACGAACCTGACCGGCGGCTACCTGGGGATCCGGGCCGTCGCGCCCTCCATGCGCAAAACCGGTGGCGGATCGATCGTCAACATCTCCTCCACCCCCGTCCTGCGGGCCCCGCCCCTTCGGCCGTTTCCTGTTCGACGGTGTCCTGCAGGAGTACGCAGCGAGGCGGCTGTCCAAGCGCCCAAGATCTCTCTACGGTGGGTCCGACTGCCCTGTGGGGCCGGAAAGCGAAGGGGGCTGTGTGGAAGCGGAGTTGGCGGCGCTCGCCGCGACAGGGGCGACAACGCTGGTCGGGCTGATGGTCTCGGAGTCGTGGGAACGGGCGAAGGGCGGGCTGGCCCGCTTCTTCGGACGACGCGCCGCAGGGCAGACGGCCGAGGACGAACTGCAGGTGTCCAGCGCGGAGTTGGACAGCGCGCGGGCAGCGGGAGACGCAGGCGCCCAAGCCGACATCCAGGCCCGGTGGCGACAGCGACTGGAAGACATTTTCCAGGAGGACCCCGCTGCCGCGGAAGAACTGGCACAGCTGCTGTCCGAGCTCGCTCCGGACGCGTCGCGCACTTTCGTCAGTCTGGTCAGCGGAGGGGTGAACTATGGTCCGGCCTTTCAGGGGTCGCACATTCACGGTGGCATCACCTTCAATGTCCAGCCGGCGCCATTGACCGAGCGGAACAGGCCCGATCAAGTACCCGTCGTGACCGTGCCATTCAGCAATCGGACGGCCGAACTCGCGCGCCTGGACGAAGCCCTCGGGACGAGAGCCGGTGACCACGGATCCGTTGGTGTCGGAGTGCTGGACGGGCTCCCTGGAGTAGGCAAGACGACCATGGCGTGGCGGTGGGCGGACAGAACCCGGGGCCGCTTCCCGGACGGGCAGCTGTATGTGGATTTCGCCGCCCTGCGTGATCAGTCCGGGGCTGCGAGCGCGGCTGGTGCGGACGTCTCGGAGGCTCTTGCCATGTGCCTGCGGTCGCTGCCGGGGAGCGGCGACGGCATTCCGAGTTCACTGGCGGAGCGGACCAACCTGTTCCGATCGCGCTCGGCCAATCTGCGTATCCTGCTCGTCCTTGACGACGTGAATCAGCCCGCACAGGTCCGCGCCCTGATCCCCAAGGGGGCGGGCAGCGCGGTTCTGGTGACGAGCCAGGGCAGGCTCGGTGAGCTGGCCATGAACGGGGCCCGGTTGATCTCCGTCAAACCCCTGGACGCGCATGGCGGGCTGGAACTGCTGAAGGACCGGTGCGGCGCGGGGGCGGTCGAGGCCGAAGCGGAGGCCGCGAAACGTCTGGTGGTGCTGTGCGACGGTCTGCCGGTGGCCCTGCAGATCGTAGCGGCCCGTCTACTGGCCGATGACACCCTCACCATGACCGAACTGGCGGCCGAACTGGACGATGAGGCCGTAAGGCTTGCGGGGATGGCACTGGAGGGAGAGGAGTTCTCGGTGTCCGCTGTTCTGGGGCCTTCCTACCGGCTGCTGGCGCCCGCCGCGGCCCGGCTGTACCGGCTGCTCGGGTGGCTTCCGACCGGTACCTTCGACGCCGGTGTGGCGGCGGTCGCCGCGGATATCGACACGAGGAGCGCGAAGCGGCTGCTGGGTGTCCTGGCGAAGGCGAGCCTCGTCGACCTCATGGGTGACGGCCGTTACCGCATGCACGACCTGGTCCGTCTGCACGCACGAGAGCGCGCGGCGGAGGAGGAGCCGGAGAGCGAGCACGCGGCGCTCACCGAGCGGGTGGGCACGCACTATCTCGTCCTCACCGCCTTCGCCGACCGGGCGATGCGCGAGGACCGGCTGCGGGTCGCCAGACTGTCCGCGCTGCTCCGGGACGCCGACAACCCGTTCGCCGTCGCCGACGGGCCTTCCCCGCTGGAGTGGATGGACACCGAGCGTCCCGCCATCCTGGCGGTACTGCGCACCGCTGTCGGGCACCGGCTGCACACCTTGGCCTGGCCGCTGGCCGAGGCGTTCACGGCGCTGTTCCTGCACCGCCGCTACCTCGGGGCCTGGAAGGAGTCGCTGGAACTGGGCGTGGAGGCGGCCGCGGCGGCAGCGGCAGCGGCGAGTACGGCGGAGGAGATCGAGCTGGCCACGGCGGCCGAGGCACGATTGCGCAGCCTGCTGTCGCGCCCGTTGCTCGACCTCGGTGAGAACGATCGCGCGGGAGCGGAACTGGAGCGGGCCGCCGCCCTCGCCGAGGCGGCCGGCGACCTCGTCGTACGCGCCTCCGCGCTGGAGTTCCTCGGGCGGTACCGGGATCTCCACGAGCCGTCCCGATCCGTCGAGACGTACCAGCTCTCCCTCGAACTCAACGAGCGTGCCGGAGAAACCCGCGGCGCGGCGATCGCCGCCTTCTTCCTCGGGCGCGCGCAGGACGCGCGGGGCGATCACGCGGAGGCCATGGCCACGCTGCGCCGGGCCCGGGAGGACTTCACGGCCCGGGAAGAGCCCGACCGGCGAATGGCGGCGCGGGCGAGCGCGGCCATCGGCGTCGTACACGACCACCTCGGTGAGACCGAGGAAGCGATCGCTGAACTGCGCGAAGCCAGCAGGGTGCTGGGCGAGGACGTGGGAGCGACACACTACGAGGCGGAGGCCCGGGAACACCTCGCCGACGTGGCGGAACGCGCGGGCGGGCGCGAGGACCTGGTGCGCGAGAATCTGCGGCGTGCCATCGAGATCTACGAGGCGACCGGCAACCCTCGGGCGGAGACGCTGCGCAGGCGGTTGGAGGCCCTCGACCACTGACACGCGCATGGGAACGCGTGGAGCGGTCTGTTGCAGAGCGGCCACTTCGGAGCGGCCACTTCAGCGGCCACTTCAGAGCGGCTACCCGGTCGGCCGGGCGGGACGCAGGCGCAGGATGACGTCCTCGTCCCGCAGGTCACCGATCCGCAGCGTCACCAGTGTGTCGTTCAACCGGAGCCCGGCACGCAGACACGCGTAGACGACCGCGGCGGGCAGGCCCGGATCCATCGCCGGTCCCGTGGCCGTCACCTCCACGGTCCGGCCGTCCCTGAGCCCGACCAGACAGCAGTTCCCGCGCACGGCCGATGCCGCGAGCAGGCTTCCGGGCAGCCGGGCGAGGGTCTCCTCGATCCAGCGCAGGGCCCCGACCGCGGTGGACGCGGGGTGGCGCCGGATGAGTACGGAGGCGCTTTCGGCCAGCCGGTGGTCGCGCTCGTCGTCGGTGCATGCCAGATGGGTGAAGGAGACGGGGGAACGGGGGAGGGCCGCGTCGTACGCCGATACGGCTGCCGGAAAGCGGCACACGGTGACGGTCGGCTCTTCGCCGTCCCCGGTGACGTCGGTGGACACCTGCCATGAAGTGACCGGCGAGGCGGGCGAGTCCGGAACGGGAAGCGCGAGCGGGGAGGGTGGCGGTGAAGGCGGCTCCGGGAGCTTCAGCAGGTGATAGACAGCGGTGCGGAGCCGGGCGAGGGCGTGGCCGGATTCGGCGAAGGCATGCTCGGCGACCGCCGCGTAACGCTGCGGCGTGTGCTCGCGAGCGACGTCCTCCACCTGCCGGCGCAGATCCTTGTGCGTGTCCAGCCGGGGCGCGACGGCTGCCAAGTGGTGGACAGCCGTTCCGGGCACCGCGTCACGGCCGAACGCGGCCAACAGCAGCGGCGTTCCGGCTGACGCTCCGTACAGTGTGACCGAGCCGTGGTCGCCGATGAGGACGTCCGCCGCGACGAGCGCGGGCCGCCACGCGTGGACGGTCGGCATCAGCAGCAGTCCCGCGTCCAAGGCGGCGGCCTGCAGCGTACGCATCTGCCACGCCCCGTGTGCCGACCAGACATTGGGGTGGACGATCGCGCCGACCCGGTATTCGTCGCAGGGGAGCTGCGCGAGGAGGCGCGGCAGAAGCTCCGGGTGACTCGCCAGAAGCGAGGTGGGGCCCCAGGTGGAGCTGACCATGACGAGACGCTGGTGCTCCGCGACACCCATCGCCTCTCGGTATGTCTCCCTGTGCGGCCGGCTGCCGACCAGCTCGTCGAAGCATGGGTCGCCGACCAGCAGCGTGCGCCCGGCCGCCTTCGGGTGGGCGGCGAGCAACTGCTCCTCCTGCGCCGGATGTGACACCGCCAGCCAGGCACGACCCGTCTCCAACAGCGAGTCCTTCACGACCCCTGAGAGCCTGTCGTGCGGACTCCGTGAGTCCGGCACGAGCTTCTGGAATCCGACGCCGTGCGGCAGCACGAGCACCGGGCAGTCGCCTTCCGGTACGTCGATGTTCTCGCTGGCGGAGAGGATGAGGTCAGGGGCGGTGTGTCCGAGCTGCTCCCAGGGCATGACCCGACACCCGGTGTCACGGAGGAGGTCGAGGACGCCGGCGTTGAAAGCGGACGTGGGGTCGTAGGCGAAGACGACGGTCACACGGCTGTCATCGCGCAGAAGCGATGGGAGCGTTTCGAGGGCGCGTACGGTCGAGGTGACCGTACGGGCGGCGACGACCAGGGTGCGCCGGCCGCGGAAGGTGCTCCAACGGTGGGCGTCATGCCCCACGGGCACGCGAAGCGGCTGGCTACCGAACAAGGCGGCCGCCTCTAACAAACCGGCGCCTCCAACCGGCTCGCGGCTCGCGGCTCGCGGCTCGCGGCTCGCGGCTCGCGGCTCGCGGCTCGCGGCTCGCGGCTCGCGGCTCGCGGCTCGCGGCTCGCGGCTCGCGGCTCGCGGCTCGCGGCTATGGTGCTTTTATCGCCTTTCAATCCGATTGGCAACCTTTCGGGCGGTCCGTGGCATTTCAGCGGTCAGTGGCAGCGGTGTGAATGCGTACACGGTAACGAATTACGCGACCGGCACCGCAAGGATCAGCGGCTGGGGCGCGGTGACGGCCAGACGGGAGGAGTCGACGGCTACGGGTTTGGCCTGGCCGCGCCGTTTCCTACACTCGCGGCATGAACAACTACACGTGCACCCATTGCGGCAACGTCGGTCTGGCGGAAGGTTTCATCGAGGACGCCGGTGAGCACTCGCGCGGATACGCGCGCTGGATCGAGGGCGCGATGGAGCGGGGATTTTTCGGGGGTGCCAAGCGGACGGGCCGTCCCCGGCGGAAGATAGTGGCGTTCCGCTGTCCTGAGTGCGGGCACCTTGAGCTGTTCGCCACCGAGGAGGTGTAGTCGGCCCTCGTCGTCCCGGACGCCCCTGCGCGCGGTCTGCCCTTCATGCCCGCGGTGCCCGCGGTGCCCGCGGGGGCGTACCCCTCACCCGCGACCGTCCTTGGGGCGGTGGAGGTGGCCGCGAGCGATGAGTTCGACGGTGCAGGCAACGGCCACCGCCTGGATCGCCATCAGGGCGACGAGGACGAACAGTTGGACCGCTCCCGCGGCGGTGGGGCTGGCGCCGCCCAGCAGCATGCCGACAAAGGCGCCCGGGAGTGTCACCAGTCCAACGGTGCGCGTCTGGTCGAGACCGGGCAGCAGGGCATCCGACGCGGCCGGGCGGGCGATCTCCATCCGTGCGTCCCGGTCCGACAGCCCCAGGGCCAGGCCCGCCTCGAACTCACCGTGCCGCAGGCCGAGTTCGTCCAGCGCCCGCCGTCCCGACAGCACGGTCGCGGTCAGCGCTCCACCGATGAAGATCCCGGTCACCGGAATCAGCACGATGCCTTTCAGGGGCACCAGGCCGGTCAGCAGCAGCAGGCTCACGACCGGCAGCACGCTCAGCGCGATGGGCCACAGTGCCAACCACCACGACCGGTCCGGTGTCAGGCGCCGCCCGGCGGTCCACACCGCCACGCCCAGCATCAAGATCAAGAAAGCCACCGTCGCGAGGCCCGAGCCCACCACCTTCGTGATGACCGCGGAGACGGCGGCCAACTGGAGCGCGGCACGCACACCGGCCAGCAGAACCTGCCGGGCCCGGTGCGTGTGTACGTCCGGCGACAGATGGAAGAGGGCAACGGCCGCGATCGCGGCCAGGAGGAGGACGACGAGCAGTACGGCCAGTGTGGTGTTGACCGGCAGAAGGGAGGAGGCTGCGTTCAGACGCATGGTGCGGGCTACCTTCCGTGACGGCTTCCGCTCTCGTCCGCACCATGTTGCTGGTGACCGTGGTCGACAATACGGTGCTCACGTGGGGCTCCCCGCGAGCGGCGTGGCATTCGCCTCTGCGTACGCCGGCGGCTGTTCGCCGAGCCGCCGGTGGCCGGCCTGCGACCGGTGAGGAGAACCGTGAGGGCCGCGACCGCCATCACCGCGGACATCGTGGTGAAGCCGGTGGAGAAGGTGGCCGTTTGGGCCGCCAGGCCCAGCAAGAGGGATCCGAGTCCGGTGCCCGCGTCGTAGCCGATGTTCCACGCGACTGATGTCGTATGCCGGTTCTCCGCGCCCGCGTAGGTGAACGCCTGTACCAGCGTGAGGCTCTGCAGCCCTCCGTACGCCGCTCCCAGCACGACCAGTCCGGCCGGCAGGACGAGGACGGGGACGCTCTCCGATCCCACGGCCAGGGCGATCAGCGCCAGGCCCGCACACGCGGCCGAGACGAGGACGCCGCTGATCGGCCGCAGAGCGATCCGGTCGGCCAGCACTCCGCAGCCCCAACGGGACACCGCGGCGGTGGCGGTGAGGGCGAGAAGGGCCGTGGCGGCCAGCGTCGGGGTGGTGGTGAACTGCGGGGCGAAGGTGAGTACGGCACCCCCCGCGGCCGTGACCAGGAGCAGCACGGTGAGCGGGAGCAGGATGCGCCGGAGCACCGTGGCCGTGGGGGCGGGGTGCCGCGGGTGGCTGTCGTGTAGCGCGGGGCTGTCGATGCGGGCTTCGACGGCGCGGCCGAGGGCTCGTGTCCAGGGCAGTGCCAGGACGGGGAGAGCGCCGCACGCGATGATCGCGGGGAGGGCGAACGTGTCCACCAGCCAGGGCGCCGCCGGGGTGAGGGCGACTTGGGGGAGCGCGACCGCGAAGCCGTAGAGGCCGATGGCCGCTCCCTGGCGTCCGCGTGGGGCCAGCGCGGTCGCGGCGGTGGATCCACAGACGGTGACGATGCCGAAGCCCGCTCCGCGGAGGGCTGTGGTCAGCAGGATGGGCAACAGGTGGTCGCTGAGGGCTTGCAGCAGGGCGGGCAGGCCGAGCAGGAGGGCACCGAGGACGAGGGTGCGGGTCCATCCGAGTACGCGAAGCGCCGTTTTGACGCACAACTGGGCCAGAACGGTGGCGGCCATCAGGACGGCGGTGACGAGCCCGGCACCGAACTCATCCGCTCCTCCGCTGACGGCCCATGCCGGGGAGACGGGCAGCAGCAGGGCGAATCCGGAGAAGCAGCAGAGCACCACCATCAGCAGGTGCGGTATGCCCGGGGCCCGTATGACGGATTCTTTCGCGCGCTCGGACATGAACCTCCTGCTGTCCTTGATCTTCGAAGCGGGTAGGGGACGGAACGGGACGGGTGGACGTGGTCAGGCGGGGCCGGGTGGCAGGTGGACGGTCATGATCAGATGGCAGGTCCCGCCGCCGTCACCCTGGCCGCGGCCGGGGAAATGTACCGCAGGCTCGGCTTGACGAAGCCCACGGCCGCAGTGCTGGACTCGCGGGCGAATCTGCTGTTCCTGCTGGCTGCCCGCAGCGGCGACCTGGCCGTCGTCGCCGTCAGCCTCCTCGCCCTCACCTGACCGTCTCGCCAGGTGGCCGGTCTTGGCCATGAACCCGACACGCGGTACGGTCGGTGCGATATCGACGACGGTAAGACGGAAGCCGGTGGGAATCCGGCACGGTCGCGCCACTGTGAACAAGAGGTCCCGGACGGGATCTCTCGTGAGTCAGACCCGTAGCCGTCGTCCTGTGCTCCACTGAGATGGGACGCGAACTCCCTTAAGGAGGCCTGGCCATGGCGCAGCATGTTGCGCAGCCCACAGCCACCACGCCCGAATTGCCCGCCACGCTGCCGCTGAAGGCGATAGCTCCGTGGGCGGTGTTCTTCGGCATTCTGATGCTGGTCCTGCTGTACTTCGTCGGCGCCGAGCAGGGCGCCACCGCGGTCGTTTCCGGTGAGAACGTCCATGAGT
>NZ_JAGFNO010000031.1:0-124316 GCF_017592595.1 Streptomyces sp. NEAU-YJ-81 | reverse complement strand
GGCTGTCCGGGTCCTCGCCGTCCACGACGAGCTGCTTGGCGCGCTCGGGCTGCTGGTCGAAGACGTTCCAGCGCTGCTTCCACTCGCGGTGCCAGCGCCTGGTCCGGCTTCGCTCCAGGCTCCGTACCACCACCGGATAGCCCCCCATGTACAACGGGATGGGGGACTCGCTGTCGAGCTCCAGACGCCACCGGTGGACCGGCAGATTCAGGTCATCCGTGTCGAGCATGAACTCGATGTGGATCGCCTCGGCGTCGTCCCACTCCTCGGCGGCCTCGAACACCAGCGTCTGGACCGCCCGTTCCGCGGTCTGCGAGGTGACCTGGGTGACCGGGCCGCGGGCGGGATGCCAGCCGGTCGGGTCGTACTGGTGCCAGGACGAGAGCTCGTAGCACCCGGCCTCCTCCTGCGGCAGCAGCCGGATCACCAGATAGGCGTCCACCGGCCCGGCCGGGGCGGCATGCCCCACCTGCTGCCGCAGCGACCGCAGCTGTGGCGTCAGGCCCAGCTCCCGGGCCTGCTCATCGGCCCATTCGCGCAGCGCGTCGGCCCGCTGCAGCGGACGCGCCGCCGCCGCGAGGTACTCCACGAGGGCCAGCCCCGGCGGCAGCCCGCCCGGCTGTGCGTTCATCCGGCTCAGCACCTCGAAGGCGTGCCAGGGGCTGGTGACCGCGGGGATGTCCTGCAGCGGGCCCGCCGCCGTACGGCACAACTGGCCCAACTGCTCGATCTCCAGCTCCTCCAGCAGCGACCGCAGCTTCGCGGCGGCGGTCTCGGGCAGTGCCGGACGGGCCGTCATCTGCTCCATGACCGAGTCGAGCCGCATCATGGCGTCCTCGTCGGCCGCCGCCATCACCGCGAGGGACGCGCGTAGCGCGTGCATGATCCGCACGTTTTCCAGGCATTCGCGGGCCAGCTCCACCAGGAAGTAGTCGGTCACCCGGTGGACGCGCACGGGAACGCTGGTCATCTCCAGCTCCATGGCAACCAGATCCAGACACAGCGTGCGCAGATCCGGATCCGTCAGACAGCGGAACTCCTTCAACGCCGTGACGAGGTTGCCAACCGATTTCAGGCCACCTTCCCCCATGGCCGCCATGCTGTGCCCTCCCCCGAGGCCGCATCACCGGTCCCCGCCGCCGATGATCCCGCCGGAGACCCTGCCACACGCGGGCGCCAACCGCTCGGACTCCGGGACAAGTTGTTTTCCCCGCGAGTTCCGCCTGACACCCCCTGGGGGAGTATGTCCAGGGCACGGTCCCCGCCCCCGGCGGGCACCGGCGCGGCGGGGACATGTCCCGGTGGTGGACCGGGGGAGCACATGCCCGTGAGGCGGAGGGAGGTCCTCCCGAGGGGGCCACCTGGACGATTCCGGCGACCTGGCGTGCAGTACGGCCTTCCGCCATGGCCCGGGGAGCGTGCGGGCCCCGCGCGCAGGCGGCCCGGGGTTCGGCATCCGCCGGGTCGGGAGGGTGAGGAGGGTCACTCCAGTCCGAGCTCCTCGACCCGCCGGGCGAGTTCGGCGGTTGCCGGATCGTCCGGGGCGAGCACCGCGACCACCTCCACCAGCTCGCCCATCGCGCGCCGCGCCTCGCAGGTGCGCAGCAGGGACAGGGCCTCCGCGCGGCTCGCCGACTGACGACCCACCGCGGTGCCCACGGTGGGCAGCTCGTCGAGCAGCTGCTGCCAGCGGGCGGGGGAGGTCATCCCGGACACGGCCAGCAGCGTGTCCGCGAGACCGCCGAGATCACGGATCGTCAGCTTGCGCCGCCGGGGGGTCTCGGGCCGCGTCTCGGCGACGAGGGACCGTGTGCTGGTGGCGAGCGGCGGCGTATCGGCCGCAAGGGACCGCGTATCGGTGTCGAGGGACCGCGTGTAGGCGGTGAACGGCTGGGCTGTCTCGGCATCCGCCACCGCCGGGGCGTCCGCCGCCACCGGGATCCGGCCGATCAGTTCGAAGGCGAAGGCCGCCGCGTGCCGGGAGGCCACCGGCTGCCAGCGCTCGTCGTGCGCCTCGCCCTTGTCCCCGAGCAGATCCGAGATGCCGCGGATCACCAGCGCGTCCAGCTGCTGATTGACATACGCGCCCGCGAGAAAGCCGAAGCCCTCCATGTCCACCGCGAGCGCGTCACCCGCACTGGCGGTGAGCCTGAGCCCGGCATCCGAGCGGTGGTGCGCCACCACCCGCCCGCCCGCCGCGAGGGGCTTCACATGGGCGCGGGGCCGTGGCGCGTCGTCCCCCGGGCGGATCCGCCGCTGCCATTCGTCACCCGCCGCCACCAGCCGGGCCAGCTGCACCAGGCCATAAGCGGACTGATAGGTCTTCTGCCGGGGCAGGAAACCCGACTCGGTGTCCTTACCGGTCTCGTAGTCGTACACCGCGTCGGCGGCCACCACATCGCCCAGCGCGACGTCCTTACGGCCGCCCGCGACCCCCACGAACAGCACCGCCCGGGGCGCGAAGAGCGCCGCGGCCCGCTCGACCGAGGCCGCGGCACCCGGATTCCCCGGACCCGTCATATGGATGGCGACCGTCCGTTCGCCGGATCCGTCGCGGAACACGCCAAGTTCGAACAGCGCGCCCCGCTCCGCCTTGACCGGGCGCGGGTCCTCCAGATGGGCCCGGACCGCCCGGTACTCGACCTCCAGTGCGGTCAGGACCACCACATCGGCCCGCGCCGTCCCGCCCTTGTCCTCAGCGCCCATGGATCCCCCCTAGGACAGCCTTCGCCGACACCTTACGGATGCGACGCACTCTATGGTTCTCATGCGTCTGGTTCTCATGCGTCAGGGCCGGTGCAGATCCGCGTACAGCACGATCTGCACTCCCAGGACGGTGATCAGTGCCACCTCCGCCACCGACACCGCCAGCAGCACCGCCCGCACCGGCTCCGAGGCCCAGTACACGACGAGGGCGGCGATCGGCGCCACCGTGAACAGCAGCAGATCGGCCGCGAGCTGCAGCCGCTTGCGGGAGATCCGGCGGCCGTCGTCGCGGTGGGCCCGCTCCCAGCCGAACACCGGCGGCCGGCCCGGGACGAGCGCCGCCAGCCGGGGCCCCAGATCCTCCCGGACATACCGCCCGATGGCCGATATCTTCTCGTCGTTGACCAGATACGCCCAGCCCAGCAGGGCCGACGCCGGGGGCAGCAGCAACAGCAGCTCCGGACGTCCATGGCTCTGGAGGGAGAAGGTGATGATGGCCGCCATCGCGGCGAGTGTCGCGTAGAGCAGATTGTCGCGGAACCCGATCCGCGCCCGCTGCTCCTCCTTCACCTGCTCGTACTCCAGGATCAGCAGTCTGCCCGTGACCGCTTCGCCCTCGGCGCTGTTGTCTCGCGTCACCGTTGCCCCCTCCGCGACCGATGCCGGCTCCCCTGCGACCGGCCCCCCTGGTGACTGTTTCCGCCGCTACGCCTGGTCCATTCCCCTACGCCTGGTCCATTCCGTACGCCCGCAACTTCCGGTACAGCGTGGCCCGGCCGATGCCCAGGGACTCGGCGGCCCGCACCTTGTTGTCCCCGTGGCGGCGCAGCGCCTCCAGGATCGCCGTGCGCTCCGCCCGTTCTATGCCACTCAGCCGGCGGGTGGCCGGTGGCACCCGCAGCCCGTACGGCAGCTCCTCGCGCCGCACCGGCCCGGTGGCGCGGCGGCGCTCGGCCACCTCCCGTACGACATGGGCGAGTTCGGTGACATTGCCCGGCCAGGTGTGCTGCTCCAGCGCCCGGCGCGCGTCCAGGCTCCAGGTCAGCGGGGGACGCCCGGGGGAGGGGCGCCGGGCGAGGCCCGCCAGCAGCGCCGGGATGTCCTCGACGCGTTCGCGCAGCGGCGGCAGCGTCACCGACCGGGCCGAGAGGATGTCCAGCAGCCGGCTCAGACAGGGACCGGTCGGCGCACCCGGGGTATGCGTCGCCACCAATGGCACCGCGGGCCGCTCCTCCAGCAGCGAGAGCAGCGCGGCCACATCGGACTGGCCCAGCCGCTCGGCGTGGCGCAGGAGCAGCGGCGGCGCGCCGCCGTCCCCCTCCGCGAGCGCGCGGCACCAGCGCGGGACCTCGCCGGCCACCTGCTCGGCGGCGTCGACCAGACGCGGTGCGGCCGTGCCCCGGCGGCCGAGCAGGGCACGGGCCAGCGCGGTCTTGCCCACGCCCGGCTCCCCGATCAGCAGCAGCGGCTCCGCGGCCCGCGCCAGCTCCGTCGCCCGGGAGACGGCCACCCGCCAGGGCGGGGACGTGCCCACGAGCCCCGGGAGCCGGTCATGGCCCTGCCGCTCCGCCGCCCTCGCCCGCCGGGTCGCCGGGCACACCGTGGCGACGGCCCCGATGACCTCGCCCCCCTGCACCACGCGCGTCATCCTTACGGTGAGCCCGGCGCCGTCCGGTACGCCGATCTCCTCCGGTGCCCCGGAGCTCGCGCCCTCCGGTCCGGCGTCCGCGTCCCTGAGGAGGGCCGTGGCATGCCGTTCCAGCCGCGCCAGCGTCTCGTGCGACAGCAGCCGCGCGGCCTCCGGGCTGACGAGGCGGCTGCTGCCGTCGAGCGCCACCACGGCCGCCCCGTCGGCCCGCTGACGCAGATACGCGTCGAGCAGCACCCGCTCCGGCGGGTGCGCCCGGCCCAGCAGCTCCGTCTCGACGGCGTGCGCGGTGGCCTCGGCGACGGCCGCGCCCGGGTGGGCGGCGCGGCCCTCGCTCAGCGGGGCCACCACGGTGATGGTGCCGGCCGGGCGGCCCGCCGTCGGCTCGTACAGCGGCACGCTGACCGCCGACACCTCCTGCCACAGATCGAGGAAGTGCTCCGGGCCGTGGACCTCGGCCCGGCGCCCCGTGCGCAGCGCGAGCGCGGAGCTGTTGTGCCCGACCGCCTTCTCCGACAGATCGAGACCGGCCACATCGGCGGACGTGCCGGTGTAACGGCCGCCGCCCGACCACAGCGCGCGGCAGCGGGAGTCGACCAGCACCAGCCCCGTCTCACCGCTCAGCGTGGGCGCCACTCGGTCCAGCGCGGGGCGCGCCGCGGCCAGCAGCGGTGAGTCCTCGGGCGGCCGGACCCTGGGCGGGGCCACCAGGTCGCGCGGTACGCCGAAGAATCGCGCCCGTCGCCAGGCTTCGGCGAGGTCCTCGGGGACCCCGTCGCCCGGTGGCCGTCCGCTGAGGAACCGGTCGCGCGCCCGGCGCAGGGATGAGAGGGCCGAGTCGGCGGGGGTGTCGTCGATGGTCGTCACAGCCACTCCACCGTATACGTCGCCGGTGTTTCGAAATGAGACACCTCGGGGCCCGGGTTCTGGAACAAGATCACCAATGGTCGATCGCCGGTCGTCAGGAGATCGCCCATCACCCGGAGAGGAGCCCTTCAGCAGTGGAGACCGTCGAGACCGACGTACTGGTCGTGGGCAGTGGCCCCGCCGGGGCCGCGACGGCGCTCGCCTTGAGCACCTACGGCGTGCCCAACGTCATGGTCACCCGGTACGGAAGCCTGGCGGACACGCCCCGCGCGCACATCACCAACCAGCGCACCATGGAGGTGCTGCGCGACCTCGGCGTCGAGGACCAGGTCACCGCCCAGGCCACGCCGCAGCCGCTGATGGGGAACACCGTCTTCTGCACCAGCCTCGCGGGCGAGGAGCTGGGACGGCTGCGTTCCTGGGGCAACGACCCGCTCGTCCAGGCCGCGCATGAACTGGCCAGCCCCAGCCGGATGTGCGACATGCCCCAGCACCTGATGGAGCCGGTGCTGGTGAACGCCGCGGTCTCCCGGGGCACCGCGCTGCGCTTCCACACCGAGTACCTCTCCCATGAGCAGTCGGACGACGGCGTGACCGCGCTGGTCGAGGACCGGCTGCGCGGGGACACCTACCGCGTCCGGGCCCGCTATCTGGTCGGCGCGGACGGCGGACGCAGCCGTGTCGTGGAGAACGCCGGGCTGCCCACGGTCGGCCGGATGGGCGTCGCGGGCAGTCTCAACATCGTCTTCGAGGCGGATCTCACCGATCTGACCGCCCATCGCCCCTCCACGCTCTACTGGGTGCTGGCCCCCGGCGCGACGGTGGGCGGCATCGGCGCGGGCCTGGTGCGCTGTGTGCGCCCCTGGACCGAGTGGATGGTGGTGTGGGGCTACGACCTCGAGGCGGGCCCGCCGGACCTCACCGAGGAGTTCGCGCGGTCCGTGGTGCACCGGCTGCTCGGCGACGACACGATCCCCGTGCGCATCACCTCGACCTCCGCGTGGACCGTCAACCATCTGTACGCCGAGACCTACGCCGACCGGCGGGTGCTGTGCGCGGGCGACGCCGTCCACCGCCATCCGCCGTCCAACGGGCTGGGCTCCAACACCTCCATCCAGGACGCGTACAACCTCGCCTGGAAGCTCAAGCTGGTCCTCGACGGCACCGCGGCCCCCGCCCTTCTGGACACCTACTCCGCCGAACGGGCGCCGGTGGGGCGGCAGGTCGTCGAGCGGGCCAATCGGAGCATCGGTGAGACCGCGCCGGTTTTCGAGGCGCTGGGTGTGCCGGCCGCCTCCGACACCGAGCAGGTGTGGCGCAATGTCGAGGCCCGTAAGGCCGCCACGCCCGATGGCGCGAAGCAGCGGCAGGGACTGCGCGAGGCCATCGCGGCCAAGGCGTACGAGTTCAACGCGCACGGTGTGGAGATGAACCAGCGGTACGTGTCGGACGCCATCGTCCCCGACGGCACCCCCGACCCCGGTTTCGGCCGCGACCCTGAGCTGTACCACCAGCCCAGCACCCGCCCCGGCGCCAAGCTGCCGCACGCATGGGTCGTCCGGGGGCGTGAGCGGCTGTCCACCCTCGACCTCGGTGGCCACGGCCGGTTCACCCTCTTCACCGGCATCGGCGGTGACTGCTGGGACGAGGCCGCCGAGGCGGCCCGTAAGGAACTCGGCATCGAGCTCGTCACCGTCTCCATCGGCCCCGGCCAGGAGTACGAGGACCCGTACGGCGACTGGGCCCGGCTGCGGGAAATCGGCGACTGCGGGGCCCTGCTGACCCGCCCCGACAACCACATCGGCTTCCGCCACCCCCAAATGTCCCCGCGCGCGGGGGAGTTGCTGATCGAGGCGCTACGGAAGATCCTCGGCCACGGCTGACACCCACCCCCCGGGCGCAGCGAGCCCGACCTGGGGCTCCATCATGGACGCGCCCACATCCCCAGAGAAACCGTTAGTGAGATGACTGCAATGCCCCTCGCACTGCTCCGGCGCATGCGCACCAAGCGTCCGGACCGCGGATCAGGACTCAGGATCCCCCTGCCCGTGGGTGCCGGAGCCTTCAGCTGCGAGGTCCTGGACCCCGTCGGCCAGGCCCTGGGCGGCGTGGAGGTCACCGTCACCGAGACGCGTGGCGCCGCCCGTACTGTGGCCAAGGCCACCACCGATCCACACGGCCTCTTCCTCGCCACGCTCGAGCCGGGGCAGTACACCGTGCTGCTCACCGGAAGCGGGCTGCAGCCCAACCGCCTCACCGTCGACATCGTCTACGGCCAGAGCGAACCGCCCCGCCGGGTGCAGATGGAACCCTCCCAGCAGCTCGAACTCCCCCCGCCGGGCACCTGGCTCTTCGACCCGCCGCACACCGCGATCCGCTTCATCGCCCGCCACGTCGGCATGGCCAATGTGCACGGCCGCTTCACCCGCTTCCGGGGCGGCATCCACATCGCCGAGCGGATGGAGGACTCCCGCGTCGAGGTCGTCATCGACGCCTCCAGCATCAACACCGGCAACAACACCCGCGACAACCACCTGCGCTCGGCGGACTTCCTCGACGTCGAGAACTTCCCGGAGATCCACTTCGCCAGCAACCGCTTCACCTGGCGCAGCGGCCCCAAGTGGACCCTCCAGGGCCCCCTCACCATGCACGGCGTCAGCCGCTCGGTGACCCTGGACACCACCTACCTCGGCGCCGTGAACGGCGGCTACGACCAGGAACTGCGCTGCGCCGCCCTCGCCACGGCGGAACTGCACCGCGAGGACTACACCCTGAACTGGCGCAATATGCTCGCCCGCGGCATCGCCGTGGTCGGCCCCACGGTGAAGCTGGAGCTCGACATCCAGGCGATGTACCGCAGCCACGACACGCCGACGCCGCCCGAGTAGGCCGCTGACCTGTTAGTTCACCGCCCATCGCGAAGCAGTCATCCCCGTGACGGCTCCTTCGCGGTGGGCGTTCCCGTCGGCGACGCGAGCGCAGGGAACGGGCCCGCATGCGCAGCGAGAAGGGCATCCGCCGGGGCGGACGCCCCGTCACCGCGACCACCTGACACGCCGGTGAGTGCGGTCGGCCCCCGCACTGGGTATTCGCTGCCGTGGGCGGCGGTGCCTCGATAGCCGGCCATGGCGTTCTTGCGGGCAGGGCTCGGCTCAGCCCGGTTCCTCGCCGCTGACCGCGGCTTCGTATGCGAGCAGTGTGTCGACGAAGATCTGCCGCTGATCCGGCGTCAGGGGGGCCAGTGCCTTGCGCCATGCGGCCGCGCCCGGGGCGAGCCAGGAGGTGATCGCAGGTTGTTGGTCGGCCGCGATGCAGATGATCCGCCGGCGCCGGTCCGCCTCGTCCTCGCGCCGCTCCAGGATTCCTTGCCGGCTCAGGTCGCCGACCAGCAGGCTCACCGTCGTTGGGGCGACCTGGAGTCGAGCAGCCAGCTCGTTCACGGTCGTCGGTCCGTCAAACAGCAGGTAGGAGAGCAGGGAGAGGTGACGCGGCGCCAGCGAGAAGGACTGCAACGCCTCGGGCACGGGGATCTTCTTGACCCGGCCCACCATTCGGGGCATGAGTAGCAGCAGGGTCCTGACAGCGTCATCGACTCCCTTCTCGTCGCCCTCGTCGCCCTCGTCGGCATCGTGCGCCCTGGGTGTTGACATCACACACCCCTCCTCATTTACCTTTACCTTCAAAGGTATTTTGCTTTGCTTCCAAAGTGAATTCTCTTCATGGTACCTACCAGCACGAACGGAGATCCCCTCATGCCGCACTTCAGCATGCACATCCGCGAAGAGGTCCTCGACGGGACGGTCGAACCGAAGCTGATCAGCGCCTTAACCGACGCGGTCGGCGCCGTCTACGGAGAGGAGTTCCGCCGCCTGGTCGGGGTGGACCTGATCGGCATCCCGCAGCACCGCCGGGGCATCGGCGGCGTCCCCGCCGAGATCGACGCCCCGCTCGTCACCCTCAGTATGCGCGAGGCCGCTTATCACCTTCCAGAGATCCCGGACGCTCCCGCCCGCCTGGTCGCCACCACCACCGACGCGCTTGCCGGCGTCCTCGGCGAGGACATCCGTGAGCAGGTCATTGTGACGATCGTCGGCGTCCCGGAAGGTCGCACCGGAGTTGCCGGCACAGTGGCCTGACGCACGCATGTGGGCCGGGACCGCCGGTCCCGGCCCACGCACCACACAACCCTCGACCACTCGGTGAACCTATGGGGTCACAGCACAACTGGGCGCAAGTATCGCTGCGCGCGCACTGGCGCGGCAGTCACGCTGCGTAGATCAAGCCGCCGCTGGGAGCCCGCCCCGCTGTACCGCGGCCACGACACGCCGACGCCGCCCGAGTAGGCCGTCACCCGGCGCTACCCGGCAGGCGATGGGGCGGGCTTTGCGGCCCGCCCCATCGCCGTGTCAGATCACCTGTAGAAGACGGCGACGCCATCGTGATGCGAGCACGCGCCCTGGTGGTGGGCGGCGTAGGAGTAGGTGCCGTCGTTGCAGAGTGCCGTGGCACCGCTGCTCGATCCGCCCGTGCTGCTGGACGAGGAGCTGCCGGACGACCCGCCGCCCCCGGAGCCCGACGAGGACGATCCGCCGGATGACGAGCTGACACCACCGGTGGAGGAGGACGAGTCGTCCTCAGTACTCTTCGTCGCCTTGGGTGCGGGCTTCGGCTTCGGCTTCGGCTTCGCCGTGACGGTCTTGGTGACCGTCACGGTGGGTGTCGGTTCGGCGGTGTCCTTCACCCGGGCGGGCTTGGCCGTGACGGTGACCGTCACCTTGGGCGTGGGCTTGTCGCCGTCCGCCGCCTTCGCGTCCTCGCCCCGGGCCGACCCTATGCCGACTCCGGCGAAGAGCAGGATGGCCGCGACCGGGATGGCGACGCGCTTGCGTGCCCATCCGGGGCGTCTCGGTGTCGGTGATGGCTGGTTATTCCCGGACATGGTCCCCCCTTGAGTGATACGTGAGGAACCGACCCTAGCCACGCTGATTGAAAAGTGAAGAGGTTGTGTGTGCTTGGTGTTCATATTGTGACCGGGCGTCACGGGCCCGTGAGCGCATAGATTGGGGCTCACCCACCGAACGACGAAGGCGGTTGATCCCATGAGCCTGTACGACATTCCCCTGCACACCCTTACCGGCGAGGCGACCTCTCTCGGTGAGCATCGGGGTGCGGCGCTGCTGGTGGTCAATGTGGCGTCCAAGTGCGGTCTCACCCCGCAGTACGAGGGGCTCGAGCGGCTGCAGCAGCGTTATGCCGAGCGCGGGTTCACCGTGCTGGGGGTTCCGTGCAATCAGTTCGCCGGGCAGGAGCCGGGGACGAGCGACGAGATCCAGACGTTCTGCTCGACGACCTACGGCGTGTCCTTCCCGCTGCTGGAGAAGATCGATGTCAACGGCGAGCAGCGGCATCCGCTCTACGCCGAGCTGACGCGGACGTCGGACGCGCAGGGCGAGGCGGGGGATGTGCAGTGGAACTTCGAGAAGTTCCTGATCTCGCCGGACGGTGAGGTCGTGGGCCGGTTCCGGCCGCGGACCGAGCCGGAGGCGGACGACGTCGTCGCCGCGATCGAGGCGCAGCTGCCCCGGTGAAAGCGACGGCGGGCGAGGGGCCGGTGGCCCCTCGCCCGCCGGGTCGATCGCGTACCCCGGTTCAGCCGCGTTCCGCGGCAAACGCGGTCAGCCACGCCAGCGGTGCGTTCCAGTTGATCGCCACCTCATTGGTGGAGTACGAGCCGATGTCGTCGATGTAGCACGCCGCGGGCGCGCAGCCCGGGAGCTTCTCCTGTGCCACCGGATCCTGCAGCCCCGCGTTGGCGCCGCCCGCGATGGATCCGGCGGGCGGGTTCGGCAGCGAGGCGTCGTACTGGTGCGCCCAGAAGCGGTGGTGCTGGTTCTGCGCGGCGCGCTCGCCGTAGCCGGTGATGTACGACTGGCCGAGCGCGTTGCGGCCGAGCAGATAGTCCAGCGTCTCCAGCGCCCCGGTGCGGTAGCGGCGCTGCTTGGTGAGTTCGTAGGCGACGGCCATGACGGTCCCGTTGTTGGCCACCTGGCCGTTGGAGCCCCACACATAGCCGTCCGCCGGCAGCGGCACCGCATAGCCCTGGCCGGCCATCGTGCTCAGCCGTGCGTCGGCGGCGGAGACCACGGAGGCGCGGACGCGGGCGAGGTCGCTGGCGGGCAGGCCGTTGGGCACCGTGGCCAGGACGAGCCGCCCGAGGGACCCGGTGGCCTGCCAGCTGAAGCCGAACGGCGTGAACACATCGCTCGCGGTGTGGTACGGCGAGGAGGTGACCGCGTCCCGGTACCGCGCCTCCCCGGTGGTCGCGTACAGCTCCGCCGCCGCCCAGTAGAACTCGTCGCCCACCTCGCTGTCGTCGTACGCCCCGCCGCCGGTGGAGTCGGCACCCGGCGCGAGCACATCGGGATTCGCCTGCGCGGCGGCCCAGGCGCGGCGCGCGGAGTCCAGGCAGCGGGCGGCGAAGGCGGTGTCGTACGGTGCGTAGACCCGGGCGCACTGCGCCGCCGCGGCGGCCAGATTGAGGGTCGCGGCGGTGGACGGCGCGTGCAGCTCGCGCGGCTCGGCGTCCTGCTCCGGACGGGTGGGCAGCCCGGTCCAGGCGGCGTCATGGACCTTGTGGAAGGCCATCCCCGCCCGTGGCTTGCCCTCCGGGATCTGCATGCGCATCAGGAACTCCAGCTCCCAGCGCCCCTCGTCGAGCACATCGGGCATCCCGTTGCCGCGCTCGGGGACGCGCAGCGTGGAGTCCCCGAGCGCCGCCGCGTGCCCCGTGCGCTTCGCGCGCTCGAAGGAGTTGACGAGCTGCCAGACCGCGAGCCCGCCGTTGACCACGTATTTTCCCTGGTCACCGGCGTCGTACCAGCCGCCGCGCACATCCCGGGTGTAGTCGCACACCCCGCTGACGCAGGGCACGGCGGTGTCGCCCCGATTGGGGGCGACCCCCAGATGGCCCGCCGGGCGTGCGTATGCCGTACCGGCCAGGGACGCCTCGATGGGGATACCGCTGCGCTGCTGGTAGAAGAAGGACATCGCGTCCGCGCGCAGCCCGTCGTAGAGGTTCGCGCGGATGTCGAAGGGATGGCTGGTCCGGCCGTCCACGCTGAGCGTGTAGCCGGTGCCCGTCCCCTGGTACGAGGAGAAGTCCACCAGATGGGCCGACTGCCCGGAGGCGGCGTCCGCGCCCCGCACGGTGGTGGTGCCCGAGGCGGCGGTGCGGCCCGCCGCGTCGCGCAGTTGCCAGGGCAGGGCGGTGGCGCTCGCGCTCACGACGGTGGCGCGTTTGGGGCCGTCCGGCAGATACCCGAGCTGATTGACCTGGACGGCGGACGGCGCGGCGGAGGCAGCGGTCGGGGGTGCGGGTGCCGCGGGGGAGTCCGCTCCGGCGGGCGCGGACTGGGCGGCGATCAGCAGCAGTGCGCCGGTCAGCAGCGCGGTGGCGGTCCGCGCACCGCGCGGACGGGGTAACAGGGGCATGGGCATGACGGACCCTCCTTGGGGAGGCGTGGAAGATGTGGGAGATGTGGGAGCGCTCCCAATTTGTGTAATGATGTGATCGCAGTGCGTCAAGGGACTGGACGGGTGCACGGGCCCGCACAAAACATTTCCGTCCCCTCCGTCACATCGCACCCGGCCCATCCGTCAGCACGGTGTGGCCTGCGACGGTGTGGCCTGCGACGGTGCGGTCTGCGACAAGGGGATGTGACCGATGAACGAGAACCACCTTCTGGCGGAGGGCTTCGAGGCCCACCGCGGTCATCTGCGGGCGGTGGCCTACCGCATGCTCGGCTCGCTGAGCGAGGCGGACGACGCCGTCCAGGAAGCATGGCTGAGGCTCAGCCGCTCCGACACCGCCGCGGTGGAGAACCTGGGCGGCTGGCTGACCACCGTCGTCGGCCGGGTCTGCCTGGACATGCTGCGCTCGCGCACCGCCCGGCGCGAGGAGCCCCTGGGGGTGCACCTCCCCGACCCGGTCATCAGCGGTGAGACCGGGCCCGGCCCCGAGGACCAGGCGCTGCTCGCCGACTCGGTCGGCCTCGCCCTGCTGGTCGTCCTGGAGACGCTGGCCCCCGCCGAACGGCTGGCCTTCGTACTGCACGATCTGTTCGCCGTGCCGTTCGACGAGATCGCCCCCATCGTCGACCGCACCCCGGCCGCCGCCCGTCAGCTCGCCAGCCGCGCCCGCCGCCGGGTGCGGGGAGCGGCCCCGGTCCCCGACGCGGACCTGGCCCGGCAGCGCGAGGTCGTGGGCGCCTTCCTCGCCGCCGCGCGGGACGGCGACTTCGAGGGGCTGATCTCCGTACTCGACCCGGATGTCGTCCTGCGCGCCGACTACGGCTCCGCGCCTGCCCCGGCCCCGCGCGAGGTACATGGCGCGGCGGCCGTGGCGGACCAGGCGCTCACCTTCTCCCGCCTCAGCGGCGCGGGCCTCCTCGCCCGGCCCGCGCTCGTCAACGGGGCGGTGGGTGTGGTCAGCTCCCGGGAGGGGCGGCCGTTCTCGGTGCTGGCCTTCACGGTCACGGACGGCAGGATCGTGGCGATCGACATCCTGGCCGACCCCGAGCGGCTGAGCGGGCTCGATCTGACGGTTCTGGACTGACGCCACCAGAGGCACATAGCCGCACGAGCCCCATAGCCGCCTGACGCCGAGTCGGGCAGGCGGCGTCAGGTTCGGTCGATTGGGAGCGCGTAAGCGGTCGGGGTCGAGGGCCTTCGTTGTTTTCGGGGCCATCGGGCTGTCAGGCGCGCAGGTAGGTGAGAACAGCGAGGACGCGCCGGTGTCCCTGGCCGTCCACGCGGAGGTCGAGTTTCTGGAGGATGCTGCTGACATGCTTGTTGACCGCGGCCTCGGTGACATAGAGGTCGCGGGCGATCTCGCCATTGGAGCGTCCCTCGGCCATGAGGGAAAGGACCTCGCGCTCCCGGGGGGTGAGCTGTCGCAGGGGGTCATGCCGTCGGCGCAGGAGCTGGCGCACGACTTCGGGGTCCATGACCGTCGCACCGGCGGTCACCTCCTCGACCGCGCTCGCGAACTGGGTGACGGCACTGACCCGGTCCTTGAGCAGATAGCCGATGCCGGTCTCGCTGCCCAGGTCGAGCAGATGAGTGGCGTAGGACTGCTCGATGTACTGGCTGAGCACCAGAATGGGCAGGGTGGCGCGGTGATCGCGTAGCGCGACCGCGGCGCGGAGGCCGTCGTCGGCGTTGCCCGGTGGCATCCGTACATCGGTGATGACGATGTCGGGGTCGTGCTCGTGGACCGCGGCGATCAGCGCGTCGGCGTCGCCGACAGCCGCCGACACCTGGTGGCCGACCCGGGTCAGCACGCTGACCAGGCCGTCCCGCAACAGCGGTGAGTCTTCGGCGAGCACGATGTTCAGCGGCACGGGAGCTCCACGCGCAGCAGTGTAGGGCCGCCCGCCGGGCTGGATATCCGCAGTCTGCCGTCCGCCGCGGCTACGCGGTCGGCCAGGCCGACCAGCCCGGTGCCCGCGGCCGGATCCGCCCCGCCGACGCCGTTGTCGCGGACCGTCAGCGTCAGGACATCCGCTTCCAGCCGGGCGTGGACCTCGGCCCGAGTGGCCCGGCTGTGCTTGGTGGTGTTGGCCAGGGCCTCGGCGGCGACGAAGTACCCCGTGCTCTCCACGGCCATGGGCAAGCGGTACGGAAGCCGGATGTCGACGGTGACCGGCAGGGCGGAGCGGGTGGTGAGGTTGCCGACGGCCGCGGCGAGTCCGTGGTCGGTGAGGGCCTTGGGGCGCACGCCTCGGCTGAGCTCACGCAACTCGCCCACGGCGAGGGTGACTTCGCTCTGGGCCAGCGCGAGTTGCCGAGCGACCGGCGAGCCCGGCTCGGCGTCCAGCCCGGCCGAGCATGACATTGGTGACTCCACCCACGCGTAACCGCGCGGGCTTCCTGGATCGCTGGCTAAGCAGCGTCGCAGAGGACCAGCCCGGCCCTGTCGAGGACATTCGTTGCGCCGACGTGGTCCGCGTGCGCGGTGAAGCCGCACGCCGTGCATTCGAACTTGGCTTGGGTGACGCGGTTCTCCTTCGCGACGTGCCCGCAGCCTCCGAGGCTGGGCGGGCACGTACGGGAGGTGTTGCGCGCGTCCACCGCGACCACGAGGCGACCGGCGCTCTCAGCCTTGTTCGCCAGGATCGTCAGGAACTGCGCCCAACCCGCGTCGAGGATGCTGCGGTTCAAGCCCGCCTTGGCTGCGGCGCCATTCGGCAGGAAGGTGCCGGGCGCGTCGGGGTCGGGCTTGGGTTTGGGGGCGCGGGTCATGCCCGCCGTGTTCAGCTTCTCGTGGGCGATCACGTCGTGGTCCCGCACAAGGGTGAGCGCGGTCTTGTGCGCGTGGTCCAGGCGCTGGCGCCGGATCCTCGCGTACAGCTTCGCCACGCGGCGGGCGGCGGCCCTGTGCGCCTTGGTGCGCCGCCGGGTGCGCTTGGGGAACGTCGCGAGGTGCCGCTGCGCTTCGGCGAGTTCGTCGGCGGCCTGGTCGAGGAAGCGGGGGCCTGCGACGTGTGCGCCGTCGGAGGTGGTCAAAAAGTGCGTGGTACCCATGTCGACCCCGACGACCGCGCCCATGGCGGGCAGGGGTTCGGCTGGTACGTCGTCGCAGGAGAGGACGACGTACCAGCGGTTCCCCTCCCGCTTCACCGAGATCGTCTTGACACGGCCGCGTACGGGCCGGTGCTGGTGGACGCGGACGTGACCGATGCCCTGGAGGCGTACGCGGGTCTGTGGGTCGTGGGGGGTGGAGTCCCAGCGGCACCCGTCCCCGTCCTTGGGGAAGGTCACAGTGTCGAAGTGGCCGACGCCCTTGAACCTGGGGTATCCCGGCTTCTGACCGGCCTTGACGCGGCGGAAGAACGCTTGGAATGCCTTGTCCAAGCGGCGCAGGGTGGCCTGCTGGGAGGAGAACGACCAGTGGCCTTGACGCTCGGAGTCGAACGCCCGGATCTCCTTGAGCTGGGCAGACTGGTCGCCGTACTTGATGCTCGTCCTGGAGGCGTGCCGGTAGGCGTCGCGGCGTTCCTGCAAGGCTCCGTTGTACAGCGAGCAGTGATCCCGCAGCATCTCGCCCAGCGCGACCGTCTGACGGGCCGTAGGGCGCAGCAGGAACTTATACGCACGCAACAAAACGCAGCCGCCCCCTCACTCGTTTCCCCAGGTCAAAGCAGATGTGGTCACTCTACCGGCCGTCACTGACAACGCAGTGGACTCCGCCGCTTCGCGGCTCCGGCCCAAGGATTCGATTCCTCCCTCGGCCAAAGCCAAGGGTCCCCTCGGAAGAAGGTCTGATGGCACTCCCGTCCGGCGGTATCGCTTCTTCTCTCGGTGCCTATCACTGCGGATCGCGGTGAAACTTATCGGCCGTTGCCAGCCTGACGCTCCGAGCGCGCAGAGGGCAGGCGCGATAGGGGGGCGGCTCCCCCGGAGCGGGGTTCGGTGAGGAGCCCCGGTTTCGGTGAGCCTCGATGCTCGTAAGTAAGTGTTCTGGAGCATACAGGCAGGTCAGCGGGTATGGAGGCGGGAGGCTGAGTGCGTCCACTCTGCGTGGGCGCGTCTGCCCATCGGGCTCGGGGCTTGTCCGGTCGGGAGCGCCGCCGATCCCGCGCGGCCGGAGGCTACGGGGGTGGATCCCCGGCCGTGCGGGCGTCGTCAGCAGCTCAGCCGGTGTCCTGGCCGACTCCGATGAGGTAGCCGCCGAGTCCGGCGGCCACGATGAACGTGGTCAGGACCAGCGGCCCGGCGAATCGCCCCAGCCACGCCACGGTGCGCCGGCAGGCGCCCCAGCGTCCGGGGGCGCGGTGCGTGGCGAGGTTCCGGTCGGCGGTGCTGGCGCTGCGGGTCTGGGGCAGCGTGGCCGTGCCGTGTCCGTCCCGGGGGCGTATGGGGTCCACGCGCCCAGTGACGCTCAACGGTCACGAGGAACTGACCATGGTTCAGCCCGTGTTGCTGGGTGTGGAGGATGGCCCAGCGCGCGACGGGACCGGGGTCGCTGCCCACCCGCCCCGACGTGGCGGGGCAGGTCATGCACTCGGCGTGATAGATCCCGTCCGGCGCTCCCTGCGCGCGTTCGGCGCTGAGTACCAGGTCCGTGCCTTTAAGGATGGTTCGTGTCACTGCCACGCTCCCGGTTCGAACCGGCAGGGGCGGGTGTTGATCTCCCGGTAGGTGAAGTGCTCCGGGTTCGCCTTCAGGTGGCCGGTCGCCCACGCGTGCGCGGCTGCCTGCTCGTCGCTGGGCTGTCCGGTCTGCTGGCACACCGCGCACTGCATGGCGAACGTGATCGGTTCGGCGTCGGGGATGAGCTGGAACTCACGGAAACGGTACGTGGCCCGGTTCATGCCCGCTCCCTTCCAGAGAGAGCGCTCCTCTTGTTGTGGTCGGGGTGGCGCTTGAGTAACACGGCACAGTCGGTGACCTTGCTCAGGTCCCCCGCCTGACGCGCCGCTTCCTTTTCGCGCTCCAGACGGGCGCGGGCATCACAGGCTGCCTTCCCGGGGGTCATGATGACTCCGCCTTTCGGAACGCTTCTTCCAGCCGTCGCCCCATCGGGCACGACCGCTTGCGGGTGCACTGTCGGCATTCCTGGCGGTGCATCAGGTAGGCCGCCTGAAGCTGCTCGATGTCAGCTACTCGGGGGGCCTCGGGGACCTCGTCCGTCATCCCGTTGCCTGCCCCTCGTGGATCGGGCACGGACAGGGATCGAAGCGGTACGTGGCGAGTACCTGCGCACGCCGACACTGTTCCTCCCGCTGCCGCTCGTACGCCGTCACGTAGGGCCGGACCTCGCTCACCTCACCGCCCCGTGTGCGCAGCACCAGAGACATCAGTAATTCGAAGACCCACCCGATAGCGTGGTGCACGTCGTCAACCTCCACGGGGTTGGTGGCCATGCCCCCGGACCGTCGCCACGGTCGCGGGGGTCTCGTGTCCCCAAGACCCTTCCGGGCTACCCTCTGTCGCTCCCATCCCATGGCCCTATAGAGCCGCCCTATATTGGAGGTATGGGAGAGAGTCCCGAGAACCTGTGGTCCCATCCCCAGCTAGTAGCGGCGGTTACCAGTGAGGATTGGGGCGCCGTCTTCCGCACGTACCGGAAGCTCACCGGTCTGAGTCAGATGAAGCTGGGGGAACGTGTCGGGCTTGTTCAACCCGACGTATCCGACATCGAGCGGGGCCGTCGCCGGGTGACCTCTATGGAGGTGCGGCAACGCATTGTGGCGGGGATCAACGTTCCTCTTGATCTGCAAGCCACAGCGGCGCAACTGGCAATGGACACAGCCCCGGTCGCGGGACTGGCCCTCCCTGGAGCTGCTCCGGACGAAGACTTGTTGACTCGGGTGACGAGCGTCGTGAACGAATCACATCGCGTGGACGCCGCAACCCTCGATTGGCTTGACCGCTTGCTTGCCGAGCATCGCAGGGCTGAGGACCGGATTGGATCAAGGCCGCTTGTCGATGTGATGCGTCAGCAGCTCCATACCGTCGTCAACTCGTACGCGGGTGCTCGTGGCCGGCTGACGGGTCGTGTTGTACGGCTCGCCTCCGAACATGCGCAGTTCCTCGCGTGGATGGCACAGGACCAGGCACAGACGGCCTCCGCACTGGCGTGGTACGGCCGCTCTCATGAATGGGCGCTGGAAGCTGGGGATGCCAACATGGCCGCAACGACGCTCAGCATGAAGGCACACATGGCATGGTCGGGCGGGCGTGGAACCCGGTGCGTACGTTTGGCCGAGGCCGCTCGCTGGTCGGCCCCCGGTACGTCTCTCGGCGTACAGGGCATGGCCGCGCAGATGGCCGCCCGAGGACACGCGCTTGAAGGTGAGGCGGACGACGCCCGCCGCCTCCTCGACGAAGCGCAGGCGCTCATCACCCGGGCGTCCGAGCGCCCCGAGGACGAGCCTGTGTGGATGTACTTCTACGACGAGACATGGTTCACCCTGCAACGTGGCATGGCGGCGCTGCACCTACGCGACTGGCGTGAGGCGGTGGATCACCTCACGGTCGGTCTTGGTGCGCTGCCGGACGAGTACCGCCGTGACAAGACCTGGTATCGCGCTTGCCTGGCGCACGCGTT
Source organism: Streptomyces sp. NEAU-YJ-81 (assembly GCF_017592595.1). Classification (NCBI taxonomy): domain Bacteria; kingdom Bacillati; phylum Actinomycetota; class Actinomycetes; order Kitasatosporales; family Streptomycetaceae; genus Streptomyces; species Streptomyces sp. NEAU-YJ-81. The sequence continues at coordinate 104,982 of NZ_JAGFNO010000031.1, read as the reverse complement.
CGCCGGGGCGGGTGAGTCGACGCAAGCCGTGTCGGTGGCTGTGGCGAGCATTCCTGATGCCTCCGCCCTGGGGCGTCCGCACTCATGGAATGAGCTGCATACCGCTGCCGCCGTACTCATGCGACGAGGCGCGAAGGAAGGTCGCCAGTTGGTCACGGCACTCCGTGAGTACGACTGATGTTCTCGGACAGCCCCGTTGCGGTCGGGGGCGTTGCTTTGTTCGACGCCGGTACCGAGCGCCGCCGCCATGTCGTCGGCCTCCCGCTGCCACTCCGGGCTGGTGGTCTCGTCCTTCCGCGCTGACAGCCGGATGCACCGGACCTCGCGCAGGGTCCCAGGCGGCGCCGCCCCCTACCGTCGTATTCGTCTTCATGCCCCGGAGGAAGCGCAAGGGGTGCGAGACTGCTTTGACCTGCTGCGTTACCGCCACTGTCGATCACTCCAGGACTACCTGTCCGGAGCATCGGGAAGGGGCGGGGTGGGGCAACTCCCGCGGCCGTCGTACGGACAGGGGCCCACCGTCACCCCCACCGTGGCGGCCCAGGACTCACCCCCCACCGTGGCGGGACAGGGTGTGGCGGGCCGTTGCCGCCATCGCCTCGTCGACCATCCGGCCCTCGAAGAGCACCGCCCCCGCCCCCTCCGCCTGCGCCCGCTCCACCGCAGCGATCAGCCGGCCACAGCGGGCCAGTTCCTCGGCGTTCGGTGCGAACACCTCGTTGACCACCGGCACATGGGACGGGTGGATCACCGCCATCCCCTCGTACCCGAGGGCGCGGTTCTGCTCGGCGAAGCGCCGCAGCCCCGCGAGGTCCGCCACGTCCGCCCATAGCCCGGCCACCGGATGGGGGCGGTCCGCGGCGCGGGCGTCCAGCAGTGCTCGGGCCCGCAGTTCACGGGTCTCCTCGCCCTCCGGGCTCCAGCGGTAGCCGATCGCCCGCTCCACATCTCCGCCCGGGGCGGTCACCGCGCCCAGGTGGGCGATCCGGGTGGCGGCCCGGCCGATGGCGTACGCCTCGCGTAGCCCGCGCGCCGTCTCCAGCAGCGGCAGCAGGGCGAAATGGCCCTCGGGCAGGCCGTGTTCGCGCTCGCACCAGGCCAGCAGCCGGTCGGCGGTGATCGCGTCCTCGGGGCCGCTCACCTTGGGCAGCACGATGCCGTAGAGCCCGGGACGGGCCACCGCTCGCAGGTCGTCGGCGCCCTGCCAGCCCGTGGCGCGGTCCAGCGCGTTGATCCGTACGAGCAGCCGCATCGGAGCGGGCGTTCCGGCCGCCCGGCCGTCGGCCCCGGATACCGCCCGGCTGTCGGCCCCGGATACCGCCCCCTCGACGGCCCCGGCCACGGCCTCGCGTGCCGCCGCCTTGCCGTCCTCCGGGACGGCGTCCTCCAGGTCGAGGATGGCCGCGTCGGCGCCCGCCGCCTCCGCCTTGGGCAGCCAGTCGGTCCGGCTGCCGGGCACGAAGAGCAGGGAGCGCAGGGGGACGCGATGCGTCGTCACGCCCGTCACGTCCGTCATCGCACCCGTATCGCCGTCAGATGACACCCTCGGCCTCCAGTTTCGCCAGCCGTCCGTCGTCGATGCCCAGCCACTCCCCGTAGACCAGCGCGTTGTCCGCGCCGAGCGCGGGGCCGGTCCGCCACACGGCGCCGGGGGAGCGGTGGAAGCGCGGGATCACCGACTGCATTCGCACCGGGCCGAGGTCGGCGTCGTCCACCGTGATGATGTCCTCGCGTTCGGCGTAGACCGGGTCGGCGGCGATGTCGGCTGCGGTGAACACTCGCGAGGCCACCACTTCGGCCCGTTCGAACGCCGCGAGGCACTCGGCCGCAGGGCGTACCGCGACCCAGTCCCGCAGCGCCGTGTCGAGCCGCTCGCGCCCCGCGTGCTGCTGGTCCACGGTGGCGAACTCCTCGTCGGGCAGGCCCAGCAGCCGCACCACATTGCGCACCGAGCGGGTGGTGGCGGAGGTGACGGTGAGCCAGTCGCCGTCGGCGCTGCGGTAGGTGTTGATGACGGCGGCCGGGGCGACGGCCAGTTGGTTGCCCGCCCGCTCGGGGGCCGCGCCGAGCTGGTCGTACGCGATGATCTGCCACTCCACCAGGCGGTACAGCGGCTCGAACAGCGCCAGGTCGATCCACTCGCCGTCGAAGTCCGGATCGGTGTCACGGCGGTGCAGGGCGGCCAGGATCGCGAACGCGCCCATCAGCCCGGTGACCGCGTCACCGTGCGAGAAACCGGTGTGCACGGGCGGGCCGTCCGGGAAGCCGGTCAGATGGACCACACCGCTGCGGGCCTCGCCCATCTTCCCGAAGCCGGGCGCGTCGGCACGGGAAGAGGTCGCGCCGAAGCCGGAGATCTGCAGCAGGATCGCGGTGGGGTTGAGCGCGTGGACGGCCTCCCAGTCCAGGCCCCAGGCGCGCAGGCGGCCCGCCCGGAGCGTCACGATCACCACATCGGCCCAGGCGATCAGCTCCCGGGCGACCTCCCGGCCCTCCTCGTGGTGCAGATCCAGGGTCACCGAGCGCTTGTTGCGGCCCGCCACCTTGAACCAGAGCGGAACGCCGTCGCGCCGCGGCCCCATCGCCCTCGCCGCGTCACCGGAGCCCGGCGGCTCCACGTGGACGACGTCCGCCCCCTGGTCGGCGAGCATCCCCCCGGCGAGCGGGCCCGCCACCACATGGGCGAACTCCACCACCTTCAGCCCTGTGAGCTGTCCCTGCCGTGTGCTGGTCTGGTCCTCCATGCGGCCAGGCTGCGGGGTGGGGTGTATGCGCGTCCAGCAATGAAAGGGGATCAATTCATGCGGATCTCGCAAAGATCGCTGCTGGACGTCGCCGTTGAACGGCGCCCCGCGGCCTCACCACGGACCGTCGTCCGCCTCCTCCCACACCACCCCCGCCGGCAGGGCATCGGCGGCGGAGCGGAACTCCTCCAACTGGTCCAGGAAGCGGCGCGCCCCCGGCGGCAGGGTGCGGCGCGTCGGCAGGACGACATACAGCCGGCGCTCCACCACCGGCCCGACCAGCGGGCGCCGCACCAGCCGGCCCGGCACCATCAGCGGATGGACCAGGGCCGGCAGCGCGGAGACGCCGAGCCCGGCGGCCACCAGCCCGCCCACCGTGGCCACGTTCGACGCCTCGGCCGCCGGGTTCGCCTCCATACCGGCCTGGGCGAAGGCCGCGTCGGTCATCCGGCGCACGCTGGAGTCGGTGCCCACCGCGAGGAACGGCTCCCGGCCCAGCTCCTCCCAGGTCACCTCCTCCCGCTCGGCCAGCGGATGGTGCTCCGGGAGCACCGCGTCGAAGCGGTCGCGCACCAGCGGCCGCAGCCGTACGCCCGGGGCGCGCCGGGCCACCGTGCTGACCGCGAAGTCGGCGTCCCCGTCGACCACCCGCTCCAGCACCGAGCGCTCCAGCCCGTCCAGCAGCCGTACGGTCATCTCCGGGCGCCGCGCGCGGAAGGCGGAGATCACCGGCGGCAGCAGCACGGCCGCGACCGACGGCAGGGCCGCCAGGGCCACGGCACCACGCTCACCGGCCCCGTAGCGCCCCAGCTCGGCCAGGCCCGCGCGGTGCGCGGAGAGGATCTGGTCGGCGATCCGCAGCGCCTCGGCGCCCGCCGGGGTGAGCCGCACATTGCGGGTGTCCCGCTCCAGCAGCCGCATCCTCAGCGTCCGCTCCAGATCGGCGACCGCACGGCTCAGCGACGACTGGGACACATGCAGTTCGGCGGCGGCCGCGGTGAAGCTCACGGCGCGCGCGACCGCCGCGTACGCGGTCAGCTGGCGCAGGGTGACGTCCATGGTCCGTGAGCGTAGGCGTGGTGGCCGCGCGGCGGAACTGTTGCGCAGATCGCATGGATAGATCTGTGTTCAATGCTGGACGCGGATCTTTCCCCGCTCGGAAACTCTTCGGCAGCACCCGACCGGACGAGGAAGCGAGCGGCCATGCTGGCAGCACTGGGATTCTGCACGATCGGCGGCTTCCTGCTGCTGACCATGTTCAAACGGGTCTCGGTGCTGGTCGCCCTCGTCCTCATGCCCGTGGTCACCGCGGTCATCGGCGGATACGGCGATGATCTGGGCCCGATGGCGCTCGACGGGCTGTCCAAGGTCGCCCCGACCGGCATCATGATCGCCTTCGCGGTGCTCTACTTCAGCCTGATGATCGACGCGGGCCTCTTCGAACCGCTGATCCGCGGCATTCTGCGCGCCGCCAAGAACGACCCGGTACGGATCACCGTCGGCACCGCCGTGCTGACCGTGTGCGTCGGGCTCGACGGCGACGGCGCCTCGACCTTCCTCATCAGCATCTCCGCGATGCTTCCCGTCTATCAGCGGCTCGGGATGAGCCGGCTGGTCCTCGCCGGGGTCGTCGGCCTCGGCGCGGGCGTGATGAACATGATTCCGTGGGGCGGGCCGACGGCCCGCGCCGCCGCGGCCCTGAAGATCGACACGTCCGACATCATCACGCCGCTGCTGCCCGCCCTCGTCGCCGGAATCGCCTGGGTGCTCCTGGCCGCCTACCTCATCGGACGCCGTGAGCGCCGGCGGCTCGAAGCCATCGAGCCCGCCCCGCCGGCCGAGGTGGCGGTCGGGGACGGCCCCGGCACACCCCGGGTCGCCGCCCGCCCCGGCCTCGCGCTCACCGCCTTCAACCTGCTGCTCACCGTCGCGCTGCTGGTCTGCCTGGTGCTGGAGGCCATGCCGCTGCCCGTGCTCTTCGTCTTCGCCTTCGTCCTCGCGCTGCTGGTCAACCACCCCCGCTGGGAGGACCAGCAGGAGTTGCTGGAGAAGCACGGCAAGAGCGTGGTGCTCGTCATCACCATGATCTTCGCGGCCGGGGTGTTCACCGGCATCCTCGGTGGCACGGGAATGATCGGGAAGATGGCCGAGGCGCTGGTCGACGTCATTCCCGACGGGCTCGGCGGGCATCTGCCGGTGCTCGTGGCCGTCACCAGCATGCCGTTGAGCCTCGTCCTCACCCCGGACGCCTACTACTTCGGCGTTCTGCCGGTGCTCGCCGGGACCGCCGACGCCTTCGGCACCGACCACGCCGAGATCGCCCGCGCCGCCGTCCTCGGCCAGATGACCACCGGCTTCCCGCTGAGCCCGCTCACCGCCGCGACCTTCATTCTCCTCAGCATGAGCGGCGTCCAGCTCGGGGAGCACCAGCGCTTCCTCTTCCGCTGGGCGTTCGGCACCACGCTCGTGATGACCGCCGCCGCCCTCGCGACGGGCGCCGTGCCGCTCTGACCCGGACCGCCCACGCCTTTTCAGAGGCTCGGTTCGCCTCCGGGGCGCTCAAGCCTCCCCCAGCTACCGCTGGGAGGGTGCCCCCTGCCGACCGACGGTCGACCGTGCTCGGCTCCTTCGTTCCCCAGGGCCTGGGCGCGCTCTCCCTTTCGACAGCGACGCGCCCCTCGGCTCACTCGCCGGAACCATCGCCGGCCGTTCCGGCGGCGGGGGCGGGGCGGGGGCGGGAGCCGGGGGACCAGCGGGACGGTGTGAGGGCCGCGCCGGGGCGGTCCGTCAGCCTCCGGTCAGCGCCGGGGCGGTCCGTCAGTTCCCGGTGAGCGGCGGGCGGTGCGGTTCGATGACGGTGACCCCGCCTCTGGCCCCGGAGGCCATCGTGGACAGCGCCTCCGGGACCGCGTCCAGCCCGATGACATCGGTGACCAGCAGATCCGGCCGCAGCGAACCGGCCTCGACCATCTCCATCATCGGGCCGTAGGCATGGGCGGCCATGCCGTGGCTGCCCAGCAGGCGCAGCTCCTGCGCGATGACCCGGTCCATCGGGATCATCGGGGTCCCGGCGGCCGGTGGCAGCAGCCCGACCTGGACATGGCGGCCGTGGCGGCGCAGGCTCTTGATGGACGCCGCACAGGTCCGCGGGGAGCCCAGCGCGTCGAGCGAGACATGCGCGCCGCCGCCCGTGGCGTCCGCGACCGCCTCCGCCACCGAGCCCAGCGTGGACGCCACGTCCACGCACACCGCCGCGCCGAACCGGGCCGCGAGGGCGAGCGCTTCCGGTGAGATGTCCACCGCCACCACCCGGGCCCCGGCCGCGGCGGCGATCATCACCGCGGACAGCCCCACCCCGCCGCAGCCGTGCACCGCGACCCACTCGCCCGGGGCGACCTGGCCCTGGGCGACGACGGCGCGGAAGGCGGTGGCGAAGCGGCAGCCCAGACCGGCGGCCGTGGTGAACGACAGCTCGTTGCGTATCCCGACCAGGTTCACATCGGCGTTCTCGATCGCGACGTATTCGGCGAACGAGCCCCAGTGGGTGAACCCCGGCTGCGTCTGCCGCTCGCACACCTGCTGGGCGCCTTCCGCGCAGGCGGCACAGCGCCCGCAGGCGCACACGAAGGGCACGGTGACCCGTTGCCCCGGGCGCCAGTTGAGGACGTCGGGCCCGACCGCCTCTATCACCCCCGCCAGCTCATGGCCGGGGACGTGCGGCAGCCGGATGTCCGGGTCGTGCCCCATCCAGCCGTGCCAGTCGCTGCGGCACAGCCCGGTCGCCTCGACGCGGATCACCACGCCGCGCGGGGAGGGAGCGGGGTCCTCGACGCTCCGGACCTCGGGCCGGCGCCCGAAGTCGTCGAACACCACAGCACGCATGGACACCCGCTCCCTCGCTCGACCACACCCCCCAGGCCCGTGTGTCCAGGCGGGCCCTAGAACCTACACCACAACCGGCCGGTATCAGCCCTTGCGGGTGGCGCCCACCGACGGCGGCTCCGCGCCCGGGCCGGTGCCCCAGGACGACGGCTCGGTGGACAGCCGGTGGGCCAGTTTCCCGCCGTGGGCGACCTGGTCCCAGTCCAGCCAGGTCCGCGCCACGTTACGGCCGCCCAGCGAGACGCTGCGGACATACCGCTTGGCGTCGCTCGCGCCCGGTGCGGCGACCGTCAGCGTGCCGCCCTGCCGGGCGCCGTACCGCCCGATGCGGACCACGGCCGAGGCGAACTGCGGGCTGGACAGGGCGAGGAAGTCCCCGCCGCTCATCGTCGGGTACAGGCCCAGCGAGGAGAAGACGTACCAGGCCGACATCGTGCCGAGGTCGTCATTGCCGGTCATCCCGTCCGGCCCGGTGGTGAACAGGGTCATCGCCGCCCGTACCGCGGTCGCCGCCTTCGCGGGCGCGCCCGCCCACAGATACATGTACGGGGCGTGCAGATCGGGCTCGTTGTTGGGGTTGTACGTGGGCTTGCCGTAGTAGTCGTACGGGGCGGAGATCCAGTCATTGCGGGCCGTGCCCGCCGGGTCGGTGAGCAGCTTGTCGTAGGCGAAGAAGTCGTCCAGCCGCTTCTCGGCCGCGCGCCTGCCGCCCATCAGCTCCACCAGACCGGCCGGGTCCTGCGGCACCAGCCACTGGTACTGGTAGGCGCCGCCCTCGTGGAACTGCTTACCCGCCTCCACCGGGTCGTACGGGGTCACCCACGCGCCGTCGGCCGTGCGCGGCCGGAAGTGGCCGATCGACGGGTCCCACAGCGTGCGGAAGGTCTGGCCGCGCTCGGCGAACATCCGGGCGTCGGCGCGGTGTCCGAGCCCGCGCGCCATCAGGGCGAGCGCGGCGTCCGCGGCGGAGTACTCCAGGGTGGCCGAGGCGGGGTGGACGCAGTCGTTGTCACCGCCCTTGTCGGCGCAGTCGGTGCCGAGCTTCAGCCCCGAGGGGACGTAGCCCAGCTTGCGGTAATAGTCCACTCCGGAGCGGCCGTTGTAGGGGGAGTCGGCGGGCGGGGTGCTGGTCGCATTCTTCTTCAGCAGTGCGTACGTCTCGTCCTCGTGCCCGGCCAGCAGCCCCTTGGACCACGCCTCCACGAGGAACGGGGTCACCGGGTCGCCCGTCATGATGTTGGTCTCGCTGTTGGCCAGCGCCCAGCGCGGCAGCCAGCCGCCGTCCCGGCCGATGGCGACGACCGACAGCGCGACATCGCGGGCCACCCCCGGCTCCAGCAGCTCCAGGAGCTGGTTCTGCGGCCGGTAGGTGTCCCACAGCGAGAAGTTCTGGTACGGCGTATAGCCGGAGGCGGTGTGGGTCGCGCCGTCGAAACCGGTGTAGCGGCCGTCCACGTCGCCCGCCACATTGGGGTGCAGTTGGGCGTGGTACAGCGCGGTGTAGAAGGCGCGTTGCCGCTCCTCGGTGCCGCCGCCGACCCGGATCGCGTCGAGCTTCTCGCGCCAGGTGTCGTGCAGCGCGGCGCGGGTGGCGTCGAAGTCGTAGGAGTCCCCGGTCTCGGCCGCGAGGTTCTTACGGGCGCCTTCCGGCCCGGTGTACGACAGCCCGACCTTGACCACCACATCCCGGTCCTGACTCGCGTCGAAGCTGGCCCAGGCGCCGTTGCCGCCCTCTCCGGCCGCCTCGCGGGAGCCGGGGGAGGGGGTCGTGCCGCGCCAGGTGCCGTAGGAGGCGAAGGGGCGGTCGAAGGTGGCGGTGAAATAGACGGTGTGCCGGTCCTTTCCGGCGCAGAAGTTCCCGGCCTCCACCCGGCCCTCGACGGTCCGGTCCCCGACCACGCGGATCTCGGAGCCGAAGACGTTCTGATTGGCCTTGCCGGTGTTGAACAGCACATTGGCCGCGCCGGTGGCCGGGAAGGTGTAGCGCTGCCAGCCGGTGCGCTGGGTCGCGGTCAGCTCGGCGTCTATGCCGTAGCTCTTCAGGCCCACCCGGTAGTAGCCCGGGGTGGCCTCTTCGTCGTCATGGCTGTAGGTGGAGCGGTAGTGGTCCGGGTCGACGTCGGTGACCGCGCCGGTCGTCGGCATGATGGGCAGCTCGCCCGCCACCCCGCAGCCGACCCCTGAGAGATGGGTCTGGCTGAAGCCGTGGATGGCGTTCTGGTCGTAGTCGTAGCCGCCCTGACCGCCGGTGTCCGGGCTGACCTGGACCATGCCGAACGGGGCGCTCGCGCCGGGGAAGGTGTTGCCGAAGTTCTCGGTGCCCACGAAGGGATGGACCAGCGAGGTGGGGTCGGCCGGAGGGTCCCCGGCCGCGGAGGCGGCCGTCGCCCCCGGCGGTCCCAGCAGACCGCCGCCCAGCAGCGCCGCCGTCAACACGCCCGTGACCGTGCCCGCTATGCGCGCACGGATTCCACCGATCAGCGACCGCATGGGACGCACCTCCGCTTGACAACGTTGTCCGGCCAGGGTCGCGAAACTTTGGCATGGGGGCCGGGCGGTGTCAATGACCCGTGCGCGGACGGTCTTTGACACCGCCCGCGCACCAGGCCGTGGCGCTAGCGCTTGCCGCGCTGACCGTCGGCGAGCTGACGGGACGTCTCCCCGGCGCCCGCGCCCCGCTGGGCCCGCTCGGCGAGGGTCGGGAACAGCCCGCCGAGGGCGCTGCCCAGGCGCAGCTCCAGCGGGGCCACGTTCACCTCGGCCCGGTTCCGCTCGATGGCCCGGATGGTCGCGACCGCCACCCGGCGGCTGGAGATCGTACGGACCCCGGTGGGGAGGGACGTGCCCGCGTCGGCGAACATCCCGGCGTCGCCCACGAATCCGGGCTGCACCAGCGAAACCCCCACCCCCGTGCCATGCAGGTCCTGCCGCAGCCCGAGGGTGAAGCCGCGCAACCCGAACTTGGCCGCGTTGTAGAGCGCGGCGCCGGGGGAGGCCGTACGGCCCGACAGCGAGCCGATCATCACCAGCTGACCGGAGCCCGACTCCACCATGCGCGGTGCCATCAGCCGCGCCAGCAGCATCGGCGCGCGCAGATTGACGTCGAGGGCGCGGTCCAGCTCCTCGGGCCGGTAGTCCAGGACCGGGCCGCTGGAGGGCAGCGCGGCGTTGGCGATGAGGATCCGGGCGTCCGCCGCCTCCTCGACCAGGCGCTCCAGATCGGATCGTTCGGCCAGATCGGCGACGATCACCCGGCCGCCCAGCCGCTCTGCGAGCGGCCGCAGCACCTCCTCACGGCGCCCGGTGAGCAGCAGCTTGGCACCCTTGGCCGCGAGCGCGTGGGCCAGTGTCTGCCCGATGCCGCCGGTGGCCCCGGTGAGCAGGACGGTCGTGCCGCCGATCCGCATGCGATCTCCTCCGGTTACGGTCGAGTACGTTCCGGCACGGTACTGCGTATGCGCTCCGCGCCGGGCAGGGACCTCGTTCCCCGTACGTGCGCGGCTCGGAGCGACGGCGTGCCATCGTCGCTCCGGTCGGCCGTCGCCTCCGGGCACAGGGGTTGGAGCCCCGGTCGGCCGCCGGGCTGGGGTTGGTTCGTTTCGGCGTGCCGGCCGACCTCCTCGGCCGCGAGCGCGTCGCCGAGTCCGAGTGCCGGGGCCCGCTGACCGCCCCTCACCGCGTCGCTTCCACCGGCTCCCCGATCCGCTATGTGCTGGACCCGCGAGTTGAGCTTCAGATTCACCGTAGGGGGACGTCAACTGAACTCAGTTCCATGTTGCCCTGTGTATCCAGCGGTTGGTCGGCGCCCATGACGCGGCTGCACAGTCGGCGATTTGACGGCACCGCGACCGTTGTCACCAACGTCATGCATCTGGTAACTGAACTAAACTCACTTTGACATCTGGATGTAACAGAGCTACCCTGCTGGCCGTGACTGCGAATCGGAGATGGTTTGCGAATACCGCTGTCGTAGGCCTGGGTGTAACGGCCATGGGAAAGATCTATGGACGCACAGCGGCGGACTTCGCCGCTGAGGCGATCGCCTTGGCCCTGGAAGACGCCGGCCTCCAGAAGTCCGATGTCGATGGTCTGTTGCTCAACGGCAACGGAAACCTGGACATGGACCCGCGGCTGCAGTTCTCGCTCGGGTTCGAGGACCTGTCCGTGATGAACTCGATGAGGGCGTACGGGTCGACTGTCGGGTCGATGGTCCAGTACGCGAGCTTGGCCCTCGAAGCAGGCTTGGTGAAATATGTGGTGCTGGTCTACGCAGACACCCCATTGAAGCCGGCGGTCGGTGCCGGGGCCGCCTATGCGGCACGGGGGGTCTGGGACGGAATGAACGTGCTCAAGGCGGTGTACGGCGAGTTCGGTGGCAACGTGCCGTATGCCTTGGCCGCACGTCGCCACATGGAGCTGTACGGCACGACGAGCGAGCAGCTCGGTGCGATCGCCGTTGCTCAGCGCGAGTGGGCGCTGTTGAACCCTCGTGCGCAGATGAAGAAGCCCATGACGATCGAGGACCACCAGTCCTCGCGCATGGTGGCCGACCCGTTCCACCTGTTCGACTGCTGCATCGTCTCCAACGGTGCCGTCGCCGTGGTGATGACGACGGCCGAACGCGCGAAGGACCTACGGCAGCCGCCCGTCTACCTCAAGGCGGCTACGCAGGCGGCCCCCGGAGACAACCAGACAGTGGGACACGAGCCGGGGATCGTCACCGGTGCGAAGCAAGCGGGCGAACAGGCTTTCGCTCTGGCCGGCCTGAGCCACGATGACGTCGACATCCTCGAGCTCTACGACTGCTACACCTACACGGTCTTGGTGACCCTCGAGGACTACGGCTTCTGTGAGAAGGGCGACGGCGGCGCCTTCGTTGCCGACGGCAAGCTCGGACCCGGTGGCTCGCTTCCCACCAACACCGGAGGCGGCCAGCTCTCCGGGTACTACATGTGGGGCTTCACGCCGCTGTCGGAAGCGATCACCCAGGCACGAGGACAGGCCGGCGAGCGTCAGGTGGTCAAGAACGACGTCGTCCTTGCCAGCGGCAACGGCGGTGTCCTCAACTTCCACTCGACCACGATCTGGAGCAAGCATGCCGACTGATGGGCTTGAACTTGCTTATGACGAAGCCAGCGCCCCGTTCTTCGAGGGTGCCGCCGGCGGAGAGCTGCTGCTGCAGTTCTGTGAGTCGTGCGCGAAGTACATGTGGCCGGTGAAGTACCGCTGCATTCACTGTTTCGCTCCGGCCGTCGTGTGGCGTGCGGCCAGCGGTCGGGCACGGCTGTACAGCTTGTCGGTCGTCCACCAGGCATATCCGGGGTTCCCCAGCCCCTACGTGGTCGCAACCGTCGAGACGGAGGAGGGTGTGCGGTTCAATACCTCGCTCGTCGGCGAGGAGGTCGAGGGCACAGCGATCGGCGCCGAGCTTGTTGCGGTGTTCGAGAGTGAAGAGAAGCCGTTCACCGTTCCGAGATTCCGGAGAGCCGCATGAGCTACGAGTTCGTCAGGTATGAGAAGCGAGACCATGTCGCGGTCGTGACCCTCAACCGGCCCGACAGGATGAACGCCCTCCACTTGGAGGCGCACCTCGAGCTCAAGGAGGTCTGGGAAGACTTCCGCGACGACCCCGAGATGTGGGTGGCGATTCTCACCGGCGCCGGTGACCGTGCGTTCTGTGCCGGGAACGACCTCAAGGTCACGGCCGAACGGACCGCGGAGGGTGGTGACCTGCAGGGCGAGAAGCGGCCCCCGTTCGGTCGCATCACCCGCGACTTCGACTGCCCGAAGCCCATCATCGCGGCTGTCAACGGTGTCGCGGCCGGTGGTGGTCTCGAGCTCGTCCTGGCTTGCGACATTGTCGTAGCGGCCGATCACGCCCGCTTGGGACTTCCTGAGCCGAAGGTCGGCCTCTTCGCCGGTGCCGGCGGCGCTCACCGGCTTGCGCGACAGATTCCCTTCAAAGTCGCCATGGGGATGCTCCTGACCGGCGATCTGGTCGAGGCCCACGAGGCGCATCGGATCGGACTGGTCAACGAGGTCGTCCCCGCGGATGAGCTGATGTCGACGGCGCGGTCCTGGGCCGACCGGATCACCCGGTGCTCACCGCTGTCGGTGAAGCTCACCAAGGAGGCGGTCTTCGACGCCCAGTTCGTGAGCATCGACGAGGCCTTTCGCAAGGACGACGACCGTCGTGAGCGGCTGCTCGCTTCCCACGACTTCGTGGAGGGCCCGCGAGCCTTCGCCGAGAAGAGAGCACCGCAGTGGACAGGTCGCTGAACGACATGGCCGCAGGCCCCATCCTCAGTTCGCTGCTCGCGCCGCGCAATGTCGTCATAGTCGGCGCTTCGGAGCGCTCGGCCTGGTCGCAAGGATCGTTCTCGAACTTCGAACGGCTGGGTTTCGAGGGCAGGGTGCACCTGGTCAACCGCAACGGTGGCACAGTCCATGGGCAGACCGCCCATACCTCGTGCACTGAGCTCGGTGGGCCGGTGGACCTGGCCCTTTTGCTCGTTGGTGCCCGCGCCGTTCCGGATGCGTTGCGCGACATCGCCGCCGCCGGGGTCCGCTCCGCGGTAGTGCTCGCCGCTGGGTTCAGTGAGATCGGTGAAGTGGGTCAGGCCCTGCAAAGGCAGGTCACGGATCTCGCGGGCGAGCTCGGCGTGACATGCGTGGGGCCGAACTGTCTCGGCTTCATCAACCTCGTCGACAGGGTGCCCGCCTGGTCCGGCCGGATGGCCGAGCTGACGCCGGGTGGCATGGCTGTGGTGTCACAGAGCGGGGCGACAGCACACACGATCGCCGCGTTCGCGGCAGAACAGAACATCGGGGTCAGCCACGTCGTCTCGACGGGCAACGAGTCGATGGTCGACACGACCACGGTGGCCGCCCTGCTCATCGAGGACGAGCGGGTCCGCTCCGTCGCGATGTTCATGGAGTCGATTCGCGATGTGGGCATGTTCCGGTCGCTGGCGCGTCGAGCGGCCGAGCTCGGCAAGCCGGTCGTGGCGCTCAAGGTCGGTTCGAGCGAGCTCGCTGCGGACATCGCTCGGAGCCACACCGGTGCACTCGTCGGCGACGACGGTTTGGTCGATGCCGCGCTGCGCCAGTTCGGGATTATTCGGGTGCGGTCGTTGGAGCAGCTCGTCGTGACCGCCGGACTGTTGTCCCGCACAGGTCCGTTGGGCCCTGGCGGCCTCGGAGTGGTTTCCATGTCAGGTGGCGCTTGCGACCTGGTCGCCGATCGCGCCGAGGCGTCGGGTGTGAGCCTCCCTCCCTTGGCCGACGCCACGAGAGCGCGGCTCGCCGAGTTCCTCCCGGAGTTCTGCACGTTGCGCAACCCGCTCGATGCGACAGGTGCCGCATCAGCGCGGCCGGAGCTCTTCCGCGACTCCATCTCCGCGATCGCCGATGATCCCTCGATCGCGATCGTCGCCGCGATCCACGTTCTTCCCACGGATGAACGAGGAGAGTCGATCAAGGAGCGTCTGCGGATCGATGCGCCGGCACTCGCGGATTCCGCTACTCCAGCGGTGCTTGTCGACCAGACGATCTCGACGATCGAGCCCGCGACCGTCCGCAGTCTCGAGCGGCTGGGCATCCCGCTTGCCATGACCGGTCTCGACCACTTCGTCGAAGCTGCAGGTCACGCCATCCGGTGGTCGCAATGGCTTCGACAGGACCGAACACCCACGGACACCGCGGTCGACGTGCTCGAGGTCGCGGACACCGATCGGGTCTGGAGTGAGGCCGAGTCGCTGGACCTGCTCGTCCAGCACGGGGTCGCTGCGGCGCCCTATGCCCAGGTGACGAACGAGGAGGGCGCCATCGAGGCGGCCGACCGTATGGGCTTGCCCGTTGTGGTCAAGGTCGTGTCGCGCGACATCGTCCACAAGAGTGACGTCGGGGGAGTGGTTCTCAACCTTGGTTCGCCCGAGGCCGTCCGGCGGGCGTACCAGCGGGTCCAGGCCGCGGCCAAGGCAGTTCCCGGCGCCCGGTTCGAGGGTGCCCTGGTGTCGTCGATGCGACCGACTGGTGTGGAGATGATAGTCGGGGTGGTGCGCGACGAGCAGTGGGGGCTGACCCTGGCGGTCGGGTTCGGCGGTGTCCTCGTGCACGTCATGGACGACACCGCACTGCGGCCGCTTCCGGTGAGCGACAACGACGTCCGACAGATGCTGGCCGAGCTGCGTGGCAAGGCGTTGCTCGATGGTGTGCGTGGATCCAAACCTGTCGATCAGGACGCCTTGGTGGCGATGATCCTCAAGGTCGCCCGACTGGCCGAGCGGCTCGGCGACTCGCTCGAGTCACTCGAGATCAACCCCTTCCGGGTGGCGGAGTCGACTGTCGAAGCACTCGACGCATCCATCATCTGGACGTCTCAGCCTGCGGCATCGTGATACGGCGTCCATCGGAAACGAACATGGGCACCCTATCGCCAGGTGAACTCGCCGACTTCACAGCCTCGGTTGACAAGTCCCTCCGCAAAGTGTGGCAGAAGCCCACAGTGGCCGGGGATGCCGATGCGCATCAGCGGGTCGCCGACGCGTGGGACGTCGCCGTCGAGCAGGGCTTGACCTCGCTTGCGGGTGAACGCGCCCTTGACGCCGCGTTGGCTGCGGTCAGCGTCACCGGTCTCCTCTGCCTGCCGGTGCCCCTCATGGATGGCTTCGTGGCCCACATGCTGGCGTCGTCCCGTCCCGATCTGCAAGAACGGATCGAGAGAGGCGAGATCCGTCCCGTCATCTGTCCCGACGGCGACCACGGCCGGCGCTTCGCCGAGGCGGCTGGTGCGGCAACGCATGTCCTGCAGCTCGCCCTCGACGGCGCGGCCGCGGTTCTGTCGTCCGTCGCCTCCGTGGTCTACTGCGAGGGCATCGCCAAGCCTGATTGGGCGGACGTCGCCGTCAACGAGACCGGCTCCGAGACCATGAGGCTCGAGCCCCAGGCGAAGGAAGAGGCGATCGGCCTCCTGCGCCTCGGTCTGGTCGCCCGCGGACTGGCTGCGGCGGAGTTCGCTCTGAAGCTCTCTGTTGAGCACGCCAACAACCGCACGGCGTTCGGCAAGCCGATCGGCACCTTCCAGGCCGTCTCCCATCGGGCCGCGAACGGTGCCACCGCTGTCACCGCCGCGCGACTGCTCGTTGAGGAGGCGGCTCGTGCGTGGGTCGAGCGGCGACCGGACTGGAACCTCTCGGTCACGAGGCGCCCTGGCTCTTTCGACGGCTCAACGCCGACATCGCTCGACTGGGTCTGTTCGAACCGGTCTGCGGAGGCGTGGCGGAGCTGCTCATTGAGGGGGGTCGAGACATGCCGACCCCCCGGCTCGGTGACGACGCGGAGAGGCTCCGCGCGGAGATCCGCGAGCTGCTCGATGAGTGCGGGGTCACGCGGGTCGTCGACGAAAAACGCGCGGGTCGTCGAGGGCGCGAAACAGCGCGGCTACGTCACCTTGGCGTGGCCACCGCGGTACGGCGGCAAGGGCGCATCGATCGAGCAGGAGATCGTCCTCGCGGAGGAGTTCAAGTACGCCCGCGTTCCCTTCGCCGGCAAGACCGCGGCCGACCTCCTCGGACCGACGATCATCAAGTTCGGCACCGAGGAGCAAAAGGAACGCTTCCTGCCCATGCTCGCCTCCGGGGAGTTTCCGTTTTACCTCGGCTATTCCGAGCCGGAGGTCGGGTCGGACCTGGCGAACCTCCGGACCCGAGCGGTCCGCGACGAGAACGAGTGGGTGATCGACGGACAGAAGTCGTGGGGCACGAAGGCCGACATCGCCGAGTGGGTCTGGCTGGCTGCGCGCACGGACCCCCATGCCAGCCGTCCCCACGCGGGCATCACGGTGTTCCTGACCCGAACGGACCGGCCGGGATTCTCCCTGCAGAAGCATCGGGCGCTCTCGGGCGACATCAACTGCACGACGTTCTTCGACAGCTATCGCGTCCCCGACACTGACCGCGTCGGAGAGGTCAACGGCGGCTGGCGCGCGATCACTCACGCGCTCACCAAGGAACGGGTCATGATGTCGACCGCGGCCGCTGACGTGCTGCGGCTGCTCGACGATCTCCTGGCCGAGGTCCGTACGGCCCCGCTCCGCTTTGTTGGCAGCCCCGGTTCGCACAAGCGGGCGCTGCTCGCGCAATATGCCGCCAGACTGCAGGCGGCTCGCCTGTTGGTCTACGCGGCCGCGCGTGCGGTCATGGCGGGCCACATCGAGAGCGCTGCTGCCTCGATGGCGAAGGTCATCGCGACACCCTTGCAGGAAGACTTCTGTACCGGTGCCATCCAGATCCTCGGTCCCGTCGCGACGCTCGGCGGATCTGCCGCAGGCACGATCAGCGATGGCGCTTTCGACTACAACCTGCGCAACTCCATCAAGCAGGTGGTC
The DNA here is from genome assembly GCF_017592595.1 of Streptomyces sp. NEAU-YJ-81. Classification (NCBI taxonomy): domain Bacteria; kingdom Bacillati; phylum Actinomycetota; class Actinomycetes; order Kitasatosporales; family Streptomycetaceae; genus Streptomyces; species Streptomyces sp. NEAU-YJ-81. The sequence continues at coordinate 87,969 of NZ_JAGFNO010000031.1, read as the reverse complement.
GGCGGGGGCACGATCGACATCCAGCGCAACCTGATCGCTCGTTCGCTCGGACTGCCCCGTTAGCACCGACAGACCAGAGCATCCGCGTTCCCGAGTGAGGAGCCGAATGGCAGCCCCATAACGTGAGAATGGGGCACCCCCCCTCACGCTCGTGACCGTCTCTGGCACGTTCATACGGCCCACCATCATGACCAACCCCCCTCGTGGGCACATTCCCGGGGCCGTCGTTCAGATATGCCGAACGTTCGATCCAAAGCGTGCCGAGTTTTCCGCTGCACGACCCTTGATGCACGTGTAGGGCGGCCATATATTCAGAGCAATCTGAACCCACTTCACTTTGGTTGCGGGGTATTGAGGAGCAGGCACCCATGACGACATCGAAGCGACTGGGCTTCCTGGCGGCAGGAGCCGCCTGTGCCGCTCTCGCCCTGGCCGGCTGCGGCGGCGTGACAGGAAAGACCCCGCAGCTCGCGGGTAACTGGGACGAGATCGTGGCCGCCGCCGACAAGGAGGGTGAGGTCACGCTCTACTCGACAACCTCGCCGGACAACCTGGAGGCGCTGAAGAAGGCGTTCGAGGCCAAGTACTCACACATAAAGCTGACCTATGTCCGCGGTACGGATGCCGACTTGCTGCCGAAGGTGGAGGTCGAGAATCAGACCGGTCGTGGCACGGCGGATGTGCACATGACGACAGACGCCGGTTGGATCCACCGCGCCGTCCAATCCGGCGAGTACTCAACCGACCTCGCCGGCCCCGACTTCAAGGCCAAGAAGTACGACCCTGCGGACAGCGTCATCGCCGACAAGTTCTTCCTCACAAGTGCGATGGTGTTCGGTCTCGGATGGAACACCGACAAGCTCCCCCAGGGACTCAAGACCCCGGAGGATGTCCTCAACCCCAAGCTGAAGGGCAAGATCGGTATCCCGAATCCATCGGGCATCCCCACCTATGTCGACATGTACCGTGTGATCGACCAGAAATACGGTGGCAACTACGTGGAGCGGCTGGCCGACGCCCAGCCCCAGATCTATCCAAGTGCCGTTGCCGTCACACAGGCGCTGGCTTCTGGTGAGGTGTGGGCGTCTCCTACGACCGGCCAGACGGTCATTGCTGAAGCGAAGGCCGGTGCGCCCGTGAAGTTCGCGCTGCCGGAGAAGCCGTGGGGCGTCCCCTGGTACGGCCACGCCCTGTCGTCGGCGCCCCACCCGAACGCCGCTCAGGTGCTCGCGGACTTCCTGGTCACCGAGGAGGGGCAGGCGGCGATCGCGGCAAACAACGTTGCCGCGCTTCCCGATGTCCCCGGCACCGGTGTAAAGGGTGCGGCCGTCCGAGCACAGGACATTCCCCTGGCAGACCCCTCGTCGCTGGAATCCGAGGCCGTGCAGCGGTACCAGGCCAAGTGGGAGAAGCTCTTCATCGGCTGAGCCGCCCTCGAGGGGCACACCTCGGCGATGGCCTACGCGGATCACGGTAGGGGCGGACCACCGCGGCCTTGCGGGTGCTTTCGTAAATGACGTGAAGTGAATTTGGTTTGACTCGGTCGTCGCACTCGATGGCGACTGGACGTATCGACCCAGAGGTGAACCGTGACGTCGCAGTTCCGATCCTTCCGGCGTGCATGATGGCCCTGCCCCGTGTGCTCGACCGACCCCTCATGGACGCCCGTGCCTGGCGCAGCCGTCTTGGCTACGGCGCTCTCATCATCGTGCTCGGCTACCTGATCGTCCTGCCTCTGTATCGTCTCCAGACCCTCGCCTTCGAGGACGGCGCGGCGGGTTACCGGGCACAGTTCACTCGCCACGACATCTGGCAGACCTTGCAGACGACAGTGGTCCTGGCCGTGGTGTCGTTGGTGATCGCCATGGTGATGGGCACCGTTTTGGCGTTCGCCACGAGCAGGCTGCCCCGTCGGCTCGGCTTCCTGCGGATCATCCCGGTGCTGCCGATCGTGATGCCGTCGGTCGCCAACGTCGTGGGATGGGCCTTCCTGCTGTCACCCGGGCCGGGTTACCTGAACGTCGTCATGCGAAAGCTCCCATGGTGGGACCACCTGGACTCTGGCCCCGTCAACGTCTACAGCTCAACGTGGATCATCATCATCACCGGTTTCGGACTGACCTCCTTCGTCTACCTCTTCGTCAGCGCGGGCATGAAGAACATCAGTTCCGAGCATCTCGAGGCAGCTCAGGCCAGCGGGTCGTCCACTATCGGTGTCTTCTTCCGGGTGGTGCTGCCGCTGCTGCGGCCCTCGCTCGTGTACTGCGGTGGGGTGGCCCTTCTGCTCGGACTCGGACAGTTCACTGCGCCACTCCTTCTCGGCGCTAACAAGGGCGTGAAGGTGCTCACCACGGAGATGTACCTCCGCGCCTCGGAATCACCAACCGACTTCGCCGCCGCCGCGGCCGCAGGTTCGCCGCTGGTGATCCTCGGGCTGATCATCGTCCTCGGGCAGAGGTTCCTTCTCGGTAACCAGAGCCGCTTCGTCACGCACGGCGGAAAAGCCTTCGTGCCCACTGGCGGACGGTCGGCATGGGCGGCTGCGCTGGTCTGCCTCTACGGCATCGTGGCGCTGCTGCTGCCCCTGCTTGGGGTGATCATCGTGTCCCTGACGCCATTCTGGTCGGGCAACCTGACCTGGGACTTGCTCACGCTGGACAACTATCGCGACCTCTTCGTGACCCCGGGCATTGTCGAGTCGGTCACGACGAGCGTCGTGACCTCTCTGGTAGCGGTGGCGATCTGTGTGCCGATCGGCTTCTTCACCGCGACCCTGCTCGTGCGGGGTCGCGGCATTCCGATACTGCGCACGGTCGGCGACGTCGTCAGCGCTCTGCCGCTTGGCGTCCCGGCGGTCATCTTTGGCGTCGGGTTCCTCCATACGTACACGCAGCCGCCCCTGATCCTGTACGGAACGAAGGTGATAATCGTCCTGGTGTACGTCGTCCTGATGATCCCCTTCGCGACGCGCATGCAGCTGACCGCCCTGATCTCGATGGGTAATTCCTACTCCGAGGCCTCTGCGGTCAGTGGTGCGAGTCCGCTCATCACGAATCTGCGCGTGACGCTGCCGATGATGAAGCCGGCGGTGCTGAGTGCGGTCGCGTTGATGTTCATCCTTCTGACGCACGAATTCGCCGCGTCGCTCCTCGTGCGGTCGGCAACGACTCAGGTGATGGGCACAGTGCTGTACGACCACTGGAGCAACGGCTCCTACACCCTCGTAGCCGCGATGGCGATCTTGATGTCAGTCGTGACCAGCGCCGGAGTCGCGATCGCCATGCTGATCGGTGGGCGGAACGTGCTCGACAACCTCTGAGCCCGATAGCCACAGAATAGTGAGCCCGTGGCGGACTGCCTGGCATTTGTACCCTGTTTAGCGTGAAGTGAATTAAGTTCCATAACGTCGGCGGATGTGCGGCGGCTCTATCGAGAGGTGAACCGTGGCTTCGAAGTTCCGAGTTTCTGGGCTGACCAAGTCGTATGGTCCACATGTCATTGTCGATAACCTCGAACTCGACATCGACGAAGGCGAGTTCCTGGTGCTTCTGGGCCCCAGTGGCTGCGGGAAGACCACGACGCTCCGCTGCCTTGCGGGTCTCGAGACGCCCGAGGTAGGAAGCATCACGTTCACGGACCAGACGGTCTTCGACTCGAGCAAGCGCGTGAACGTGCCGGCGTACAAGCGCAAGATCGGCATGGTGTTCCAGTCGTACGCGCTGTGGCCCAACATGACCGTCCGGAAGAACATCGCCTACCCCCTCAGGGCGCGCAAGATGCGTGACGCCCTGGCCGGGGGGCGGGTAGAGGAAGCGGCGGACATGGTCGACTGCGGACACCTCCTCGATCGGTACCCCGCGCAGCTCAGCGGCGGGCAGCAGCAGCGCATCGCCCTCGCGCGTGGACTCGTGGCGCGGCCCGACCTGGTGCTGTTCGACGAGCCCCTCAGCAACCTGGACGCCAGACTCAGAAACCAGGTGCGCACCGAGATCCACCGCTTGCACGAAAGCCTCGGCTTCAGCGCGGTGTTCGTCACCCACGACCAGTCCGAGGCCTTCGCTCTTGGGGACAAGTTGGCAATCATGAAGGCGGGCAAGATCGAGCAGCTCGATACTCCACAAGCCGTCTTCGACAACCCGGCTAGCGACTACGTCGCCGAGTTCATCGGGATGTCGAACCGTCTTGAGCTCCACCGCGTCGGCACCGGCTGGCGCACGAAGGCCGGGGTCGACGTCACCATCGAGCGGCAGCTCCCCGACGTACCGGCGATCGTCATGCGCCTGTGGCCCGACGACGTCCAGCTGCATCACGACATGACCGGGGTGCAGCCGCATGCTGTGGCCATCAGTGCGCACCTACTCTCCTCCGAGTTCGGCGGCCGGTACTACGACGTGACGGTGGCCGCCGGTCCCGAGGAGTTCCGCCTGCGTGCCGACGCCGCCCTGCACGGCAGCTGGTTGCGCAGCGCGGTCGAGGGGGCGCCCGTCGTGATCAGCTTCCGCCCCGAGGACATGCGGGCCTACTCGATGAACGACTCCGAGGCTGAGCGGGGCGTGCTTGTCGGGACGCCGTAGACGAGTGCAGTCAAGGATCCAGCGCGCATTCGTTGATCCACTGGTCCACCACATGAGGGGAAAATGCACGATGAATGAAACCATCGACGGACGTTCGGTCTGAGGAGCAGCATGGGCGTCGTCAGTGCTCAGTTGCAGGTCATCGCCTATCCGCAGGGCGAAGTTCGATCGACCGGCTTCGAGGTGGTCGAGGTCGAACTCCCAGCGCTCCAACCGGAACAGGTGCTCGTACGGAACACGTGGACGTCCGTCGATCCAGGTCTGCGCCTGCGTCTGCGCGAGACCGCACCGGCCGGGTACTTCACGTCCTTCCCGTTGCACACACCCATGGACGGCATCCTCACCATCGGCGAAGTCGTGGAGTCACGGGCGAAGGGCTTCACAGTGGGGGACACGGTGTGGCACGCCCAGGGTTGGCGCCAGTACGCGGTTGTTGACGCCGGTGTCGAGCAGATGAACGGGCTCGGGACGTTGAAGATCCTCGACACCGCCGGTACCCCACCCCAATGGTATCTGGGACCCCTGGGCGGCATGGGGTTGACGGCCTACGCGGGGCTCTCCGCGGTGCGGGCCCTCGACGGGGGCGAGCACGTCTGGGTTTCGGCGGCCGCAGGTGCGGTGGGAGCACTCGTGGCGCAGATCGCAGTCGAGCTGGGACACCGAGTCGTGGCAAGTGCCGGTTCAGCCCAGAAAGTGTCGTGGCTTCTCGACGAGGTGGGGGTCGAAGGCGCCTTCAATTACCGGGAAGAGTCCCCGCGTGCGGCGCTCGCGAGACTTGCCCCCGAGGGAATCGACGTGTACTTCGACAACGTGGGTGGGGAGCACCTCGAGGCGGCGCTTGACGCGATGCGCCCCTTCGGACGCATCGCCTTGTGCGGATCGGTATCGGACTACGAATCGGCTCCAGTTGGCCCGCGTAACCTGTTTCTCGCCACGGCCAAGAACCTCACACTTGCCGGATTCCGCGGGGGCGCTCACGTTCATCTGCTGGACGAGATGCAGAACCTTCTCGGAGCGTGGTTGCGTGAGGGAAGAATGACCTATCGCGAGACCGTCTACTCAGGGCTGGAGACCGCGCCGATCGCAATGAGAGACATGCTGGCCGGCCGGACGATCGGGAAAACGCTGATTCGGCTTTAACCTCGATCGTCGATGAGTCCCCGTCAGTTCGCTGACGGGGACTCCGTGTTTGCGTGGTGCGTCTTTTCGGGGCTGGGGCAGGCAGAAGGCCCGGTCTTGCCGCGGCGACGGCGTGTCCGGCAAGGACGCCGGGGCTGCAAGCGCGACGCGGCGCGGCCAGTCTCGCTGTGTACCTCACGGGCGCTCCAACCGCCGCGGTCGGCCCGAGAGGAGACGACCGCGGCACCGGTGCCGGGCGCGCCTTCGTAACCCGGACAACCCCCACCGCCAGGTCCGAACAGAAGGATCCTGGACGACCTACGGGTTCTTGGCGCCCTCGACGTTGGAGATCATCCTGCGCAGCACCTTGAGCGCGGCCACGTACTCCTCGTCGCTGATGCCGTCGTGGACCACAGCACGAAGTTCGGTTACCAGCTCGCGCAGCCGCATCCTGGCCGCTTCTCCCGCGTCGGTGAGGTGCAGACGATGTCCGGCGTCGGTCCGCAGCCAGCCGCGGTGGAGCAACTGGGCGACGGCACGGGGGGTCTCGTGTTGCCCGTCTGCGAGGGGCAACAGCTGGGCGGCTATCTCGTCGCGGCTCGGCGCCGCGGGCCAGTACTTGACGCTGTTGAGTACCCAGTACTGCGGCTGCGTGACGTCGATCCCAGCCATGGCGTCACGCAGATGCCGGGTAACGACCGCGTGAGCCTGACCACTCCAGTAGCCGATGGGCTGGCCGGCCAGCATGTCGTCGGCGGCAGCTGGATCGGCCGGCGCCTGGTCGGTGGTGGTGCCAGTCAGGAAGTCCATGATCACGACGGTACAACCCCGGCTGATCAACGACCCCCCGTCCCTACGGCCGGCAGCACCGACCGGAGACGTGGAACCCGGCGCCCATCCGACGCGACAGCCGGTCCACCAGCCTGCCCACAACCCGCCCGACAAGCCGAAAACGGCCCACCGGAAGAACCGACGGACCCGTCACGAAGCTTCGAGGCCGGCGCCTGCCGCTCTTTCCGGCCATTGCGGTCCCGCCCCAGGAAATCGGTGGGCGGGACCGTGTGCTCCCTGCGTACGCGGTGCCCCGACCGTGCGGGACGCGCGCCGCACGGGGCGGGTGATGTGCGCGGGGACGTCCGTCGAGGGCTGCGCCATACGGGGTAATTCGGGCGCCTTGCTCTGGCGTTGACCGCGAGTCGCGCACCTACTGGTGCTATAGACCGGTGGGTTCCACCTCCGCCGGGGGACGGTGACGCGGGCAACCCTCCAGCGGGCACGACTCGGCGTCGATCTCCGTACGTGTACATCCCCTGGCCCCCGATGCGCCGCCGCGCCCTGATCAGGCGTCGCATGGCGAGCAACGGCCCACCGAACCACACGATACGGCCCGCCGAACCACACGATTCGGAGGGCCCCTCATGGCTTCCCCCACTATCACCCTGGTGACGGTGACCCCGAACCCGTCGGTGCTCGGACAGTCGGTCACGCTCAGCGCCACGGTCACGGCCAACCCGCCCGCGACAGGCACCCCGACCGGCACGGTGACCTTCACCGTCACCGGTCCCGGCGGTACGGTCACCGGTTCCGGGACGTTGTCGGGCGGTGTGGCGACCTTCACCACCAGCGCCCTCGACGCCAACGACATCGCGTACACCGTGACCGCCGTCTACAACCCCGACACCGCCACCTTCCTCACCTCGACGGGAACCGACACCCACACGGTGAACAGGGCGGACGCGGAGATCGCCATCACCGTCATCCCCAACCCCGCCACGGCGGGAGAGACGGTCAGCTACATCGCCTTCGTGGAAGCCGTGCCCCCCGGAGCGGGCGTCCCCACCGGCACCGTCGCCACGGCCATCGACAAGGATGGCAACACCATCTACGGCACACAGGTGGCCCTGGACGACAACGGCTTCACCCTCTTGACCACCAACTTTTCAGCCGGTGAGTACACCGTCTACAGCCAGTACGAAGGAGATAACAACTTCAACCAGTCGCCGTTCGACACCGTCATCCACACCATCAATCCGTGACCCACACACCCTCCGCCTTGCGATGCTCCCCCACCTACCGCTGGGAGGTGCCCCCCGCACCAGACGCCGCGGGGCAGCCGCTGATGTCACAGGCGCGAAGACCCGCCGGACATGCCTAGCCTTTGCGGGGAGCCGGGGTGCCGAGGCCGTAGACGCGGCGGGCGTTGTCCGCGCCCAGCAGCGCCGCCACCCGGCGGGCGTCGCGGCGCGACCAGGCGCCGTCCGCGACCCAGTGGGTCAGCAGTCCGGTCAGCGCCTCCCGGAAGAGCCGCGCCCCCACCACATACAGTTCCGGCAGCCCATAGGCGTCGGTCGAGAAGAGCACCTTGCCGAACGGGGCGAGCTCCAGCATCTCGGCGAGCACGGCCCCGGCCCGCGCCCCGGTGTGCGACAGGGCCAGTCCCACATCGGTGTAGACATGCGGGAAGACGGCGGCCAGATAGGCGGCGCCGCGGTGGTACGGATAGCCGTGCAACAGGATCAGCGTGCAGCCCGTGGGGCGCACCGCGCGGATGAAGTCGGTGAGGGCGAGCGGATCGCAGCGGTCCAGCCGCAGATCGGGATCGCCGAATCCGGTGTGCAGTTGCAGCGGCAGTCCGGTGTACGCCGCCGACCACAGCAGATGGCGCAGCAGTACGGGGTCGGTGATCCGGGCGGCGGCGGTGCCGCCCTGACCGCGCCGGGCGAGCCAGTGTCCGGCGGCGGTGTGGACGGCGCCGGGGCCCGGCGGATCGGGCTCGAAGTCCAGTCCGTAGCGGTAGGCGGCGACCGACTTGAAACCGGCCGCCGTACGGGCCGCTTCCCGGATCCCGTCCGCGACCCCGGCCAGGAAGTCGTCGGCGGTCAGTGAGGTGTCGGCGATCCGCTCCGCCAACTGCTCCAGGCGGACGATCTCATGGGCGGTGCCGCCTGCCACGAGGGCCAGCTCCTGAGGGGTGGTCAGATTGCCCGGCAGCCCGGTGTCCACCAGGAACTCGCTGATCCCGGCGGCGATCAGCAGCCGCCGGGTCACCTCCCGCGGGCCCAACTCGCGCCGCCTGGCGAGGTAGTGGGCGGGCGGGCAGTGCGGTTCGAGGCCCAGCAGCGGAGGACACCAGCGGCGCACCGCGAACCCGAGCTGGCTGTCGAAGAAGGTGGTGCCGAGCGCGGCGGGCGCGTCGGATTCGGTCAGGAACGCCTCGAATGCGGCCGAGCTCAGCTCGGAGCGGACCACCCCATGGCAGTGGTGGTCCACCAGGGGCGGCAGCGGCGGCTCGGTCGGATCCGTCTGCTCGGCGGCCTCCATCGGTCAGTACCGCCTCCGGGTCGCGACGGCGATCTCCCGCGGGGACGACTTCTCGAACAGGGCGGCCTCCGCCCGGCGCACCGCGGCGATCGACTCGAAGAGCGGATCGCCCAGCGCCTCGCGCAGCACCGTCGAGTCCTCGAAGTGCTCCAGCGCCGTCAGCAGCGAGGTGGGCAGCCGCCGCTCGCGCCCCTCGACCGCGGGGTCCCCGCAGACGGGTGGCGGCAGGGAGAGCCCGGAGTCCAGCCCGCCGAGGCCCGCGGCGATGACCGCGCCCGCCACCAGATAGGGATTGGCGGCCGGGTCGAAGGATTTGATCTCGGCGTTGGCCGCCCCCGGGTCGTCCGGTGCGCCGGTGATGAAGCGCACCGCGGCCTCGCGGTTCTCCAGGCCCCAGCACTGGTACGCCCCGGCCCAGCGCGAGGGTTCGAGACGGAGGTAGCTCGCGGGGGAGGGGGCGCCGATGGCGAGCAGGGCGGGCAGTTCGCGCAGTACCCCGGCGAGGAACGCCTCGGCCGTCGCGGTCATGCCGTTGGGCCCGTCGCCGTCCCGGCACAGATTGCGGTCTCCCTGCCACAGGCTCAGATGGACATGGGCGCCGTTGCCGACCCCGTCCGGGTCCACCACCGGGCCGAACATCGGGTTGAGCCCGGCGCGCCCGGAGCACGCCCGGACCGTCTCCCGCACCAGCACGGCGAGATCGGCGGCGCCGACCGGGTCGGCCGGTGCCAGGGACACCTCGAACTGCCCGGGGGAGTATTCCGGGTGGAGCTGAAGCACCTCGGTGTGCTGTGCGTCCAGCGCCCCGAGCAGCTCGGCGAGGTAGTCGGCGAGGTCGGCCACGCGCGCCATGCCGTAGGCGGGACCGGCGGAGGGGTAGTGCGGCGGGTCCTGGTCCGGGTCGCCGGTGGTGACGACCCACTCGGTCTCGAACCCCATGCGTACGCTCAGCCCCCGCTCCCGCGCCCGCTCGGCCATCCGCCGGGCGAACAGCCGCTGGCAGACGGGGTGCGCCCGGCCCTGCTGGTCGTACCGGTCGACCGGGGCCCAGGCCCAGCCGGGCTGGGCGGCCAGCGGGGTGAGCCGGTCCAGGTCGGGGATGAGCCGCAGATCCCCGTCGGGGCCGCCGACATGGCGGCTGGTGGTCATGGAGTCGTCCACGAGAAAGACGTCGAAGACGGGGGACATCCCGACCCCGCGCCGCGTGGCATGGGGCAGCCGTGCGGTGGGCACGGATTTCGCCCGGGTCACCCCCGCGTTGTCCACCCAGGTCAGCGCGATGCCCTGGATTCCGCTCGCGGTGAGCCGCTCGGCCTCCTGCCGAGCCCGTGCGTATGCCTGCTCACGATCGCCGGTCCCCATGGGCGCCTCCTTAAGCCACGTCCTGTACGCCGAGACTATTGCCTGAGGACGGTCTTGTGGTGACGCGTTGTCCCGATCGCATACGGGGTGTGACGGTGGCTTATGCCGGTCGGAGGTTGACACGGCCGGGCGGGGCGTCGAGGGGCCCGGCCCGCCGGTCGAGGGGTTCGGTTTCGGCCATACGGGACGCCCGTATGGGACGCCCCGAGTCACCGCCCGAGGTGTCCGGCATCAGCGCCCGAGGTTTCGGTGTCAGTGCCAGAAGTGTCCGGTGTCAGCGCCCGAGGCGCTCGGTGATGTCGCGCAGGACGACCCGGGCGGCGGTGGGCCCGGCGTTGAGGTACCAGGGGTCGTCATCGACCTTGACGGTGTGTCCGGCGCGGACCGCGCCCAGCTTCTTCCACAGCGGATTGGACAGATACGTGGCGGCGTCGGTCTTCCCGGGGCGGCCCTGGATGGAGTAGAAGATCCAGTCGCCGTCCATCTGCGGGATCCGCTCACCGCTGAGGTCCTGTGAGATGTCGTCGAAGCGCTGGGACTCGGGGCGGCCGAGCCCCATGTCGTCGGCGATGGTGCCGGTGAACGACTTCTTCCCGAACATCCGCACCCGGTCGGGGTTGAAGCGCACCATCGACAGCGCCGTGTGCTCGCCGCCCAGCTTCTCGCCCTGGTCGGCGGCGTCCTTCTCGAAGCGGGTGAGGAGGGTGCGGGCCCGCTCGCGCTTGCCCACCGCGTCGGCGACGGTCAGCAGATCCTTCTTCCAGTTCACCCCGCGGCCCTTGGTGACCACGGTCGGGGCGATGGCGGACAGGGTGGCGTAGAGATTGCCCTGGGTGCTGTTGACCAGGATCAGATCGGGCTTGGCGGCGGCCAGCTTCTCCATGTTGGGGGAGGTGCGGGTGCCGATGTCCGCCATCGCGCCGAGCGCCTTGGACTGCCGGGGGAAGGCCGTGCGCAGATAGGTGGGGACGAGTCCGGCGTAGTCGGCGCGGGTGGTGGCCACCGGTACGACGCCGAGGGTGAGCAGATCGTCGAGCTGCCCGGTGCTGATCGCGGCGATGCGCTTCGGCTCGGCCTTCAGCGGCGTACCGCCCTGCTCATGGGCGACGGTGCGGGGGAAGGCGCCGTCCGCCGCTCGGGACTCCGGGGCTTTCGAGGACGTCGAGGACGACGCGGCGTCCGAGGAGCCGCAGCCGGTGAGGACGGTGACGGCGAGGGCGGCCGAGAGCAGGGGGAACAGGCGGTGGGGGCGCACGGACAACTCCGGTGGGTAAGGTCAGGCTTACCTTACCTTGTCCTGAGTGGCGCTCTCCTGGAGGATGTCGGTCAGGCAGGCGAGATACATCTCGATGGCCTGGGCCGGCTCCCGCACCTGTCTCCCCGACAACTTTCCGATCTTCTCCAGCCGGTACAGGAGTGTGTTCCGGTGGATGTGCAGCCGCTCGGCGACCCGCACCAGATGAAAACCCCCCTCCGCCCAGCCGATCAGCGTCTCCCGCAGGGTCGGCCAGTCGGGCTGTCCGGGCAGCGCCCCCAGCACGGCGTCGGCGAACCGCGCCCGAGCCTGCCGCGGAGCGGCGCCCAGCAGATGCGGTATCCGCAGGTCGGCGGCGGTGAAAACGCGGTCGCCCGGGAAGACGGCCGGTCCGGTGCGCAGCGCGGTGGCGGCGTCGCGATAGGAGTGGTGCATCCCGGTGGTGCCCGCGCCCGGTTCGCCGACGGCCATCCGGCCGTCCAGACCGTGCCGGTCGTACAGCAGCGAGAGCAGATGGCCGCAGGCGTCGGCGAGCCGTCCCGGTGCCGTCCGCTCGCCGTGCGCGGCGGCCAGCACCACATACCGCCCGGCCGCCTGGACGCCCGCCACGTCCTGCCGGTCCCGGAACACCTCCCGTACGGTCCGCAGCACCGTGATCCGGGAGACCGCTGCCGCGCCCTCGTCCGCCGGGCTCACCTCCAGCAGCACCGCGGCCCGGGCCAGCCCGGGGGTCAGGCCCAGCTCCACCGCCCGGGCGTCCACCGCTCCGGCGTCGACCACCTCGGGGTCGTAGAGCGCGATGTCCCGTACGAAGTCGTCGACCGCCCGCTCGTGGAGCAGCCGCGAGCGCAGCAGCGCCGCCTCCTCCAGGAGGATCTCCGTCTGCCGCCGTACCACCAGGCCGAAGCGGTGCACCTCCGCCGGTACCCCGGTCAGGCAGACCGTGCCGATCACCTCCTCCCCAACGGTGATCGGCAGGCTCATCCCGGGCCGCACCCCGCGCATCCGGCCCGCCTGCTGGGCGGTGTGGGTGGCGGGCCGCCCGGTGCGCACCACCTCCAGGGACGCCTCGTGGACGGTGCCGACGCGCTCGAGGTCGCCGCAGCCGATGACAACCGCCGCGGGGTCGGTGATCAGCACATTGAAGCCGGTGATCCGGCCGATGTCCTGGGCGATCTCCTGAGCCAGCTCCGGGGTCAGGACGGGACGGCCGCTCATGGGATCGATCGAGGGGTCCATGGACGGATCGTACAAGCGTGGGCTTCCAGGTGGCGATCGGTTCGTACGATTCCAACGATGACCGACCGCCGGATGCTGCCTACCGTCTTCGGACATCAGCACCGGGCGCCTCGCGACCGCCCGGCCATCCGTCCTCCTCCTCCCCAGGAGCATCTCCTCAGGAGACGGCCATGAGCACAGCATCCCTGGAGAAATCCCGTCCCACCCGCACCCACTGGCTCATCACGCTCTACGCCGGCGGTGGTGAGTTCTGCGACGGCTACATCCTCAGCATCATCGGCGTCGCGCTTCCGCTTCTCGCCGCCGACTACCACCTCAACTCCTTCGACTCCGGAGTGGTCGGCTCAGCCTCCCTGGTCGGTATGTTCGCCGGCGGCCTGGTCTTCGGCTATGTCACCGACCGGGTCGGGCGGCAGAAGGTCTATCTCTTCGACATCGCCGCCTTCATCCTGCTCTCCGCGGCCCAGTTCTTCGTCAGCGACCCCTGGCAGCTCACCGTGCTGCGTTTCCTCATGGGCATCGCCATCGGCGCCGACTTCGCCATCGCGGGCACCATCGCCTCCGAGTTCGCGCCCCGCAACTCCCGGGGCCCGCTGCTGGTCATCATGGTCACCATGTGGTCGGTCGGCGCCGCCGTCGCCTACGTCGTCGGCTGGGCGATGATGTCCTCCGGCCATGACAACTGGCGCTGGATGCTCGCGAGCAGCGCCATCCCCGCCGTCCTCATCCTCCTGTTGCGCTTCGGCACCCCCGAGTCGCCGCGCTGGCTGCTCAGCAAGGGCCGCAACCAGGAGGCGGAGGCCGTGCTGAAGCAGATGCTCGGCCCGGACGCGACCCTGGCCGACCTGGAGGCGGACACCGCCTCGCGCACCCGCTACACCGATATCTTCCGCGGCGCCTATCTGCGCCGGACCATTTTCGTCAGCGTCTTCTGGGCCTGCCAGCTCCTGCCGATCTACGCCATCACCACCTACGAACCCACCATCCTGTCCTCCTTCGGACTGGCCGACGGCAACGACTCCTACCTGGGCTCGGTCGTGGTGCAGATCTTCTTCGTGCTCGGCTCGCTCTCCGGGATCCTGGTCATCAACAAGGGGCGGCGCACCCTGCTCCTGTGGAGCTTCGGCCTCTCCGCGATCCCCCTGCTCTGCCTCGCGGCCCTCGCCCGCCCCGCACCGGCCGTCGTGGTGGTCCTGTTCGCGGCCTTCGGCGTGGCGGCCTTCTCCAGCCAGTGCCTGCAGGCCATCTACCCCTCCGAGCTGTTCCCGACCGGAGTGCGGGCCACCGCCAACGGCTTCGCCACCGGCATCAGCCGGGTCGGCGCCGCGATCGGCACCTGGGGAGCCCGTCGTCCTCGACCACAGCACCCGGTTGGCCATGCTGCTCGGCGCGGTGATCTGCGTCATCGGCTGGGGCACGTCGTACGTCCTCGCGCCGGAGACCAGCGGGCTCACCCTCGCCGACGCCAGCGCGGCGGACGCGGACTACAGCCCCCGCGGGCGTCTTCGTGCCCGCCGTGACACCTCTACGACCACACCGTCCCCCGCGGTGAAGGAGCCTTCATGACCTCCCCGGACACCCCGCCCGCCACGGTCACGATCGTCGGCGGCGGAGTCGTCGGCCTGGCCTGTGCCCACTATCTCAGCGCCGCCGGGCTGCGGGTCACCGTCCTCGAACGCGACCGGCTGGGCAGCGGCGCGTCCCGCGGCAACGCCGGGGAGGTCTGCCCCGACCTGGTCGAACCGCTGGCCGCGCCCGGTGTTATCGGTACGGCGCTGCGCGGGCTGCACCGTCCGGACAGCGCGCTTGCCATCCATCCCCCGGCCGGTGCCGAACTGCTGCGGTTCCTGGTCCGGTTCGGGCTGCGGGCCACCTCGCGCCACTACGCGCGGGGGGCCGCCGCCCTCGGCGCGCTCGCGAGCGGCACCTTCGGGCTCTTCGAGGAGCTGGAGGCGGCCGGTGTCGACGGGGAGGCGCACAAGGACGGGTTCCTGTTCGCCTTCCCCTCCCGCGAGTACGCCGCCGAGGCGCTGGCCGCCTTCCGCCGGCTGGACGCCCCCATCGCGCCCGGCGGGGTGCTGGAGGGGGCCCGGCTCGCGGAGGCGGAGCCCTCGCTCACCGACGGCGCGCGGGCGGGGTTCGTGGTGGAGCGCCAGTGGTCGCTCGACCCCTCGCTCTTCGTGGACCGGCTCGCCGAGCGGCTGCGGGGCCAGGGTGTCGAACTGGTCGAGGGCGCCCGGGTGTCGGCCGTCACGGACCGGGGCGGCCGCACCGAGGTGCGCACCTCGGCGGGGACGTACCGGAGCGACGCGGTGGTCATCGCCGCGGGCGTCTGGTCGCGCGAGCTGGTCCGCGGGCTCGGCCTGGACGTCGACCTGGTGGCGGGCAAGGGGTACAGCTTCTCCGTGGCGGCCGAGCCGCCGCCCTCCCGCCTGGTCCACCTCGGCGCGGCCAAGGTGGTGCTCACGCCGATGGGCAAGCGGGTCCGGGTCGCCGGGACGATGGAGTTCGAGCGCGACGCCGACCGGTTCCGGCAGCGGCGCATCGATGCCATCGTCGCCGCCGCGCGCCCGTATCTGCGCCATGCCGACTGGGACGACCGCCAGGAGGAGTGGGTGGGGCCGCGGCCCATGACCCCCGACGGGCTGCCGCTGATCGGCCCGGTGCCCGGCCATCCCCGGGTGCTGCTGGCGACCGGTCACAACATGCTGGGGCTGATGCTCGCCCCCGCCACCGGTCGGCTGGTGGCCGGACTACTGACGGGTACGGCGGATTCTGGTCTTTCCTCCGCTTTTGCTCCGGTACGGAACGTTCGCCGATATTCTTGGCGTGTACATGGCGTCCAGTAGGGCGCCCTGACACCCAAGGAGATTCCAGTGATCAGTCGCAGAACCCTGCTCACGAGCACACTGGGCATCACCGGCGGCCTTCTCCTCCCGACGGCGGGCGCCGGCGCGGCGCCCGCCGACTGGTCCCGGGCGGTGGTGGACTCCACCATCGCCCGCTACCCCGACCCCGCCTCGCTCGGCGGCTGGGGCTACACCCGGGGGCTGTTCCTGCTCGGCGCCCACCGCGTCTACCAGCGGGTCAAGGAGCCCTCGTACCTGGCGTACATCAAGCGCTGGGTGGACAACTTCGTCGACGCCGACGGCCATATGAGCCGGACCTTCGACAACCTCGACGCGATGCAGTCCGGCAATCTGCTGCTGGTCCTCCACCAGGAGACCGGCGACCCCCGCTACCGGACCGCCGCCGACCAGATCCGGAACCGGATCACCACCTATCCGCGCACCGCCGACGGCGGGATGTGGCACGCCACCGGCAAGACCAACGAACTGTGGGGCGACGGCGTCTTCATGGCCCAGCCCTTCCTGCTGCGCTACGGCATCGCCTACGGCGACCAGGCGTACGCGTACGAGGAGGTCACCAGGAACCTCTCGGTGTACTTCCGCCACCTCAAGGCGTCCAACGGGCTGCTCTACCACGCCTTTGACGCCGACGGCGACGCCCCGTGGAAGCCCGATCCCGCCACCGGCACCTCCGGCTACTTCTGGGCACGGGCCATCGGCTGGACCGCGATGACCCATGTGGAGGTGCTGGAAACGCTCCCCGCGAACCACCCGCGCCGCGCCGAACTGATCGGCAACGTACGGCACTTGGCGAAGGGCTTCGTGCGCTACCAGGACGCGGCCACCGGCCGCTGGTTCCAGGTCGTCGACAAGGCGAGCGACCCCGGCAACTGGACCGAGACCTCCGCCTCCAGCATGTACACCCTGATGCTGCACGCGGCCCTGAAACACGGCTGGATCAGCGGCGGCGGCTACGCCTCGGCGGCACGCAGGGGCTATCAGGGCGTGCTGCGGAAGGTGTCGGTCGGCTCCGACGGGCTGACGAACATCTCCGACATCAGCGAGGGCACCAACGTCGGAGACCTGGCCTACTACCTCAACCGGCCGCGCAATACGAACGACCTCCACGGTCTGGGCGCCTTCCTGCTCATGAACGAGCGGCTCGCACACTGACACGGACGTAGGGGTGCGACACGGACGTACGGGCGCGGTCCGCGGACCGCGCCCGTACGCTCACCCGCGAAGGCGCTACTTCAACTCAACCTGGAACACCTTGTCCGCACCGTCCGGCTCCCCGCCGTTGTTGTCGGCGTTGGTCGTGGACAGCCACAGCGTGTTCTTGCCCGGCACGGTCTCCACGGTGCGCAGCCGCCCGTAGGAGCTGGTGTAGTACGCCTTGGGGGTGCCCGCGCTCGTCCCGTCCACCGGGATCCGCCACAGCCGCTCACCGCGCAGCGCCGCCAGGTACATCGCGCCGTCGGCGTAGGTGACCCCGCTGGGCGAGGCGTCGCCGGTCGGCCACTGGCGCTTGGGGCTGGTCATCCCCGAGGTGGAGCACTCGCCCTCGCAGATCGGCCAGCCGTAGTTCTTGCCCGCTTCGATGAGGTTGAGCTCGTCGTACTTGCTGTCGCCGAACTCGGCCTCCCACAGCCTCCCCTGCGGATCCCAGGTGATGCCCTGCGGATTGCGGTGGCCGTAGGAGTAGACGAGCGTGCCGAACGGATTGCCCGGGGCGGGCTTGCCGTCCGTGGTCATCCGGAGGATCTTGCCGTTCAGGGAGTTCTTGTCCTGGGCGAGATCGGGGGTCTGGGCCTCCCCGGTGGTGGCGTACAGATAGCCGTCCGGGCCGAACTTCAGGCGTCCGCCGTTGTGGTACTTGTTCTTCTTGATGCCGGTGACGAGCGCCTTGTAGCCGCTGAGCGAGGAGCCGTCGTAGGTCATCCGGGCGATGCGGTTGCCGTCGGAGGCGGTGTGCATCAGATAGACGGCGTGGTCGCTGTTCCAGTTCGGGGAGACCGCGATGCCCAGCAGCCCGCCCTCACCGCCGGTGGTCACCACGTTGGGCACGGTGCCCACCTTGGTCCTGGTGCCCGACTGGGTGAGCTTGTAGAGGAGATACGAATCGCGCTCGGTGATCAGGGCCGAGCCGTCGGGCAGCCAGCTCAGCCCCCAGGGGATCGACCAGCCGGACGAAACGGTCTTGATGTCCGAGGGGGCCGAATCGGCCGCCGAGGTCGCGGCGCTGCCGGTGCCGGTCTGGGTGAGCAGCAGCCCCGCGGTGAGTGCGGTGGTGGCGGCCGCGGCCACCAGGGTCTTCCGATAGCTCTTCATCGCGCGCCCTCCTACTGGAGCTTGTATGCCTTGAAGTTCCGGGTGAGCAGATATGTGGTCTGGAGGCCGGTGCTGTTCAGGCTCCGGTAGATGCCCCACTTGGGACGCAGATAGTTCTTGCCGCGCCACAGGTCCAGGCCGGTGCGCTTGTACGAGGCGACTTGTCTGCCGTCGGTGGTCACCGACCAGTCGGCGTACGCGCCCGAGTCGGCCGCCTTGACCTCGACCGACACATCGCTCCACGTGCCCTGGAGCGGCTTCATGTCGGCGGCCCCGGCTTCGGTGAGGTTGTCGTCGTCGTCCGACGTCCGGATCTCGACCTTCGGGCCGTCGCTGTGCTGGTGCAGCGACATGGTGAACAGCGGGGCGGCCACGTCCCCCACCTTGATCTGCATGATGTGGGTGAAGCTGGTGGTCGCGTCGAGAGTGTCCGGCACATACATCTGGTACTGGATCCGCCAGGTCTCGTTCTTGAGGATCTTGACGGCGGAGCCGTTCTGCTCCATGCCCCTGACCTCTTGGCGCTGGCGGTCGGTGCTGGTGTCGACGTCCTTGGGGTAGTGGATGTCGGTACGGAAACCGCCCTGGTAGGGGTAGATGTGGGTGACACCGGGATGGGAGTCGGCGCGGTCGTCCTCGGCGCCCTCGAAGGCGTCGGCCACGCTCGCCCCCGATGCGGGGCTCCACTTCAGACTCCAGGACGCGGCCGGCGTCTGCGGGGACCGCTCGGCACCGTAGGCGACCGCGGCCGGAGCGATCAGTGCCGCCGTCGCCGCGAGGGCGAGGGCGGTGCGCGGTAAGAGCGGTGAACGCTCCATCAAGGATTCTCCTGTCTGATCCTTGTTCACATGGGGGGACTGTAAGGAAGGCTTCCTAATGCGTCAACAGGTCAGCCACGGTCAGCCGCGGGAGACCCGGTAGACGACCGTGCCGTGCGCGGGCACCGAGGCGCTGATCGAGCCGCTCGTGGTGGAGGTGGCCTTCGACCACAGGTCCTTCAGGCGGTACGAGGACGAGCCGCCGAGGCCGATCGCGCTCGCCGTCGTCGAGATGGTCTTGCTGGACGAGTTCTCGTTGAGCAGCGCCACCGCGCGGTCGCCGTTGGCCAGTTGCTTGGTGTACACGGTCTTCCCGCCACTGGAGGAGACGATGGTGGCCTGCTTGCCCAGAGTGTCCTGGTCGAGCGCGATGATGTCGGTGTTCTTCAGGATCGACTGGGTGGTCGCGGAGGCGTTCCGGATGTCGCTGCCGATCAGCAGCGGCGCCGCCATCATCGCCCACAGGCTGAAGTGGGTGCGGTACTCGGTGGCCGTCATCCCGCCGTTGCCGACCTCCAGCATGTCGGGGTCGTTCCAGTGGCCGGGGCCCGCGTACTGCGCCAGATCGTCGTTGATGTGCAGCTTGTCGATCATGCTGGACCACTTGTCGCTGATGTCGCCGGTGGTGCGCCAGGAGTTGCCGACCGGCTCGCCCCAGGTCCACACCTTGGGCGTGGTCTGGCCCCATTCGCACAGCGAGTAGAGGATCGGGCGGCCGGTGGCGGCGAGCGCGTCGCGCATGGCCTTGTAGCGCTTCTGGGCGTCGACGCCCTGGTTGTTGCAGTTGTCGTACTTGAGGTAGTCCACGCCCCAGGAGGCGAACTGCTTGGCGTCCTGCTTCTCGTGGTCCAGCCCGCCCGGGAAGCCGTTCGCCGCGTTGCAGGTCTTGGTGCCGGCGCTGGTGTAGATCCCGAACTTCAGCCCCTTGGCGTGCACATAGTCCGCCACGGCCTTGATGCCGTTCGGGAAGCGGGTGTGGTGGGGCACCAGATTGCCGCTCGCGTCCCGGCTGGGCTCGGCCCAGCAGTCGTCGATGTTGACGTAGGTGTAGCCCACGTCCTTGAGGCCGAGTGAGACGAACGCGTCGGCGACGCCTTTGACCATGGACTCGTTGAACGAGGCGTCGCAGTGGGTGGCGTTCCAGTTGTTGAAGCCCATCGGGGGCGTACGGGCCAGGCCGTTGTCCAGCGCGACGGCCTGCGGCGCCGCGGTGGTGAGGCTCACGGTGAGGGCGCCGGCGGCGACCGTGGTGGCCGCGGTGACGGCCGCGAGGCAGGAGCGAAGACCGCGTGATCGTGTGGATCTTTGCATGATCATCTCCTTTGAGCGCGGACAGTGCATCGCGGAAGGTAGGAGGTGTGGTGCGATGAGTCAAGGAATGGTGTGGACCAAGGGGGTGGTGGTGTGGGTGGCGGTCGGCGGAAAATGGCCAACTACCAGCAGGTTCCGCTTGTTTCCTGGCGTCGCACAGGGAATGTGCAGCCGGAGAGGTCGGAGGATTTTTGACGCACGCTTCTTGACCGGACCCCAACAGCCGGTGACGCTGCAACAGAACGGCACATGACCGTACGCCCCCGAGAAGGAGCCCTCATGGGCCGCAGATCGTGCCGGCGCCTCGGCGCCTGGCTGGCAGCCGTGCTGTCGCTCGTCGCCACCCTCGCCCTGACCGGTCCCGCCCCGGCGCGGGCCGATGTGGTCAACCCCCGCCAGCAGTGGCTGCGCGACTCCCAGGCGGGCCTCTTCCTGCACTGGGGCATGCGCACCTCACCCGGCTACACGAGCTGCTCCGCCTGGGAGAAGGCCGTCACCGACGGCGGCTGGAAGGCCGACTACTGGGTGGCCGAGGCGAAAAAGCTGCACGCCTCCTACCTGGTGCTGGCCTCCTTCCACAGCCGTCTGGGCTACGCCCGGGCCTGGCCGTCCGCCGTGCCCGGAAGCTGCTCCACCAAGCGGGACTTCCTCGGCGAGCTGATCGACGCGGCGAACGCCCAGGGGCTGAAGGTCATGCTCTATATGACCGACGATCCGCAGTGGCATGCCGAGGGCGGCCATGAATGGCTCGACTCGGCGGCCTACTCGGCCTACAAGGGCCATGACGTCGACCTGACCACGCGCGACGGCTTCGGCGAATACTCCTACGACAACTTCGTGGAAGTGATGCGGAAGTACCCGAAGTTGTCCGGGTTCTGGATCGACAACGACAACGACTACTGGATCGACCACGGGCTCTACGAGAAGATCCGCGCCGACCGTCCCGGCTGGCTGCTGAGCAACAACAACGAAGACACGCCGATCATGGACACGGTCAGCAATGAGCAGAAGACCGGGATGACCCCGGCCTACGACTATCCCCAGGCCATCTGGACCCCGCAGCCCCGGCTCACCGAAGCCTGCTTCAAGCTGCCCAGCAGCGGGGCCTGGTGGTACAGCGGCACCGACTCGGCGGTGGACCACGGACTCACCCTCGGCCGGCTGATCAGCAACTCCGGATCCTCCGTCAAATCGCTCATGGCCGAAACCGCCCAGGTGAACGGGCGGTTCCCGAGCAAGCAGGAAGCCTTCAACGACTACGCCAAGAGCTATCTCGACAAGATCTGGGGGTCGCTGGGCGGCACCGAGGGCGGTGGCTACTCCTACGGCGGACTGCGGCCCGGCGCCTGGAACGACGGCGCCCACGGGGTGACCACGGTGAGCAAGACCGACCCCGACCGCCACTTCGTCCACGTCCTCACCAGGCCCTCGGGCGCCACGCTGACCGTGCGGGACAACGGCTACAAGGCGACCGGCGTCACCGACTTCCGCACCGGCAAGAAGCTGAACTTCCGCCAGAGCGACGGCAGGATCACCATCTCCGGCATCACCACCTGGGATCCGTACGACACCGTCCTCGCGGTCCGCACCGACGGCCGCCAGGGTGTCGTTCCGGCCAGTTCGATCACTGCGAGCGCCAGCGTCTCCGCGAGCGGCCACCCCGCCTCCGCCGTGCTCGACGGCGATCCGGAGACCTACTGGGACAACAACACCACCCTGCCCGCCTCGGTCACCTTCGATCTGCGGTCCGCCAAGAGCCTGCGCTATCTGGCGGTGAACCAGCGGGAGTGGTCGGTCTCCTACGCCCGCTCCGACACCGAGCAGTCCGCCCGCATCCGCGACTACCAGGTGCAGGTCTCCGGCGACGGGCGCGACTGGGGCAGCCCGGTGGCGAGCGGAACGCTGCCCAGCGCCCGCGGGGTGGCGTTCATCGACATCCCCGCCACCACCAAGCGCTATGTCCGGCTCACGGTGAACAGCACCTGGGCGGCGGCCACCGACACCAAGCACTACCGCAAGCTGCTGCTCGACGAGGTGCGCATCGGAACCGCCTACCCCGGCAGCGGCTCATGACCCCGTGCCCGACGACGACGCCATCGACCATCGCGGACGACGGCACCACCCCCGACGGCGGGGCGCTGCGGATCCTTCACCGCCGACCAACGGCCCGACTGACGGTCCGTCCCGTCCCGTTGACCAATCCCCACCCAGATGGAAGGCAGGTCGAAGCCATGAACGACACCACACCGCACACGGCTCCCGAGGCGACGGACCGGACCCGTACGGACGCCGGGGAAACCGCCTGGCAGACGCCCGACTACGTGGTCGTGGAGACCGCGCTGGAGGTCACCGCCTACTCGCTGAACGCTCGCTGAGCTCCCCGCCATGCGCGTGCGCGTGCTCGGCACCGCGGCGGGTGGCGGCGTACCCCAGTGGAACTGCGCGTGCCCCGGATGTTCCGGGGCACGCGCCCACCCGGGGTGGCGCCGCCGCCATGCCTCGCTCGCCGTCGAGGCCGCCGAAGGCCGCTGGTATCTGGTCAACGCCACCCCCGACCTCGGCGAACAGGTCGAGGACTGCCCCGAGTTGCACCCCGGACCCGAACCGCGCCGGACCCCGCTGGCCGGGGTGATCCTCACCGACGCCGAACTCGACCACACCCTCGGCATCGCCCGGCTGCGCGAGGCGGACGGCATCGAGATCGTGGCCACCGCCCCGGTGCGCCACGCCCTGCTGACCGGACTCCACCTGGGCGAGGTCCTCACCCCGTACGCCCGGCTGGACTGGCGTCCCCTCGGCCCCGAGGACCGGCCGCTCGCCGAGGACTCCCGCCTCGTCGTCGGCGCCGTCCCCGTCTCCGCCAAACGCCCCCGCTACGCGACCGGACTCGACGCCCCGGACGACGACGCCCCGGACGACGACGCCTGGGTGGTCGCCCTGCGGCTGACCGACCGCACCACCGGCCGCACCCTCCTCTACGCCCCCGCGCTCGCCGCCTGGCCCGACGCCTTCCAGCGCGCCGCCGAGAGCGCCGACCACGTCATTGTCGACGGCACGTTCTGGTCCGACGACGAGCCCCTCACCAGCGGATTCGGCTCGCGTACCGCCACCGCCATGGGGCATCTGCCGATCGACGGACCGGACGGCACGGCGCGGCGGCTCGCCGCACTCGAAGCGCGCACCCTGTACACCCACCTCAACAACACCAACCCCCTCAACGACCCGGCCGCGCCCCAGCACACGGTGCTGCGCGAGCTGGGCGTCGAGGTGGCCGCCGACGGGATGGTGATCGACCTGTGAGCACCCCACGGACACGTCTTGAGGAGCGGTTGCGCGCGGTCGCGCAGGAGCGCTACCACGACCGACACCCCTTCAACGTACGGATGCACGCGGGCGAGCTCACCCCCGCCGAACTGCGCCGCTGGATCCTCAACCGCTTCCACTACCAGCGCCACATCCCCATCAAGGACGCGCTGATCACCGCCAAACTCGACACCGCACGGCTGCGCCGGATGTGGCTGCGGCGCATCCAGGACCACGACGGCGCCGCCGACGGCGAGGGCGGCATCGAGCGATGGCTGCGGCTCGGCGAGGCCGCCGGCCTGGACCGGGACCGGCTGCTGTCCGGCGCCGAGGTGGTGCCCGGGGTACGGCTCGCGGTCGACGGCTACGTCAACTTCTGCCGGTTGCGCGGCCCGCTGGAAGCCGTCGCCGCCTCGCTCACCGAGCTGTCCGCGCCCGGCATCATGCTCACCCGTATCGACGCCTTCGAGCGGTACTACCCCTGGATCGAGCGCGAGGGCCTGGCCTACTTCCGCAACCGGGTCGACCAGGGGCGCCGGGACAGCACCGAGGCGCTCGACCTGGTCCTGACCTGGGCGCGGACCCCCGAGGACGAGGACCGCGCGGTGGCGGCGCTCGCCTTCAAATGCGATGTGCTGTGGTCGCTGCTGGACGCGGTCGAGCACGCCGACACCAAGGACGGCCCCGGGGAGGGGGCATGACCGCCGCCGACACCCCGCCCGCCCCGGATGCCCCGCCCGCGCCGGACACCTCACCCGCCCCGGATACCCCGCCCGTCCCGCCCGCCCCGGCCGGATGGCGGCCCGCGCTGGCCCCCGCCGTGAGCCTGCGCCATGACCGGGTGCGTGACGCCGATCTGCTGGTGCTGCCCGAGCGGGTGGTGGTGCTGCGGGGCAGCGCCGCCCGGATCCTGCGGCTGTGCGACGGCGCCCGCGACCTCGACGCCATCGTGGCGGAGCTCACGAGCCGCTTCCCCGGCGCGCCCGTGGCCGAGGACGTGCCCGCTTTCCTCGGCCGGATGCGTACGGAGGGCTGGGTCCGATGACCGCCGCGCCCCGCCCCTGGGCCCTGCTCGCCGAGCTCACCCACGGCTGCCCGCTGCACTGCCCCTACTGCTCCAACCCGCTGGAGCTGGTCCGCCGCTCGCGTGAGCTGTCCACCGCCGAGTGGACGCAGGTGATGCGCCAGGCCGGGGAGTTCGGCGTGGTGCACACCCATCTCTCCGGCGGGGAACCGCTGTTGCGCCGCGATCTGGCCGAGATCGTCACCGCCGCCGAGTCCGCCGGGATCTACACCCAGCTCGTCACCAGCGGTGTGGGCCTGGACGAGCCCCGGCTGGCCGCCCTGATCGCCGCCGGGCTGCGCAGTGTCCAGCTCTCCCTGCAGCACGCCGACCCGGCCGCCTCCGACCGGATCGCCGGGTACCGCTCGTTCGCCGCCAAGGAGCGGGCCGCCGCCCTGGTGCGCGAGGCCGGTCTGCCGCTCGGGATCAATGTCGTCCTGCACCGCGACAACCTCGACGCGCTCGACGCCATCATCCAGCGCGGCCTGGACTGGGGCGCCGACCGGATCGAGCTGGCCAACACCCAGTTCTACGGCTGGGCGCTGCGCAACCGCGACGTCCTGCTGCCCACCCGCGACCAGCTCGCCCGGGCGCGGGAGACGGTCGAGCGCCGGCGGCAGGGGCTGGGCGGCACCGTCGACCTGGTGTGGGTCGTGCCCGACTACTTCGACGGCGTCGCCAAGCCCTGCATGGGCGGCTGGGGCGCGGTCTCGCTGACCGTCGCGCCCGACGGCACCGCGCTGCCCTGCCCCGCCGCCGCGAGCCTGCCGGACCTGGACCCGCCCAATGTGCGCGACCACACCCTGGAGTGGATCTGGGACCACTCCACCGCCTTCAACCGCTACCGGGGCGAGGAGTGGATGCGGGAGCCGTGCCGCACCTGCTCCCGCCGCACCGAGGACTTCGGCGGCTGCCGCTGCCAGGCGTACGCCCTGACCGGCGACGCCGCCCGTACCGACCCGGCCTGTGCGCTGGCCCCGGACCACGGCGTGATCCGCGCGCTGACGGACGCCGGGCACCCGGCCGGAGCACAGGCCCCGGCGCGGACCGGCGGCTATGCCTACCGCAAGCCCGGAGGAGGGTGAGGACGGGCGCGGTTTGGCGCATACGCCTCCGCTTCCGTAAAGTTTCGCCGTTGTCCAGGGGAACAGGCGAACCAGAAAGCGGCAGCGGCGATGACGGTGATAGACGAAGGCCGGGCCGAACAGGCGGCGGCCGAGGAGCCGGGCATCGACCCGGAGCGGCTGGCGACCTGTCTGAGCGTCCTCGAGGAACTCGACCGGCTGCCGGTCGACCACCCCGACGCGATCATGGTCCGCCGGGCCACCTCCGGCATCTACCGCAGCGTGAAGCAGCGCAGGCGCCAGGAGCGGCGGGCCGCGAAGACCGCGCATGACAAGGCCGTGACCGAGGCCACCGCCACCGGGGCCGCCGACCGGATCGACGACGAGACGCTGGGCCGCGCGCTCAGCAGCTCCGTCTCCACCGAGATCGCGGGCATCCTGGCGCGCGCCCGCTCCTGCTATGTCTGCAAGACCCGGTTCGTCGAGGTCGACGCCTTCTATCACCAGCTGTGCCGCGACTGCGCCGCCGAGAACCGGGCCCGCCGCGACGCCCGCACCGACCTCACCGGGCGCCGTGCCCTGCTCACCGGCGGCCGGGCGAAGATCGGCATGTACATCGCGCTGCGGCTGCTGCGCGACGGCGCGCACACCACCGTCACCACCCGCTTCCCGGGCGACGCCATCCGCCGCTTCAAGGCCATGCCGGACAGCGGGGAGTGGCTGCACCGGCTCAAGGTCGTCGGCATCGATCTGCGCGACCCCGCCCAGGTCATCGCGCTGGCCGACGAGGTCAGCGCCGCGGGCCCGCTGGACATACTGATCAACAACGCCGCCCAGACCGTCCGCCGCACACCCCAGGCGTACGCGGAGCTGATAGCGGGCGAGTCGGCGCCGCTCCCCGCCGGGGAACTCCCCGAGTCCCTGGTCCTCGGCGCCTTCGGCAGCGGCGCCCAGGCGGCCCTTCCGGCGCCCCGCACGCCACAGGACGGCGCCCTCACCCCGCAGGACCTCACCGCCCTCGCCCTCACCAGCGGCTCCGCCTCACCGGCCCGGATCGAGGCCGGGACCGCGATCGACGCGGGCGGGCTGGTCCCGGACCTGGACCCGACCAACACCTGGGTGCAGCGGGTCAACGAGGTGGACCCGGTCGAGATGCTCGAGGTCCAGCTCTGCAATGAGACGGCGCCGTTCATCCTGGTGAGCCGGCTGCGCCCGGCGATGGCCGCCTCGCCCGCCCGGCGCAAGTACGTGGTCAACGTCTCCGCGATGGAGGGCAAGTTCGGCCGGGGCTACAAGGGCGCGGGCCATCCGCACACCAACATGGCCAAGGCCGCGCTGAACATGCTGACCCGCACCAGCGCACGGGAGATGTTCGAGGCCGACGCCATCCTGATGACGAGCGTCGACACCGGATGGATCACCGACGAGCGCCCGCACCCGGAAAAGATGCGGCTGGCGGCCGAGGGCTTCCACGCCCCCCTCGACCTGGTGGACGGCGCGGCCCGGGTCTACGACCCGATCGTCCGGGGCGAGAGTGGCGAGGACCTCTTCGGCTGCTTCCTGAAGGACTACGCCCCGACGTCCTGGTAACGCCGGGGCGCCGCCCAGGCCCTGTCCGGCGGATCGTCGCGGGCCCGTGACGCCTGGCACGCGCCTCCGCGTCGGGGGCGCGCGGCAGGGTGACGCCCCCGGCGGGCGCGGCCAGGCTGGACCACGGCATGGGCCACCGCCACCACGGCGAGCCAGGGCACCTCGCGGGGCGGCTCCGCGACCCCGGCCGTAGCGTTTACGGGCGCGCCCGCGCCTCGTCCGGCGCGGTCCGCCGTGGGGTCAGGCGCTCGCCTTTCCGCCCGCCGCCGGGGTGCGGCGGGCGGGGGAGATGCCGAAGCGGCGGGCCAGGCGCCGCAGGCGGGCACGGGCGGCGGCCCGGCCGCGCTCCCAGAAGCGGGCGAACCGGCTCGCGCGCAGCTCCTCGAAGAGCTGGTCGTAGCGCAGGGCGAGCGGCGCGGGGTCGTAGGCGCGGGAGCTCTCCAGGGCCGCCGCGGCCATCGCCTGCCGGGCCGGGGCGTCGGCCATCAGGTCCATCAGGGCGCTCGCCAGCGCCTGCGCGTCCCCGGTGGGGACGAGCCGTCCGGTGACCCCGTCCTCGATGATCTCGGCGGGGCCGAGCGGGCAGTCGGTGCTCACCACCGGCACCCCGCAGCGCATGGCCTCCACGATCGTCATCCCGAACGACTCGGCGTCCGAGGCGACCGCGACCAGCGACGCCTTCGCGAACTCCTCCTCGATGGGGGAGTAGGACCCCATCAGCTCCGCGCTCCCGGACAGGCCCAGCCGCTCGATGCGCTCCGCGAGCCGCTCCTTTTCCGCGCCGCCGCCGTAGATCCGCAGCCGCCAGGCCGGGAACTTCGCCGTGACCTCCGCGAAGGCGTCGATCAGCAGGTCGAAGCGCTTGCCGCGGACCAGTCGCCCGGCCGCCGCGATCACCGGCGTGGTGCCCTCGGAGGGGGCGACGGCCGGTTCGGGGACGCTGTTGGGTATCGCCAGGGTCTGTACCCCCGGCAACGGCATCTTCTTGCGGTAGATCGCGGCGTCCGCCTCCGTCGTGGTGACGATGGCGTCCAGCAGCCGGTAGTGCGGGGCCAGCTCCCGCCGCAGCTTCTTGCTGTGCGCTTCGTACCGCAGATGCTCCTGGGCGATGCGCAGCGCACGACGGGGGGCGAAGCGGGATATGTAGACGTTCACCCCCGGCCGAGTGCCGATGATCACATCGGCGGGGCAGTCGCGGAGATACTCCGCGGCCCGCGTGTCGATCAGGCGGTTGTACTGGTGGTGCCGCTTCTCGGCGGCCGGAAAGTCCCGGCTGGCCTCGAAGAACAGCGGGTCCTTCGCGTCCGCGCTCTCCGGACGCGAGTCCACCAGGGGGACCAGCCGCACCCGGGGGTCGAGGGCGAAACGCGGCGTCTCGCGATGCCGCATCATCGAGACGATCTCCACCTCGTGGCGGTCGGCGAGCGCCGTCGCGAGATTCATCGTCGTCCGGATCGTTCCGCCGATCCCGTAGGCGTTGTGCAGCAGGAATGCGATCTTCATGCGGTATTTTCTCCGGCCGGTTGCATCCCCGGGGCGAGTTCCCCCCGGAACGTAACGGACACCTTGTCCGGGCCCGGTAAGCCCGTCGCGTGAAGAAGGTGAGAGCGGGGTAAGAAGCCCCGCTCAGGACCCCCGCCCGCGGCAGGCACCCCGGTGGCCTTGGCAGACTCGGGGTGTGACCAACACCGTGCTGCTCGCCGAGGACGACCGTGCCATCCGCCAGGCGCTGGACCGCGCCCTGACCCTGGAGGGGTACCGCGTCACCGCCGTGCCCGACGGGATAGAGGCGCTGGCGGCCGTCCACCGCGAGCGCCCGGACGTGGTCGTCCTGGATGTGATGATGCCGGGCGTGGACGGGCTCCAGGTGTGCCGGGTGCTGCGCGCCGAGGGGGACCGCACCCCCATCCTGATGCTCACCGCGCGGGTCGAGACCGCCGACCGGATCGAGGGGCTGGACGCCGGGGCGGACGACTATGTGGCCAAGCCCTTCGAGGTCGAGGAGGTCTTCGCCCGGCTGCGCGCACTGCTGCGCCGGGCCGCCCCCGCCGAACCGCCCGCGCCGGAGGACGCCGCCATCGACGGCGTGCTGGAGGTCGCGGATCTGCACCTGGACTCCTCGGCGCGCCGGGTCTGGCGCGGCGGTACGGAGCTGGAGCTGACCCGCACCGAATTCGACCTGCTGGAGCTGCTGGCGCGCAACGCGGGCATCGTCCTGGACCACACCACCATCTACGCCCGCATCTGGGGCTACGACTTCGGCCCCGGATCGAAGAACCTCGCCGTCTACATCGGCTATCTGCGCCGCAAGGTCGATCCGGAGGGGCGCACCCCGCTGATCCATACGGTGCGCGGAGTCGGATACACCCTGCGGGAGGAGTAATGGTGCGGTTTCCACCGCTCCGCCGTGGGCGGCCCAGTCTGCGGACCACCTTCGCGCTCTCGTTCGCGGCGGCGGCCTCCGTGGTCACCCTCCTGGTCGGCGGCCTCAGCTATGACGCGGCGGCCGGGCTGGTGCGGGTCGACCAGCAGTCGGCGTTCGACGATGTGATCCGCGATCTGCGCGGCGAGGTCCGCGGCGAGAAGGTGATCCTGCGGCAGTACCCCACCGAGTCCACCGTGCCCGTCCCGTACGACCTGCGGGACGATCTGCGCCGGATCAGCCGGATGGACGTCCAGGTGATCAACGGCAACGGCACGGTCTACGACGCGGGCAAGCCCCCGCTGCCGGTGACCGGCGACGACCGGATCACCGCCGCCTCCCGTACGCCGGGCACCGTCGTACGGCGCGAGATCGACATCGGCGGAGAGCAGTACCGCATGGCCACGGTGGCCGTGGGCGACGGTACCGGCGCGGTCCAGGTGGCCCAGCAGATCAGCGACACCGAGGATCTGCTGCGAGAACTCCAGAAGCGCACCGCGCTGTTCGTGGTCGCCGTCATCCTGGCCGCCGGACTGGCCGGCTGGTGGCTGGCCGGGCGGATCACCCGGCGGCTGGTGC
Source organism: Streptomyces sp. NEAU-YJ-81 (assembly GCF_017592595.1). Classification (NCBI taxonomy): domain Bacteria; kingdom Bacillati; phylum Actinomycetota; class Actinomycetes; order Kitasatosporales; family Streptomycetaceae; genus Streptomyces; species Streptomyces sp. NEAU-YJ-81. Next base: position 57,769 of record NZ_JAGFNO010000031.1, on the reverse strand, counting down.
GGCTGACCCGGGTCGCCGAGAGCGTGGCCGCGACCGGCCGGATGCAGGTGGCGGTGCCGGTCGCGGGGGACGACGAGGTGGGCCGCCTCGGGCGGGCCTTCGACGGCATGCTCGGCCGGCTCGCGCGCTCCAAGGACGACCAGCGGCGGCTGGTCGAGGACGCCGGGCACGAGCTGCGCACCCCGCTCACCTCGCTGCGCACCAATATCTCGCTGCTGCGCCGCTTCGAGGAACTGCCGGGGCCCGCGCGCGAGGATCTGCTGGCCGATCTGGCGGGGGAGACCCGGGAGCTGACCGACCTCGTCAATGAGCTGGTGGAGCTGGCGGCCGGGCAGCGGGACGACGAACCCCCTACGGAGGTCTCGATGGCGGACGTGGCCACCACCGCCGCGACCCTCGCCCGGCGCCGGACCGGCCGGGAGATCACCGTACGGGCCGAGGGCGACACCCGGCTGACGGGCCGTCCGGCCGCCTTGCAGCGCGCGATCTCCAATCTGGTGGAGAACGCCGCCAAGTTCGACCAGGACGGCACCGAGCCCGTCGAGGTGGTGATCACCGGCCGCCGGGTGGAGGTCCTGGACCGGGGCCCCGGCATCGCCGAGGAGGACCGAGAGCGCGTCTTCGACCGTTTCTACCGCGCGCCCGGCGCACGCAGCCTGCCCGGTTCGGGGCTGGGCCTGGCCATCGTGCGCGAGGTCGCCCTCGCACACGGCGGCACCGTCTTCGCCCGGCCGCGCCCGGGCGGGGGCGCGATACTGGGCTTCACGGTCGGCGACGGCACCGAGGCGCCGTGACACCGGGCCGTGAAGCCCGGCCGCGACGATCGTGCCGCTGGGGCTTCCCGGCTGCCGTTAGGACTTCCGGGCCACTCCCGCCCACATGTTGATGTCCGCGCTGCGGATGTGCTCCGGGCGGTCGCCGGGGTCCGGGTTCCAGTGGTGGGGCTCCGACACACCCGGGTCGACCAGCTCCAGACCGTCGAAGAAGCCCCCGACCTCGCTCTGGGAGCGGGTGGTGAAGGAGATGCCGCTCTCCTTGTAGACCTGGATGACGTTCCGCCAGGTCTCCGCCGAGAAGTCATGCGTGGAGTGGGTCAGCATCAGATAGCTGCCCGGGGCCAGGGGCGCCATCAGCTCGCGGATGATCTCGTACGGCTTGTCCTCCTCCGAGATGAAGTGGAAGAGCGCGTTCACGGAGATCGCCACCGGCTGGTCCAGGTCCAGCGTCTCATGCAGCTCGGGGGCGCTCATGATCCGCTGGGGATCGCGCACATCCGCCTGCACATAGGACGTACGGCCCTCGGGGGTGCCGATGAGCAGCGCCTGGGCATAGGCCAGCACGATGGGGTCGTAGTCGGTGTAGACCACCCGGGCCTCCGGGGCGACGCCCTGGGCGACCTGGTGGAGATTGGGCTCGGTGGGTATGCCGGTGCCGATGTCGAGGAACTGCCGGATCCCTGCCTCCCGGGCCAGCCAGCGGGTGGCGCGGTGGATGAAGGCCCGGTTGATGGTGGCGTTGAGCCGGACGGTCGGATAGACCTCCAGCACCCGCCCGGCGGCCTCCGCGTCGACCTCGTAGTGGTCCTTGCCGTTGAGGTAGAAGTCGTACATCCGAGCCGGGTGCGGCTTGGTGGTGTCGATCTGGTCAGGGGCGAGCCCGTAGTCGGTCACGCGGCCCTCCGTTCCGGTGCGGTACCCGCCGAGGAGGTCAGGTTGGGGTCTGGACGATTGAGCAGGAAGTCCGCGGCGCCGGCCTTGGCGCCCTGGATGAACCTCTCGATTTCATGGTGGGTGTAGATCAGGGCAGGGCCGTCCGGATCGGTCGACTGGCGCAGGGCGATCCGCCCGTCGTGCAGCCTCATGGCCTCCACGCACGCACCGCCGTTGGGACCGCTCCACGGCTTGGCCCAGCCTTCGGTCCCCAGATGTTTGGCCGGCATGCCGTTGTACACATGTACCTGATCCACAGTCAGAGCTCCTTGCGAATCCCACGGAGGAAACTCTCCGTGCGCCGCGCCGGTGTGGCCTGGGTGCCCATGCGGTCCAGGGCTTCCAAATAGGCGACCACATCGGAACGTTGGTCGAGATAGCCGGCGCCGGTCAGGCCCTCGGCGTAGACGATGTCCGGCAGTTCCGGGATCTTGAACCGGAAGAGCTGGAAGGGTCCGCCCATACCCGGGTGAGGGCCGGCGGAGAACGGCACCACCTGAAGGGTGATGTTGGGCTTCTGTGTCGCCTCGATCAGGTGGTCGATCTGGGCGCGCATCACCTGGGGACCCCCGATGGACAGACGGAGCACCGTCTCGTCCATCACCACCCACAGATGCGGTCCGTCCGGGCGGCTGAGCAGCTCCTGGCGCTCCATCCGCAGCGCCACCCGGCGGTCGAGCTCCTGGGCGGAGCCGTGCGGGAAGCCGATGGAGAGCAGCGTGCGGGCGTACTCCTCGGTCTGCAGCAGTCCGGGGATGAAATGCGGCTCGTAGGCGCGGATACGGCTCGCCACGCCCTCGAGGCTCACATAGAGACTGAACCAGTCCGGCAGCACATCGCGGAAGCGGTGCCACCAGCCGGGTCTGTTGGCCTCCTCGGCGAGCGCGAGGAAGGAGTCGATCTCTTCCTGTTCGGCGCCATAGGTCTGCAGCAGCTTCTCGACGTAGGGGAGTTTCAGGCCGACCTCGGCCTTCTCCATCCTGCGCACCGTGGTCTGGTTGACGTGCAGCGCCCTGGCAGCCTGGTCGTAGCTGACGCCGGCTTTCTCGCGAAGGTCCCGCAGCCTCATGCCGAGGACCATCTGCCCGACGGTCGGGGCAGATCGCGCTTCACCCACGTCGTACCTCCTGGGACGGTCTTGTCAGGATCAGTGTGCCACGTGCGAGGTGAGGGCAACAGAGTGCGCTGGCTATTCTGCATTTTGCAGATCGCGCCTTGCCAACTGATGCTCGCAGCAACGATAGTGACGGGTGTGACCAGTCCAACGTGGCTGCTGTGTCGCGCACTTGCGGCATTCACGTACGGCATTCACGCCCCCACATAGACGGACGGAAGGCACATGGCCGTGGCATTGCGTCAACGCTCGACGATGGCCCACCACCCGAACTCCGGGAGCGTTGACTCCGCCCTCCGTCAGGAGAGGTTCCAGCTGCCTGCCAGAGGCGCCTCGGTCGCCGTCGCCCGGCACCGGGTGTGCTCACGGGTGCTGGAGTGGGGCTTCGAAGAGGATCTCTGCGACGCCGCCGAGCTGGTGATGTCCGAACTGTTCACCAACGCCCTGGTGCACACCGGAAGTGAGCAGATCCTCTGTGTGCTGCGCGCCCATGAGCGGCGCATGCTCTATATCGAGGTCGCCGACCAGGGCGGCGGACCGGCCGTCCCCACGCCGAGGGAGGCCGGTCTGGAGGACGAGTGCGGACGCGGACTCGCGCTGGTCCGCGCCCTGGCCGACGCATGGGGGGACCGGCCGGGCGTGAACGGCGGACGGGTGGTCTGGGCTCAGCTGAGCGTGACCGCCGGCCGCTGACGCCGGGCCCGGCCCCTCGGCGCCGTCACACCGCCGTCGTCCGCTGCTTCCCCGGGGCGGCCGGGCCGTCCGCGCGGTCCCGGGAGAGGGCGGCGTCGCGGGTCTCCCGCATGGTGAGGTAGACGATGAGCGAGACGGCCGCACACGCCGAGACGTACCAGTAGTACCCGGACTCCGCACCGCCCTTCTTGAACCACAGCGCCACATACTCGGCGGTGCCGCCGAACAGCGCGTTCGCCAGCGCGTACGGCAGGGCCACCCCGAGCGCCCGGACATGGGTGGGGAACAGCTCGGCCTTCACCACCGCGTTGATCGAGGTGTAGCCGGTGACGATGACCAGCGCCGCGAGCGAGAGCAGCAGCGCTCCCGTGAAGGTGTCGGTGTGTGACAGCGCCGTCATGATGGGGACGGTGCCGAGCATCGAGCCGAAGCCGAAGGTGATCAGCAGCGGACGGCGCCCGATCCGGTCCGAGAGCGATCCGGCCAGCGGCTGCAACAGCATGAACAGGAACAGGGCGCAGAAGCTGACCAGCGACGCGTCCGACTTGCTCAGACCGGCCGTGTTCGACAGGTACTTGGTGAGATAGGTGGTGTACGTGTAGTACGCGACCGTACCGCCCATGGTCAGCGCGATGACGAGCGCCGCCTCCTTGCGGTGGCGCAGCAGCTCGGCCATCGTCCCTCGTTCGTCCTGGTGGGCGTCCTCCTCGGTGTAGACCTCGGTCTCCAGCAGATTGCGCCGCAGCCAGAAGACCACCGCCGCGCCCACGGCGCCGACGATGAACGGAATGCGCCAGCCGTAGGAGTGCAGCGCGTCATCGGACATGGTGTGCTGCAGCACGATCTGGAGACCGAGACCGATGAGCTGGCCCATCGTCATCGACACGTACTGGAAGCTGGAGACGAAGCCGCGACTGCCGGGCTGGGACGCCTCGGTGAGATAGGTGGCGCTGGCCGCGTACTCCCCGCCCACCGACAGACCCTGCAGCAGCCGCGCCACCAGCAGCACGGCCGCGCCGAAGTAACCGACCTGGTCATAGGTCGGGGCGATGGCGATGAGCAGCGCGCTGGCCGACATCAGCGTCACCGTCAGGGTGAGCGCCGCCTTACGGCCGCGCCGGTCGGCGAACCGGCCCAGCAGCCAGCCGCCGACGGGACGCATGAAGAAGCCGACCGCGAAGATCCCGGCGGTGTTGAGGAGCTGTGCGGTGTCGTTGCCCTTGGGGAAGAAGGCTCCGGCGAAGTAGGTGGCGAAACTGGCGTAGACGAACCAGTCGTACCATTCGACGAGATTTCCGATCGAGCCGCCGAACACGGCTCGCCAGGGTGTGCGCGTTTGGCTCCGGGGAGCGCTGTCGGTCACGGGGGCCTCCAAGTGAGCGGGGTGATCTCCACACCCCTACCCCGCGGAGGCCCGGTTGGAAAATACGCGCGACAGCACCGGTTGACGCCGATTCCCCGGCGGGGCCGCGGCTCCGGGCGGTGCGGCAGCCCTGGAAGTCAGCCCTGCCCCGTCTCCTCCTCCAGCACCGCCATCCGGCGCTTGCCCCACGCGCCCAGCGGGCCCAGTGCCGTATTCAGCTCGTCGCCCAGCCCGGTCAGCGAATACTCCACCTTCGGCGGCACCACGTCGTATATCTCCCGGTGGACGATTCCGTCCGCCTCCAACTCCCTGAGCTGCTGCGTCAGTACTTTTTCGGTCACGCCCGGAACCAGCCGCCGCAATTCCCCGAAACGGCACCGCTGGTGATTGAGCGCCCAGATGATCAGCACTTTCCACTTGCCGTCGATCACATCCACGGCCGCGTCCAGACCGCAGACATAAGGCTGATTCCGCATGGCCCCGCCCCCACTGACCTCAAGGTAAGTACGCACTCTTTAGTGGGTACTTGCCCACATTACCGCCGGGGAACGAGGCTGTGAGCGGCGCGCCGGACCCCTACGGACCAAGCGGTATCGAAACAACTGGAGCAACCGAGATGAGCGAAACCCCCGTGACGGTGCTGGGGCTTGGCGACATGGGCACGGCGCTGGCCCGCGCCCTGGTGACGGCCGGGCACCGGATGACGGTGTGGAACCGTACGGCCGCCAAGGCCGAGGCGCTCGCCGCCGAGGGCGCGCTGACCGCCGCCACGGCCGGTGAGGCCGTCGCGGCGAGCCCCCTGGTGGTGGTCTGCCTGCTGGACTACGACTCCGTACGGCAGGTGCTGGACCCGCTCGGGGACGCCCTGTCCGGGAAGGCCGTCGTCAACCTCACCAACGGCACTCCGCGGCAGGCCCGTGACCTGGCCGCATGGGCGGCCGGACACGGTGCCCAGTACCTCGACGGCGGCATCATGGCCGTCCCGCCGATGATCGGGACGCCCGCCGCCTTCCTCCTCTACAGCGGCTCACCGGCCGTCTTCGCGGCCCACCGCGCCGTGCTGGACCTCTTCGGCGAGAGCCACCATCTCGGCGAGGACCCCGGCCGCGCCCCGCTGTACGACCTCGCCCTGCTCAGCGCGATGTACGGAATGTTCTCGGGCGTGCTGCACGCCTACGCCCTCGTGCGGTCGGACGGTGTGGCGGCGGCCGATGCCGCCCCGCTGCTGGGGCGCTGGCTGACCGCCATGTCCGGGGCCGTGGACGGCTACGCGCGGCAGATCGACTCCGGTGACCACGCCACCGGGGTGGTCTCCAACCTCGCCATGCAGTCGGCCGCGTTCGTCAACTTCACCGGCTCCGCACGGGACCAGGGCATCAGCCCCGAACTGATCGCCCCGATCGGCGACCTCATGGCCCGCCGGGTCGCCGACGGCCATGGCCATGAGGGCCTCTCGGGGCTGGTGGAGCTGCTCGGCGCGGGACGGCCCGGCGCCGTGTAGGCGAGGTTGCCGCCTAGGCGTGGTGCTGCAGTACGGCCTCGCCGCATTCGGGCAGGCGCGGGCCGGGGTCGTCCTCGCTGGTGGGCTGGCGGGGGATCGGCTGGGGGAGCAGGAGCGGGGTACCGGGCTCGGCGGGCCCGGCGGGGGCGTCCGGCACCGCGTGCGGGCCGGATCCGCCGGGCCCCTCCGGATCCTCCGGCCCGCCGCCCCCACCGGTGGCGTCGTGCCCGTCGTGTCCGGGGGCGGCCGGGGCTTCGGCGACCGCGACCGGGTCCTCCCCCGCGGCTGCTTCGGTCTCGGCCTCCGCCTCGGCGTTGTGCACCGTCAGCATCACCAGGCCGGTGCTCGCGACGAGGGCCGCGACCAGGGCGAGCAGGGTGCCCGGCGTGCCGTGCCGGAAGTTCTCGCCGAGCGCCGCGATGCCGACGGCGGTGGCGACCACGGGGTTGACCACCGTTGCCGTCGCCAGCGGCGAGGCCAGCCCGGCGCCCCGGTACGACGCCTGGGAGAGCAGCACCCCGCCCGAGGCCAGCAGCCCGATCGTGACCAGGCCGGGCAGGGCGTCCTGCCACGCGTCCCAGGTCCACTCCACGGCCACGTTCTTGGTGACCACCGACGAGACACCGAAGGCCGTGCCCGCGGCCGCCGCCAGCAGCACACTGCGGATGACGGGCGACCGCATCAGGCGAGCCGCCCCGGCCAGCACGGCGATGGTGGCGACCGTGATCACGATCAGCCAGACGCCCTCCTGCTCGGCCAGCGACTGGGCCCGCGAGGTGCCGGTCAGGGAGAGCAGCCCGGCGAGCCCCGCGGTCGCCAGCAGCGCGCCCCGCCAGCCGGATCCGCCGACCCGGCGGCGGACGAATATGGCCGCCATCGGCAGGGCGAAGACGATCGTCAGAGCCCCTAGGGGTTGCACCACGCTCAGCGGGCCGTAGGCCAGGGCGATCACATGGAGGACCGCGCCCGTACCGTTGAGGGTCACGGCGGCCCACCAACTCCCGCGCCGCAGCGGAGCGGCGGCGAGGCGCGGCGTCGTGGCCGCGACATGCTCCTGGAGTATGGCTCCGGCGGCGTAGCAGACCGCCGAGACCAGGGCCAGCAGCACAGACAGCGCAAGGGAGGTCACGTCGCGGCCCCCTGGGCCGATCGGTCGTCGTCCATGCCCTCATCCTTGACGGTGGGAGGCGCCCCCGTCGTCGTCCTTGAGCACAGATTTCCGAGTACTACTTGCGTAGTAGAGACCTCCACCAATGGGGGGCCTTCGCGGCGGCCGTACGGGCCCTTTGGAGCAGCTCGTTCTGCGGCTCGGCGGGGCGGTACACGGTGAGCGCCCCGGGCCACTTGTCGATCAGCAGCTCCTCCGCGGGGTCGGCGGCGACCTCTCCATCGTAGGCCCGGCTGTCCACTGCGTGGAGGCCCGACAGCCGCAGTTGGCGCATGCGCCGTGTCGTGTAGACACGGGACCGCCCGAGCGTGCCGGTGAGCGCCGAGATCAGCAGCCGGGTGCGGGCCAGCCGCTCCTCGCCGTCGATCGCCCGCACATCGAGTAGCCCGTCGTCGAGCTGCTGACGGTAGGTGGGCGCGAATCCCTCGGGGGAGTAGATGCCGTTGCCGGCGAACAGCATCCACAGCCGCCGCGGTCGCCCGTTGACCTCGACCTCCATGGGGCTCGCGGTGCGCAGCACCCGGGTGAGCGCGACGGCGGCCGCGGGCCACTTGCCGAGCCGGCCCTCCATGCTCTCCCGGATCCGCACCAGTTCCGGGTAGAAGCCGATGCTGAAGGTGTTGACGAACTGGCTGGTCGCACCGCCTCCCACGAGGGGGGTGGCGCGGCCGAGGTCCACGGCCACGGCGTCGCCCTCGGCCACGGCGTGGGCGGTGTCCTCGAAGGCCGGTACGCCGAGGTCCAGCGCGAAGTGGTCGAGGGTGCCGCCGGGAAACACGGCGAGCGGCAGCCCGCGTTCGGCCGCGATCGTGGCGGCGGCGTTGACGCTGCCGTCCCCGCCGCAGATGCCCAGCGCCCCGGCCCGGTCGGCGGCGCGCCGGGCGGCCTGCCGGAGCAGGTCGATGAGGTCGTCGTCGGGCCCGCACTCCAGGATCTCCGCGGCGGGCAGCAGCACCTGCAGTTGCTCGGCGACCGTGAACCCGCCGGTGGGGGTGGCCATCCCGGCCCGCTGGTTGACCAGGACCACCAGCCCTTCGCCCTTGGGCAGGGCGGGCGCCGAGATCCGCGGCCGGGCCTGCGCCGGGGCCTCGGGGCGTGGCGGCCAGTAGCGGCAGGTCAGCGCGGCGGCTCCGGCGCCGAGGGCGATTCCGGCCAGCACATCGCTGGGGTAGTGGACGCCCACGTACACCCGGGAGGCGGCGACGGCGGCGGCGAGCGGGGCGACCATCAGGCCGTACCGCGAGGACTCCAGGGCCACCCCGGTGGCGAAGGCGGCGGCGGAGGCCGAATGCCCGGAGGGGAAGGAGCTGGTCCAGGGCTGCCGGCGCAGTCGGCGGACCAGGGGCACCACGTCCGGGACCGGACGCTTGCGTGCCACTGTCCACTTGACCACGACGTTCGACACGAGTGAGGCGGCGGCGAGCGAGCCGATCCCGCGCAGCGCGGCCCGCCGCGCGGTACGGCCGCCGACCGTGGCGAGCACCCCGGCCGTGCCGAACCACAGCCGGCCGTGGTCGGCGGCCCGGCTGAGCCGGGGCAGCAGCGGATGGGCGCCGCGGAGCCGGCTGTCCGCGACCCGCGCGAACAGCCGGCGGTCGAAGTCACTGATGCGTCTCATGCGTGATGGGTATCCCGGAACCGCGGTCGGCAGTCGTCATTGGACGGCGACCGGGCCGAGCCGGACCGTTCCATCGACGGGACCGTGCCGTCGAACCGGACCGCGTCATCGGACCGATCCGGGCCGACTGGGCCGATCCGGGCCGACTGGGCCGATCCGGGGCGGCCGGGCCCGGCTGGGAGATCGCTGCTGGGAGATCCTTGCCGGGGGATCAGGACGCGGGGAGCCCCCAGCGCGGCGCCGGCTCGCCTGCCTCGACCGGGCGGACCGTCAGGTCCGGGCGGTCGCCGCGGGCGGTGATGATCGCCTCCTGGCCCCTCCTGAGCGCGATCCGGATCGTTCCCGCGCCCACCGTCTCGTACGGCAGCCGCCGCCCCCGCGCGTCCCGCACCTCGATCGGCCCGTCGAGGGAGTGCCGTACGACACAGGGCGCGCCCGCCTCGCTGCGCAGCCGCACCCAGCGGGTACGGCCGTCCTCGCGGGCGGCGCTCAGCAGGAACGCGCCCTGGGTGCGGAAGTCGTGGACCACCAGCTCACGCCAGGCGGCGGGCAGCGCGGGGAAGATCCGGATCAACCCGCCCCAGCTCTGGCACACCATGTCGTGCAGCGACTGCGCGGCGGACAGCGGAGTCTCGATGACCGGGCCCGACTCCTTGTACATGGTGTTCGCCTGGATGAAGCGGCTCATCAGCTCGCCCAGGTACTTCAGCGCGTCCTCACCACGCCCCATCTGCGCGGACATCGAGGCGGCGCCGGTGAAGGTGTAGCCCTGGAGCGCGCCCTCGAAGCCGACCCAGTGGTTGAGGGAGGTCTCGATCAGCTCGCGCTTCGCCGGGTCCTCCCAGGTGACCTCGTAGAGCGGATAGACGGCGAGCATATGGGAGTAGTGGCGGTGGGACTTGGCGAACGGAACACCCGCGCCGATCATGAAGCCGTTCTCGTCGACGGGGTACGGCGTGAGCTTGGCCAGCACCTCCCGCCAGCGCGGCGCGGCGGGATCCTTGACGCCGAGCTGCCGGGCCGAGTCCAGCAGGGTGGCGCAGCCCCAGCGCAGCAGCATCAGGTCGTAGTTGCAGTCGGGCGCGTTGACGCCGTACTCGGGCGAGAAGGTGGCGGGCAGATGCAGCTTGCCGTCGCTGCCGGGGGTGAGGAAGTGGAGGTAGTAGGCGATGGCCTTGCGCAGCAGCGGATAGACCACCTCGCGCAGCACCGACTCGTCCATGGTGTGGCGGTAGGTCAGCCAGACGTTGTGCAGCGCCCAGGTGAGGTTGCCGACCTCGGGGGTGGGCGGGTCCTGGCCGGGAATGCCGACCGCGTAGCCGCCGTTCGCCGCGTCGCCGCCGTTGACCAGGTGGATGTCGGTGGTGCGGGGGATGCCCGCCGAGTCCTTGCGGTACGGGGTGTCGAGCTGGTTGGAGAGGTTGTCGCGGAATTCGCCGAGCGCCCGGGTCACCGCGTCGAGTTCGAGGTGATTGGAGCCGTGGATCAGCCAGTACTCGAGCTGCACATTGAGGTTCCACCAGGTCGCGGGCCACGGGGTGGACTCCAGCCAGGGGCCCGAGGTGGCCATCACGGGGGCGTCGGCGCGCGCGGCCGCGGCCACCTTGTAGAGCTGGATCCAGTAGAAGCGCTGCAGCCGGGCGTCGGGGAGGGAGAGGAAGCTCTTCCGGTAGTACGCGTGCCACCAGGCGCGATGGCTGGGCGCGAGGACGTCGTAGGAGAGCGCCGAGGCGAACCGGATGTCCTTGAGCGCACGGTCGCGCGCGGTGCGCCGGGGGTGGGAGTGGGCCACGGTGACGTACAGCGTCCGCCGCCCCGCGTGGGTCCGCTCCCGCCAGGCCGTCACATGCTGTCCGCCGGCGAGCAGCGGCTGCACGGCGGCCTGGATGCCGTGGTGGTCCTCGACGACGGCCGGGGGGTTGCCGGTGTAGCCGTCGGGGACCGGTTTGAAGGCGACCCGCGGGCTGATGGCCTCGGCGGGGTGGAACACCCAGCGGAACGCGGCCTCTCCGGCGCTCGGGGTCACCTCGATGGCCAGCAGGGAACGGGAGTTGTGGACGAGGGCGCGCAGGCGGAGGGTGCCCTTGTCGGTGGTGATGGTCCCGGTCAGCTCGGCGTCGCGCAGCCGCAGCCGCCAGTCGATGGCGGTGATGGCCCCGACCGGCTCCAGGGTGAAGTACCCGATGGGCAGCCGGGCGAGCCCGAAGAGGGAGCCGAACTCCGGCCGGTGGTCCTGGACCTCGCTGTGCTGCACATTGAAGCGCACCGCGTTCGCGTCGCCCGGTTCGGCGTAGATGCCCGAGCCGAGCAGGGCGTTTCCGAGGAAGGGGCCCTCGTACCAGGTCTGCGGCATCTTCTGCCACACCATGTCGGCGTCGGCGAGGACCGTGGCCCAGGGGTCCCCCGCGGGATGGGCGGCCACGGCCGCGGCGGGGGCCTGCGGCTCGGCGGCGTGCGCGGTGGCCGGGCCGGCGAGTCCGGCGGCGGCACCGGCGGCCACGGCGGTGCCGACGACTGTCCTTCGGGTGGGTGCGGATGACATGACGCTCCAGGGGATGTGAACCGGGTGCGGGCGATCTTCTGCGGGGGCAGCAGCGGGCGGTCACGTACATGCCTGAGGTTCCACGATCTGAACCCCCGCGGGCATGATGCAGCCCGCGTGGCGGAACCGGAACCCCTTGTGCGTCATAAACATCGGATGGACGGCGAGCAGTCGTGGGGAAAATGGCGCCTGTGCGGCGGCAGACGCGGTAAGACCTCGGACCTCCCGGCCCTGGGTGAGCCGGTTACGCGCTCGCTTCCCGCCCCCTGACGATCAGCCCGACGCCGTGCTGGAAGCGGTGCTCGAAGTCGCCGAAGTGCTCGGCGACCGCGGCGAGGGCGGGGAAGCGCTCGGCGGTGGCCGCCCGCAGCAGCGGCTCCATTCCGCCGAGGCCCTGGGCGGCCTGTTCCTCCTGGGTCAGGCCGAGCGTGAAGTAGACCAGCGACCAGGTCCGCCAGCCGGCTTCGGCGGGGCTGTGGCCGCCCCTGAGGAACGCGCCGGTCAGGGCCTCCGCGAGGCGCAGGGTGTGCTCCTCTGCGACATACGTCCCGGCCACGACCCGTGCGCCGTCGCGGCGGGAGAGCAGCGCGGCGCGATAGCGGTGGGCCAGGGTGCACGCCCGGTCGTCCCAGGGGTCCGGGAGCGGCGCGTCGGTGCATCCCTCGAGCATCGTGTCGGCCATCAGCTCCAGCAGCCGGGGCTTGCTGGAGGCGTGCCAGTAGACGGTGTTGAGCTGCACGCCCAGCCGCTCGGCCACCTTGCGCATCGTGAGCTTGTCCAGCCCCGCCTCGTCGAGCAGTTCCAGCGCCGCCGTCACCACGGCCGTGCGGTCCAGGCCCATGCCACCGATCTCCTTCGCTTGCCTCTTGATCCGGGATCAAGTCTACTGGGGGCGGCTTATTGATCCTGGATCAAGAGAGGGATCAAGGAGCGGACCGAGAGACAAGATCGAGAGACAAGGGAGATGGTGTGGTGAACGACGTCGTCGTGGTGGGGGCCGGACCCGTGGGGCTGCTGCTCGCCGCCGAACTGCGGCTGGTGGGTGTGGGCGTCACCGTGATCGAGCGCGCCGCCGCCCGCAGCCCGCACTCCAAGGCGCTGACCCTGCATCCGCGCACCCTGGAGGTGCTGGCGATGCGCGGTCTCGCCGGGCCGTTCGTCCGCGAGGGCGTTCCGATGCCCACCGGGCACTACGGCGGGCTGCCGGTCCGGCTGGACTTCTCCGTGCTGGACACCCGATTCCCGTACACGCTGGTCCTGCCGCAACTGCGCACCGAGCAGCTGCTGGAGGAGCGGCTGCGGGAGCTGGGCGGGGAGATCCGCTGGGAGCACCGGGCGCTGGAGGTGCGCCAGGACGCGGACGGCGCCGAGGTGGACGTGGCGGGCCCCGAGGGGGCGTACACCCTGCGCGCGGCATGGGTGGTGGGCTGCGACGGGGCCGGAAGCACCGTACGGAGCTCCGCCGGTATCGACTTCCCCGGCGCCCTGGCCACCACGACCGGCTTCCTCGGCGATGTGGTGCTCGACGCGCCGCCCTCGGTCCCCTCGGTCGACAATGAGCACGGGGGCTTCCTGGTCGTCCCGCTGGCCGACGGACACCACCGCATCGCGGGCTCCACCGGGGAGTCCCTCACCGTCCCCGCCGATCAGCCGCTCACCTTCGACGAGCTGCGCGGATATGTGCGCCAGGTCGCGGGCACGGACTTCGGGATGCGGGCGCCCCGCTGGCTGTCCCGGTTCGGCAACGCCTCCCGGCAGGCCGCCCGCTACCGCGACGGCCGCATCCTGCTCGCCGGGGACGCGGCGCATATGCATATGCCCATGGGGGGCCAGGGCCTGAACGTGGGGCTCCAGGACGCCTTCAACCTGGGGTGGAAGCTGGCCGCGGTGTGCCAGGGCCGCGTCCCCGAGGGGCTGCTGGACACCTACCACGCCGAGCGCCACCCCGTGGGGGCCGCGCTGCTGGAGAACACCCAGGCCCAGACCGTGCTCGGCGCCACGCACACCGCCGACGGGCGCGCCCTGCGCTCGGTGTTCGGGCGGCTCCTGGCCGCCCACCCGGCGGTGAACCGGCAGTTCGCCGGGGAGCTCTCCGCGCTCGACGTGGCCTACCACCCGGCGGTGGGGAAGTCGGGCGAGGCCGGGGAGACGGGGGAGCCGGGAGGGGCCGGGGAGACGGGGGAGCCGGGAGGGGCCGGGGGCGGCCACTCGCTGGCCGGCAGCCGCGCCCCCGACCTCGGGCTGGACGGGGCGCCCGAGCCCAGCCTGTACCCGCTGCTGGCCGACGGGCGCTTCGTACTGCTCCACCTCGGCCCGGGCGGCGATGCGGGGCATGCGGCGGCCGACGGCCCGGGTGCCGCCGACGCCCGCGCCGCCGCCGAGGCGATCGACGGGCGTCCGGACCGGATACGGGCCGTGACCGCGCGCCCCACCACCGCCCATGACGGCTGGGCGGGCCGGAGCACGGTGCTGGTGCGCCCGGACGGCCATGTCGCCTGGGATGCCGCGCTGTCCAGCAGGTGAGACGAGTTCGGTGGGACCCGTACGTACCAGCTCACCATGGACGGCTCCGCGCGGCCACCGGGCGCGGAAGGGGGTCCCGGCGACGGCTCGTTGTCCAGTCCCTGAGAATCGACGCGCGGACCGTTCAGACGCTGGTTAATCTGACGACAGATCCGGTTCAGCCGACACGAGGGAGTGTGCGGTGACCCCCGAACAAACACAGAGCGACGACGCGCGCGCCGATAACAGCGGGCGGTTCGTGCAGGCCGTGGAGGTGGGCAGTCTGGAAGTATGGGCGCGTTCCGCGCCGATCCGACTCGCCGGTTACGAGGACGACCTCGCCGAACCGCACATTCTCCAAAGCGTGGACTGAGCGCCCGGCGCATGCGCTGAGAGCGAGGGAGGACACCGGCCCCTCGGCCGCGGCCGCTGGCAGCAAGCGGACATCGCGGCCGTCGGCCGACCTCCTCCCTCGCCTGATCGATCACCCTCTTGGCCCAGCTACCAACTGGTAGTTAAGTCGGCCGCCCCCACGATTCGGCACCGGACTGGTGTGCTGTGCGATGGACATGGCAGGATGCGTCGCGCGGCATCGTCCGCCTTAACCAACCGTGAGGGTGTTCGAGCCCGGAGCAGCCGTGAGGGGGCGCAGATGGCAGCGGGTGCCGACAGGTCACCGGACGCCGCCGACAGCCCGCTGGCGGACCGGCTCAACTACCTGTTCACCACCATGCACCCGCCGGGCGCGCCGTACACCAACGCCTACGTCGCCGAGGAGATCAGCGGTGGCGAGGAGTACGGCGGGGTGAGCGTGACCGAGCAGTATCTGTCGATGCTGCGCAACGGCAAGCGCACCAATCCCAGCCCGGACGTGCTGCGGGCGCTCGCCAAGTTCTTCGCCGTGCCCGTCGGTTATCTGCTGGGCGACCTGTCGCCTTCGCAGGCCGAGCGGGTCGAGGAGGAGGTGCGGTTCCTCGTCGCGATGCGCGACAAGCGGGTCCGCAGCATCGCGCTGCGCTCCGTGGGCCTCCCGCCGGAGGTCCAGGACAGTCTCACCACGATCATCTCCCAGTTCCGGCAGCAGATGAACCTTCCGCCCGAACCTCCCGGTCCGAACGGGGCCGCCGGAGCGGACGGTTCGGGCGGTCCGGACGGCGAGGCGACGAATGGCCGTCGATGACCCGGAACTGTTCTCCTCCTGGCGGCGGACCGGATACGAGGGTGGTGCAGGCATGCGAGTGGGCCGGATACGGCGGCAGTGCAAGCAGCTCATCAAGGAGCTCGGGCTGCCCGCCTCGACCGACCTGCCCGGTCTGTGCGACATCGTCGCCCGCCGCGTCGGACGCCCCGTCCACCTGGTGCCGATGAGCCTGGGCGGTGTGGTCTCGGGCATGACCGCCTCCACCGACGAGGACTACTGGATCTTCTACGAGGTCCGGACGTCCCCCTGGCACCAGATCCATATCGTGCTGCATGAAATCGGCCATCTCCTGCTCGGACACGAGCAGGACCCGGCGGTCACCGAGGAAGCACTGCGGATGTGGACGCCGTCCGTCGATGTGACCACCGCGATGCGCCGGCTGGGGATGACCCCGGACTTCGCCCGCCACCACTGCTACGACAACCTCACCGAGCGCGAGACCGAGGTGCTGGGCACGCTGCTGATGGAGCATGTGGTGCCGACCTCGCCGGACCACGGGCTGCCGCTTCAGGGCCGGGCGGCCGAACTCGCCGCGGCTCTCGGCCCGGCGCTGCGCCACGTGCGCACCGACCGCGCCGACAGTGCCGACCGCACCGACAGTGCCGACCACGTCCACGGGGCCGACCGCACCGGCGGCGCCGACGGTGGCGTACGCGGTGAACCGGGCGGTGACACCGGTGTTTGACCTCGTGTATCTCTGCTTCGGCGCCGCCGCCTGGACGATGGCCGGCTACAAGGCCCGGGCCTGGTTCCGGGACCGCGCCAACGCCGATCTCGGCCTGGCCTGTGTGATGACCGCGGCCGTGGCGAATGTGTTCCTGCTCTCCGCGCCCAGCGTCTACCGCTGGTTCGACGGCCTGGTGGGTGTCGCCAATCTCGCCATGGTCTTCCTCTACTCCTCCGTCGTGCTGTTCGCCACCGGCGCCCTGGTGCTGCTGCTGCGCTGGACGGGATCGGCGGTGCGGCCGGTCGTGGTGGTCGCCGCCGTGGCCGTGGCATGGACCGTGGCCATCGTCGGCTTCGCGGTCGGCCGCCCGGACGCGGTCGAGCACCCCCGCGACTTCAGCACCGCCTATGCCGACGCCCCCGGGGTGGTCCTCTTCCTGGTGCTGTATCTGGCCATTTTCGGAGCCGGTCTGGCGGGGCTCGGCATCCTCTGCCCGCGCTATGCCGCCAGCCTGCGCGGCTCATGGCTGGCCCGGGGGCTGCGGGTGCTGGCCGCCGGATGCTGGCTGGGACTGGCGTACTGCGCCTGCAAGCTGATCGGTTTCGTCTTCTCCTGGGCGGGCCGTGAGCTGTACTGGCTCTCCAACGGGGTCGCCCCGCTGACCGCGTCGGTCGCGGCGCTCCTGGTGCTGGCCGGCTTCGCCATCCCCGCCGTTGGGCCGCGGGCCTCCGCGTGGCGCCGCTTCCGGCGGCTGCGGCCGCTGTGGCGGGAGGTCACCACACAGGCCCCCGAGGTGTCCATGGGCCACTCCCGCTGGACGGGCTGGTGGCCGTTCGCGGACCTCGAGTGGCGGGCCAACCGTCAGATGGCGGAGATCCGCGACGTACAGCGCGGCGTACGGCGCCATGTGGAGGCCACCGTCCTGGAGATCGCGCATGTCAAGGCCGGCGCGGCGGGACTCGACGATTGGCAACTTGCTGCCGTAGCGGAAGCAGCGGCGCTCAGACGCGGTTTGCTGAATCAAGCAGCGGGACATGTGCCGGAGTCCGCGGCGGACAGCGTGGTGATGACGACAGGGGCCGAACTGGTGGAGGAGCACGAGCATCTGGCCCGCGTCGCCGACGTCTATCACCTGCCGCTCGTGGACGAGGTGCTCGCGGAACTGAGGGAGGAGACCGCCGCCCAGCGGCGGTGAGCGGGGGATCACAGACGAGGTGGCCCTGGACGGGGGTCGGGGCCGCCCGTGGCACAGGCGGCGCCGGGGGGATTCAGCCCCGGCGCCGCCTCCCGGCCACCACCACGCGCACCTGTGCGCATCGCCCGGACGGGCGGAAACGCCCCACCCGTTCAGGCCCGGAGGACGCCACCGCCTAGAGTCGGGATCCATGCAGAACACCGCGCACGCCGCCGGAACGGACGGCCCGGAGCTCGTTGACACCGCCCCGATGATCGAGGACCTCTACCCGGCCCTGGCCACGCTCCGCGAGGCGGGCCCGGTCCATCGGATCGCCGGCACCGACGGACGACCCGCCTGGCTGGTGACCCGTTACGAGGATGTGCGGCGGCTGCTCGCCGATCCGCGTCTGGCCCTGGACAAGCGCCACGCCGCCCCGGGTAACTACAGCGGCTTCTCCCTGCCGCCCGCCCTCGACGCCAATCTGCTCAACATGGACCCGCCGGACCACACCCGGGTGCGCCGGCTGGTGGTCAAGGCGTTCACCCCCGGCCGTGTGGAGCGGATGCGCGAACCGGTCCGGCGGATCGCCGACGAGCTGCTCGACGCCATCGAGTCCGAGGGCCGCGCGGACCTGCTGGCCGCCTACGCCGGACAGCTGCCCATCATCGTCATCTGCGATCTGCTCGGCGTCCCGCAGCGCGACCAGCGCGACTTCCGGGCCTGGAGCGACGCCCTGATCACCCCCGATCCGGCGCGGCCGCGGGCGGCGAAGGAAGCGGTCGGCAGCATGCTCCGCTTCTACACCGGGCTGATCGAGAAGAAGCGCGCGGAGCCCGGGGACGATCTGCTCTCGGATCTGATCCGGGTCCGCGACGACGAGCCCGGGGACGGCGACGGCAGGCTCACCGAGGACGAACTGACCTCGCTCGCCTTCCTCATCTTCCTCGCGGGCTACGAGAACACCGTCCACCTCATCGCCAACTCGGTGCTCACCCTGCTCGACCACCCCACGGTCCTCCAGGAGCTGCGCGCGGATCCGGGCGGTCTCGCGGCCGCCTTCGACGAACTGGCGCGGTACGAGGGCCCGGCGTCCCTGGGGATCCGCCGCTTCCCGCTCGAGGAGATCGAGATCGGCGGTGTGACCATCCCCGCCGGGGAGACCGTGCTGCTCTCGCTGGCCTCGGCACACCGCGACCCGGCCCAGTTCAAGGATCCGGACGACTTCAATCCACATCTTGGCCGGTCCGGTCACCTTGCGCTCGGCCATGGCATCCACTACTGCCTCGGCGCGCCCCTGGCCCGGATGGAGATGGAAATCGCTCTGGCCGCGCTGGTTCGGCGTTTTCCGGGGCTGCGGCTGGACGTCCCGAGGGAGGAGCTCCGATGGCGGCCGTCGATCCGCGCGCGTGGCCTGATCTCGCTGCCCGTCGCATGGTGAAACGGGGAAGCGAACACGCTTTTGATGCATAACCCCCCGCCGATGCGGTAAAAAGGTCTTCGAGCCCGCCCGGTGTGCATCCCCCGTCGCACCGGGCGGGCCTCTGTGTGTCCGCAGCGGTCTCATGTCCAAGCAGCCGGTCTGTATCCGGGGCCGTCGTCGACCATGGGCGCCCGTTCCGCACCCCGCGCCGGGCCCATACGCCTCACCCACCCCGGCCGTGGGCGGTCGCCACTACTGAAATCCCTAGAGCTCACCCCTGAGATCACTAGAGAGTAAGCTCACAGGCTTAACCACTGCTTCGGCTTTAGCGGACCCCATTAGCCTCCTCCTATGACGGTCCTGCCCGACGGGCTTCCCCTAGCCGACGATTTCCCTGAAGTGACGCGAGACCAATGGCGCCACCTCGTCGAAGGCGTGCTGCGCAAAACCGGCACATCGGACGCCGTGGGCGCCGAGGCCGAAGAGGCCCTCGCTACCGCGCTCGAGGACGGCATCACCGTCCACCCCCTCTACACCGCCGAAGACGCGCCCCAGGACGCCGGATTCCCCGGCTTCGCGCCCTTCGTGCGCGGCGGCCGGGCCGAGGGCTCCGCCGTATCCGGCTGGGACGTACGCCAGCGCCACGCCCACCCCGATCCGGCGCGCACCAACCAGGCGATCCTCGCCGACCTGGAGAACGGCGCCGGCTCGGTCTGGCTCGCGGCCGGCGCGGCCGGGGTGCCCGTGGACGGGCTGCCCGAGGCCCTCAAGGGGGTCTACCTCGACCTCGCCCCCGTCGCCCTCGACGCGGGCGCCGACTTCGAGGACGCCGCCCGCGCCCTGCTGCGGCTCTACGCCGGCCGCGAGGTGCCGCCGGGCGCCGCGCTCGGCAACCTCGGCGCGGACCCGCTGGGGCTCGCGGCCCGTACCGGACGCGACGACGGCCTGGCCGGGCAGCTGGCCGCCGCGGCCGACCTCGCGGGGATCTGCCACCGCGACCACCCCGGGGTGATGGCCTTCGCCGTGGACGCCCTGCCGTACCACGAGGCGGGCGCCGGGGCGGCCCAGGAGCTCGGCTGCTCCCTCGCCGCCGCGGTGGCGTATCTGCGCACCCTCACCGAGGCCGGTCTGAGCGTCGAAGCCGCCTGCGCCCAGCTTGAGTTCCGCTACGCGGCCACCGCCGACCAGTTCCTCACCATCGCCAAGCTCCGGGCCGCCCGCCGCCTGTGGGCGCGTGTGGCGCAGGCGTGCGGCGCGCCCTCTCAGGCGCGCGCCCAGCGTCAGCACGCGGTGACCTCCCCGGTGATGATGACCCGGCGCGACCCCTGGGTGAACATGCTGCGCACCACCGTCGCCACCCTCGCGGCGGGCGTCGGCGGCGCGGACGCGGTCACCGTGCTGCCCTTCGACAGCGCGATCGGCCTCCCCGACGACTTCGCCCGCCGGATCGCCCGCAACACCTCCACGATCCTGCTGGAGGAGTCGCAGCTGGCCCGGGTGATCGACCCGGCCGGCGGCTCCTGGTACGTCGAGAAGCTCACCGACGACGTCGCCCGCGCCGCCTGGGCCTGGTTCCAGGAGATCGAGCGCGCCGGGGGGATGGCCGCGGCCCTCGCCTCCGGGCTGGTCCGCGACCGGCTCGCCGAAACCTGGGCGCGCCGCGGCCGCGACCTCGCCCGCCGCAAGGAGCCGATCACCGGCGTCAGCGAGTTCCCGAACCTCGCCGAGCGGCCCGTCGAGCGCGAGCCCGTCCCGGAGCCGCCCAGCGGCGGACTGCCGAGGGTGCGCCGCGACGAGGCGTACGAGGCGCTGCGCACCCGCGCCGACGCCCAGCTGGCGGCCGAGGGCAGCCGACCCAGGATCTTCCTGGCCGCGCTGGGCCCCGCCGCCGCGCACACCGCCCGCGCCTCCTTCGCCGCCAACCTCTTCCAGGCGGGCGGGATCGAGGCGGTCCACGAACCCGCCACGGTGACCGCGGAGACGGTCGCCGAGGCGTTCGCCGCCAGTGGCGCCCGCGTGGCCTGCCTGTGCTCCAGCGACAAGCTGTACGCGCAGGAGGCGGCGGCCGTGGCCGAGCGGCTCAAGACGGCCGGGGCGACCCGGGTCTACCTGGCCGGACGGCCGGGCGCACAACAGGATGAGTACGAACGGGCCGGAGTGGACGGATACGTCTTCGCGGGCTGCGACGCGGTCGAGGTACTCTCCTCGGCTCTGAACACCATGGGGGTGGCGTGATGGCCGGCGCTCCGGTGGAGCCGGGGAAGATCCCGGACTTCTCGGCGGTCGATCTGGACGGACCGGCCGAAGGCCCGGTGCCCAGCTCCGGCGACTGGGCCGCCGCGCTGCAGAACAGCGTGGGCAAGGGCGTGGAGGACCTGGTGTGGGACACCCCCGAGGGCATCGGGGTCAAACCGCTCTACACCGCCGAGGACCTCCAGGGCGTCGACTTCCTGGGCACCTACCCCGGCGCCGCGCCCTATCTGCGCGGCCCGTACCCGACGATGTACGTCAACCAGCCCTGGACCATCCGGCAGTACGCGGGCTTCTCCACCGCCGAGGAGTCCAACGCCTTCTACCGCCGCAACCTCGCGGCCGGCCAGAAGGGCCTGTCGGTCGCCTTCGACCTGCCCACCCACCGGGGCTACGACAGCGACCATCCCCGGGTCACCGGTGACGTCGGCATGGCGGGCGTGGCCATCGACTCCATCTACGACATGCGGCAGCTCTTCGACGGCATCCCGCTGGACCGGATGAGCGTGTCGATGACGATGAACGGCGCGGTGCTGCCCGTGCTCGCGCTCTACATCGTGGCCGCCGAGGAACAGGGCGTACCGCCCGAGAAGCTGGCCGGGACCATTCAGAACGACATCCTCAAGGAGTTCATGGTCCGCAACACCTACATCTATCCGCCGCAGCCGTCGATGCGGATCATCTCCGACATCTTCTCCTTCACCTCGCAGCGGATGCCGCGCTACAACTCCATCTCCATCTCCGGCTACCACATCCAGGAGGCCGGAGCCACGGCCGATCTGGAGCTGGCGTACACCCTGGCCGACGGTGTGGAGTATCTGCGGGCCGGCCGGGACGCCGGGATGGACGTGGACGCCTTCGCGCCCCGGCTGTCGTTCTTCTGGGCGATCGGCATGAACTTCTTCATGGAGGTCGCCAAGCTGCGGGCGGCGCGGCTGCTGTGGGCCAAGCTGGTCAAGCAGTTCGACCCGAAGAACCCCAAGTCGCTGTCGCTGCGCACCCATTCGCAGACCTCCGGCTGGTCGCTGACCGCCCAGGACGTCTACAACAATGTGGCGCGCACCTGTGTGGAGGCCATGGCCGCCACCCAGGGCCACACCCAGTCGCTGCACACCAACGCGCTGGACGAGGCGCTCGCGCTGCCCACCGACTTCTCCGCCCGGATCGCCCGCAACACCCAGATCCTGCTGCAGCAGGAGTCGGGCACCACCCGGGTCATCGACCCGTGGGGCGGCAGCGCGTACGTCGAGAAGCTGACGTACGACCTGGCGCGGCGGGCCTGGCAGCACATCGAGGAGGTCGAGGCGGCCGGCGGCATGGCCAAGGCCATCGACGCGGGCATCCCCAAGCTGCGTGTCGAGGAGGCCGCCGCCCGCACCCAGGCGCGGATCGACTCCGGCCGCCAGCCGGTGATCGGCGTCAACAAGTACCGCATCGACAGCGATGAGCAGCTCGAGGTCCTCAAGGTCGACAACTCGGCGGTGCGCACCCAGCAGATCGAGAAGCTGCGGCGGCTGCGCGCCGAGCGTGACGAGGCCGTCTGCCAGGACGCGCTGCGCGCCCTGACCGCCGCGGCCCGGTCCGGTCCGGGCGCGGGTCTGGAGGGCAATCTGCTGGCGCTCGCCGTGGACGCCGCCCGCGCCATGGCGACCGTCGGCGAGATCTCCGACGCGCTCGAGGCGGTCTATGGGCGCCACTCGGGGCAGATCCGTACGATCTCCGGTGTGTACCGAGAAGAGGCCGGAGCATCCTCCGGCGTGAGCCGCACCCGCGCGCTGGTGGAGAAGTTCGAGAGCGCCGAGGGCCGCCGCCCCCGCATCCTGGTCGCCAAGATGGGCCAGGACGGTCATGACCGCGGCCAGAAGGTGATCGCCACCGCCTTCGCCGACCTGGGCTTCGACGTCGACGTCGGCCCGCTGTTCCAGACCCCGGAGGAGGTCGCGCGGCAGGCGGTGGAGGCCGATGTGCACATCGTCGGCGTGTCGTCGCTCGCGGCCGGCCACCTCACGCTGGTGCCCGCGCTGCGCGAGCAACTGGCCGAGGCGGGGCGCGAGGACATCACCATCGTGGTCGGCGGGGTCATCCCGCCGCACGACGTCCAGACCCTGCACGACGCCGGCGCCGCCGCCGTCTTCCTGCCGGGCACGGTCATCCCGGACGCCGCCCATGACCTGGTGCGGAAGCTGGCCGCCGACCTCGGCCACGAGCTGTAGTCCATGCCACGGACGATCGACATCGAGGAGTACGCCAAGGGCGTGCTCGACGGCCATCGCGCGTATATCGCCCGTGCGATCACGCTCGTCGAGTCCACCCGGCCCGACCACCACGACCTCGCCCAGCGGCTGCTGGTCGAGCTGCTGCCGCACACCGGCGGGGCGCGGCGGATCGGCATCAGCGGGGTGCCCGGGGTGGGCAAGTCCACCTTCATCGACGCCCTGGGCACCATGCTCACCGGGGCCGGCCACAAGGTCGCGGTGCTCGCCGTCGACCCTTCGTCGACCCGCACCGGCGGCTCCATCCTGGGTGACAAGACCCGGATGGAGCGGCTGGCGGTCGACCCCGACGCCTTCGTACGGCCCTCGCCCAGCGCCGGGACGCTGGGCGGGGTCGCCCGCGCCACCCGCGAGTCCATGGTCGTCATGGAGGCCGCGGGCTATGACGTGGTGCTGGTGGAGACCGTGGGCGTGGGCCAGTCCGAGACCGCGGTGGCCAATATGGTCGACTCCTTCCTGCTGCTCTCCCTGGCCCGCACCGGCGATCAGTTGCAGGGCATCAAGAAGGGTGTCCTGGAGCTGGCCGACGTGGTCACCATCAACAAGGCCGACGGCCCCCACGCGCGGGACGCCAAGTCGGCGGCCCGTGAGCTGGCGGGCGCGCTGAGGCTGCTGCAGCCCGCGGACGCGCCCTGGAACCCGCCGGTGCTCACCTGCAGCGCCCGCGAGTCCACCGGGCTCGACGTGGTGTGGGAGCGCCTGGAGCAGCACCGCCGGGTGCTGGAGGCCACGGGCGCGCTGGATGCCAAGCGGCGCGACCAGCAGGTCGACTGGACCTGGTCGATGGTGCGCGACCAACTGCTCGCACGGCTGCACGCCCACCCCGAGGTGCGGCGGCTCGGGCCCGAGCTGGAGCAGCGGGTCCGCGAGGGCACCCTGACGGCCACGCTGGCGGCGGACCGGCTGCTGGAGGCGTTCCGGGCCCCGGCCGACGGTGGATGAGGCGCCGCTGCCGGAAGCGGCGCGGGTCGGGCCGTTCTTCGCCCTGCGCACCGGCATCGGCGAGCCACGCGAGGAGGGGTACGTACGGATCGGTGAGGCGTACCGGCTGACCGGCGAGGGCGCCGCCGGGCCGGTGCTGAGCGCCCGGGTCGAGGCGGTCGCCGCGAGCCTGCGCACCGATGAGCCGAGGGTCGCGGCCTCCCTCGCCTTCCAGGGCCTCGCCGCCCGGGTGTGGTCGCTCGCGCTCGGCCCGGCTGCCCTCTCCGACCAGGTGCCCCACCTCCGGCCCGACCGGCTGTGGTGGAACCCCGGGCGGGTCGCCCCCGACGACCTGTGGTGGCCCGGCGTGCCGCCGGTGATGGGCGAACCGGGAGGACTCGCCGGTCAGGTGGGCACCGCGGCGTTCGTCCATCTGATGCCGCTGCACCACGCCATCGGACGGGCCTACCGGGTCTCGGGGCGGCTGCTGTGGGGCAACGCCGCCTCGGCACTGGCCGGTTCGCTGCGCGTGCTGCACGACTGGTGCCGGGCACACGGCCGCGCCGAGGCGGCGGACCGGGCCACCGAGCTGGCGCGCGCCCAGCTCGTCCACCCGCCGCTGCGCGAGGCCGGCACCCTGAGCACCGCGCCGCTCGGCTACCGGCGCCACACCTGCTGTCTCTACTACCGCGTGCCCGGCGGCGGGTTGTGCGGCGACTGCGTACTGCGCGAGGCGCCGGGACGCGGGAGCGCGTAGGGGACGCCGGGGTGACGCGGACGGCCTCCCGATGGGCCGATACGGTGGGCGAATGCCGAAGAACGAGAACCTGTTCTCATCCTGGCGGGGCTGGTGCGGACGCGTCACCTCCCGTCTGGTCCACCGCGGATGGCGCGCCGTACAGCGGGCCGGCGCGGTGACGGCCGAGCGCCCCGGCCCGTACCGGTTCGGCCGCATCGGCGTCGGCACCCGGCTGGCGTTCCCCCAGGGCACCCTCTTCGGCGAACCGTGGATCGAGCTCGGTGAGCACTGCGTCATCGGCGAGCAGGTGACCCTCACCGCCGGCATGATGCCCGGTGTGGACCTCGGCCCCGATCCGGTTCTGCGCATCGGCAACGGCGTGGTGCTGGGCCGGGGCAGCCATGTGATCGCGTCGGTGCCCGTGGAGTTCGGTGACGATGTCTTCTGCGGCCCATACGTCTATGTGACCAGCGACAACCACTCCTACGACGATCCGGAGCAGCCCATCGGCCGCCAGTGGCCGCGCTCCGCGCCCGTCCACATCGGCCCCGGCAGCTGGCTGGGCGCGGGCGCGGTGATCCTGCCGGGGGCGCGGCTGGGCCGCAATGTGGTGGTCGCGGCGGGCGCGGTCGTACGGGGCGAGGTGCCCGACCACGCCGTGGTGGCCGGGGCGCCGGCCCGGATCATACGGCGGTGGGCCCCGGAGGAGGGCTGGCAGCCGCCGCTGCGCACCCCGGCGCCGGTGCCGATCCCCGAGGACATGACCGTCGAGCAACTGCTGGCGCTGGCGGAGCTGGAGCGCGAGCAGGAGCAGGCGGGGCAGCGGGAGCAGCCGGGGGAGCGGGGCCTGGAGCGGGAGCCGGGGGCCGGGGCGTCGTAGCAGGTCAGTAGAGTTTCGTGGACCGTTCCCCGACCCGCGAGGTGACCATCGTGAGCCCGCCGCCTCCCCCCGTGACCGTCATCGGCATCGGCGCCGACGGCTGGGACGGGCTCGGTTCCACGGCCCGCGAGGCGTTGCGCACGGCCGAGGTGCTCATCGGCGGACATCGCCATCTGGGCCTGCTGCCGCCGGAGTGCCACGGTGAGCGGGTGCCCTGGCCGTCCCCGCTGCGCCCCGCCGTCCCCGGGCTGTTCGCCGCGCACACCGGGCGGCGGGTCTGTGTACTGGCCAGCGGCGACCCCATGTTCTTCGGCATCGGCCGCACCCTGGCCGAGCTGCTGGGCGCCGAGCGGCTGCGGGTGCTGCCCCATCCGTCGTCCGTCTCCCTGGCCTGTGCGCGGCTCGGCTGGGCGCTGGAGGCGACCGAGGTGATCAGCCTCGTCGGCCGTCCCCTGGCCACGCTGAACCGTGAGCTGTACGCCGGACGGCGGCTGCTCGTGCTCAGTGCGGGCGCCGAAACCCCCGCCGAGGTGGCCGGGTTGCTCGGGGACCGCGGTTTCGGACCGAGCCGGATGCGGGTGCTGGAGCAGTTGGGGAGCGCGCGGGAGCGCTGTGTGGAGGGCACGGCCGAAGAATGGCCCCATCCGCCCGGCGACCCCCTCAACGTCATCGCCATCGACTGCGCCCCGGCGGACGGCGCCCGGCCGCTGTCGCTCGCGCCGGGGCTGCCCGACACGGCGTACGACCACGACGGACAGCTCACCAAGCGCCATGTGCGGGCCGCCACCCTCGCCGCGCTCGCCCCCGCCCCCGGGGAGCTGCTGTGGGACGTGGGCGGTGGCTCGGGCTCCATCGCCGTGGAGTGGATGCGCGCCCACCGCACCTGCCGGGCGGTCTCGGTCGAACGCGACCCGGTGCGCGCCGAGCGCATCGACCGCAACGCCGACGCGCTCGGTGTGCCCGGGCTGACCGTCGTCACCGGCGCCGCCCCGGACGCCCTGGCCGCACTGCCCATCCCCGACGCGGTGTTCATCGGCGGCGGCCTGACCGCCCCCGGAGTGCTGGAGGCGTGCTGGGCGGCCCTGCCGCCGGGTGGCCGGATCGTCGCCAACACCGTGACCCTGGAGTCCGAGGCGCTGCTCGCCGACCGGTACCGCCGCCACGGCGGCGACCTCGTCCGCCTCGCCGTCTCCCACGCCACCCCGGTCGGCGCCTTCACCGGCTGGCGGCAGGCGATGCCGGTCACCCAGTGGTCCGCCACCAAACCGCTCGACTCCCGGGGCCCTGGCGGGTATGCCGCCGATCCCGCGGGATCCGCCGAAGCCGCTCAAGGAGAGACACGATGACGGTGTACTTCATCGGCGCGGGCCCCGGTGCCGCCGATCTGATCACGGTGCGCGGCGCCCGGACCCTGGCCCGCTGCCAGGTGTGTCTGTACGCGGGCAGCCTGGTGCCGCGTGAACTGCTCGCCGAATGCCCGCCGGACGCCCGCCTCGTCGACACCGCCCGGCTCGACCTCGACCAGATCACCGCCGAGTTCGTCGCCGCCCACGAGGCGGGCCATGACGTGGCCCGCCTCCACTCCGGCGATCCGTCGGTCTTCAGCGCCGTCGCCGAGCAGATGCGCCGCCTCGACGCCGTCGGCATTCCGTACGACGTCGTCCCGGGCGTTCCCGCCTTCGCCGCCGCGGCGGCCGCGCTGAAGCGCGAGCTGACGGTCCCGACCGTCGGCCAGACCGTCATCCTCACCCGCATCGCCCAGCAGGCCACCCCCATGCCGGAAGGCGAGGACCTCGCCACCCTCGGCCGCAGCGGCGCCCTGCTCGTACTGCATCTCGCCGCCCGCTACGTGGACCGCGTCGTCGGCGAACTCCTCCCGCACTACGGCGCCGACTGCCCGGCGGCCGTGGTCGCCATGGCCAGCCGCCCCGACGAACTGGTGCTGCGCGGCACGCTGGACGACATCGCGGCCCAGGTGAAGGCGGCGGGCGTGGTACGGACGGCGGTCATCATCGTGGGCCGCACCCTGGGCGCCGAACAGTTCCGCGACAGCCACCTCTACTCCTCGGACCGCGAACGCCCCCACGAGTCCTGCCACCCGCACGGCACCTGATCCCGGCCCGGCCGGGACCGCTACCGCCTGCCGCGTGACGGCGCCCGGGGGATCGGCCGTGGTGGTGTGGTCTCGATGGGGTCGGGGAGGCTGTGCCCCGGCAGCGTGCGACGCGCGCCCGTGCGGTGCCCTGTGCGGGGGGTCGTACGGTCCGTGCGGGGCACGGGGCGAGGGGTCCGAGGCCGCGAGGGGCGGCGGCGTGTCGAGGATGCCGGCGCCGGGCCACCGCGACCGCGCCGAGCGGGGCGGCGGCGGGTCGGTCCCGGCTGCGGCGGCAGCGGGTCCGCGCGACGGGCGCGGTGAAGGCCCGCACCCCGTCCGGTTCGCCGCGTCGCGCGGGTGGACGGCGGCCGTACCGCGCCGTGCCGGTGTGTCGTCGCGTCGGCCGAAGGCGGCGGCACCGGCGCGCGTGGCCTGCGAGGCGAGGTGTCCGCGGCGTGTCGGGGGTGCTGACTCAGTGCGTGGCGGGTCCGTGCGGCGGGCGCGGTGACGATCCGTGCGCCGTCCCGTGTGCCGCGCCCCGCGGGTGGCCGTATCCCACGGGCCGGTGTGTCGCCTCGCCGACGTGTCGGCCCGGAGGGGGCGGCACGGGTGCGGGTGCCGCCGCGCGCCCTGCCGGGTGCCGTGCCGTGACGCGGGGGTGCGGCGATCGCGCCGGGGGTCAGCGCTCTCGGGGGCCGCGTGGCTCGGCGCGGCCCACGATCGTGCCTGCGCGGTCGATGCAGATCACGTCCACCGCCACCGGCGCCCCGCGCAGCACACCGAGCGCCGTGTCGCGGGCCGCCGCGGCGACCAGGTCGCCGAGTGGTACGCCGCGGGCGGAGCACAACTGCACCGTCTCCAGGCCGGTGTTGGCCGTGGCAACCGCCTCCGCCAGCTTGTCGTCCGCCCCGCCCCGGCGGGCCAGGTCCGCGAGGAACCCCTTGTCCACCTGGGAGCGTGAGGAGTGCAGATCCAGATGCCCGGCGGCCAGCTTGGAGAGCTTGGCGAAGCCTCCGGCGACCGTCAGCCGGTCCACCGGGTGGCGGCGCAGATACTTCAGCACCGCCCCCGCGAAGTCGCCCATGTCCAGCAGCGCGTCCTGTGGCAGCCCGTGCACGGCCACCGCCACCTTCTCGGACGTCGAGCCCGTACAGCCCGCCACGTGGCGCCGCCCCGCCGCGCGTGCGACATCCACCCCGCGCCGGATGCTGTCGATCCACGCCGAGCAGGAGTAGGGCACCACGATGCCCGTCGTGCCGAGGATGGACAGCCCGCCGAGGATGCCCAGCCGCGGATTCCAGGTGGAGCGGGCGATCTCCGCGCCGTGGTCCACCGAGATCTCGATCTCGACGTCACCGGTTCCGCCGTGCCGTGCCGCGACCGCGGCGATGTGGTCGCGCATCATCTGGCGCGGCACGGGGTTGATGGCCGGTTCGCCCACCGGGAGCGGCAGCCCGGGCCGGGTCACCGTGCCGACGCCCGGACCGGCCCGGAAGACCACTCCGCCGCCGGGCGGCAGGGCCCGTACCGTGGCCCTGACCAGCGCGCCGTGGGTCACATCCGGGTCGTCGCCCGCGTCCTTGACGACCGCGGCCATGGCCCGGTCCGCCGTCAGCTCCTCGGCCGCGAGCGCGAACGCGGGCCGCTGCCCCTTGGGCAGTTCGATGGTCACCGGGTCGGGGAACTCCCCGTTCAGCAGCGCGGTGTACGCGGCCGTCGTCGCGGCGGTCGCACACGCCCCGGTGGTCCAGCCGTGCCGCAGCCCCGTCCGCTCCAGCTGCGCGCTCCGTCCTCCGGTCGCCTTGGCCTCCGTCTCCGCCTCAGCCATGGGCCGGCCGCCGCGCATACGATGACGGGCGCACGGACGACGAAAGGCACCCGATGAACAGCGCACCGGCGCAGCGCCATGTGCTCATCCTCGGCGGCACCACCGAGGCGCGCCGCCTCGCCGGGGAACTCGCCGACGATCCCGCCCTGCGCGTCACCAGCTCCCTCGCGGGCCGGGTCGCCGCGCCGCGGCTGCCGGTGGGGCAGGTGCGGATCGGCGGGTTCGGGGGCGCCGAGGGCATGGCCCGCTGGCTCCGCGAGCACCAGGTGGACGCGCTCATCGACGCCACCCATCCTTTCGCCGACACGATCAGTTCCCACGCGGCCCGGGCGGCCGCCGACGTCCATGTTCCCCTGCTCGCCCTGCGCCGCCCCGGCTGGGTACCCGGCCCGGGCGACCGCTGGCATTCGGCCGGCTCACTGGCCGACGCGGCGCGGCTGGCCCCGGCCCTGGGGGAGCGGATCTTCCTCACCACGGGACGGATGGGCCTGGCCGCCTTCGCCCACCTCACCGAGCCATGGTTCCTGGTCCGCTCGGTCGACGCCCCCGAGCCGCCGGTCCCGCCCCGGATGGAGGTGATCCTCGACCGCGGCCCGTTCACCCTCGACGGCGAGGCGGAGCTGCTGCGCCGCCACCGCGTCGAGGTGCTGGTCACCAAGGACAGCGGCGCCCACGCCACCGCCCCCAAACTCGCCGCGGCCCGCGCCGCCGGCATCCCGGTCGTCGTCATCCAACGCCCACCCGCCCCCCAGGGCGTTCCGGTGGCCGAGACCCCCGCCGAAGCCGCCGCCTGGCTCCGTACGACCCTGGCCTGAGCCCGGAGGCTAGCTTTCCGGGTACCGGCGTGGCGTCCAGACGACGTCGGTGCCGTCGCCTCGGCGGACCGTGCGGGTCTGGGAGGAGCCCACCAGGAGGATCGTGCGCATGTCGACATCGGCCGGGTCGAGGTCGGCCAGGCGGACGATCCGCACCCGTTCACCGGGGCCGCCGATGTCGCGGCCCAGCACCACGGGCGTGTCGGGGGCGCGGTGCTCCAGCAGGAGTTCGCGGGCCTTGCCCACCTGCCAGACGCGGCTGCGGGAGCCGGGGTTGTAGAGGGCGAGCACCAGGTCGGCCGCGGCGGCGGCGCGCAGCCGCTCGGCGATGACCTCCCAGGGCTTGAGCCGGTCGGAGAGGGAGATCACCGCGTAGTCGTGGCCGAGCGGGGCACCGGCCCGGGCGGCGGCGGCGTGGGCTGCCGTCATACCGGGGACGATCCGCACCGGGACCTCGCGGTAGGGGTCCTCGGAGGCGGCCTCCAGGACGGCGGTGGCCATGGCGAACACGCCGGGGTCGCCGGAGGAGACCACGGCGACACGCCGGCCCCGCCGGGCGAGGTCGAGGGCGAATTCGGCGCGTACGGACTCGACCTTGTTGTCGGAGGCGTGGCGCCGCTGGCCCGGCCGTACGGGCACCCGGTCCAGATAGGTGCTGTAGCCGACGAGGTCATCGACGGCGGCCAGTTCGCCGCGCGCCTCGGGGGTGAGCCACAGCGGACCGGCCGGACCCAGGCCGACGACCACGACCTCGCCCGCGCCGGACTCATCGCGCGGCGCGTCCACGCGGCTGGGCAGCACCGCCATCGAGAAGTACGGCACCGACTCCGGGTCGACCTCGGCCAGCGGGGCGGTCCGCTCCGCGTCCATCGTGGCGCGCTCCACATAGCGCGCGTCCGCGAGCCGCCCCGACCGCTCCAGCGCGCGCCGCACCGTCGGGAACGTCCGGCCGAGCTTCATCACGGCCGCCGCGTCCGTCGTCGCCAGCCGGGCCGTCAACTCCTCCTCCGGCAGGGTGCCGGGGAGGACCGTCAGCACCTCCTCGCCCTCCACCAGCGGCGCGCCGAGCCGGGCGGCCGCGGCGCTGACCGAGGTGACACCGGGGATGACCTCGGTGGGATAGCGGTCGGCGAGCCGCTTGTGCATGTGCATGTACGAGCCGTAGAAGAGCGGATCGCCCTCCGCGAGCACCGCGACCGTGCGCCCCGCGTCCAGATGCGCGGCGAGCCTGGCGGCGGCGTCCGCGTAGAACTCGTCCATCGCGCCGCGATAGCCGCCCGGATGGTCGGTGGTCTCCGTGGTGACCGGGTAGACCAGCCGCTCCTCGATGTGGTCGGGCCGCAGATGCCGCTCGGCTATGGAGCGGGCGATGCTGCGCCCGTGCCGGGCGCTGTGGTACGCGATGACATCGGCCTCGGCGATGACCTCCACGGCGCGTACGGTCATCAGGGAGGGGTCGCCGGGGCCGAGTCCCACACCGTAGAGCCGGCCCGTCTGCTGCTCGCTCACTCTTCCTCGCTCGCTATCGCGTTGATCGCGGCCGCGGCGATGGCGCTGCCGCCCCGCCGGCCGTGCACCACCAGGTGGTCGAGCGCCGCCGGATGCCCGGCCAGCGCCTCCTTGGACTCGGCGGCGCCGATGAAGCCCACCGGCACACCGATCACGGCGGCCGGGCGCGGCGCGCCCGCCCCGCCTTCTTCGATCATCTCCAGCAGCCGGAACAGCGCCGTGGGGGCGTTGCCGACCGCCACCACCGCCCCGTCGAGCCGGTCCCGCCACAGCTCCAGTGCGGCGGCGCTGCGAGTGGTGCCCATGCGCCGCGCCAACTCCGGTACGGCGGGGTCCGCGAGGGTGCAGATGACCTCGTTGTCGGCGGGCAGCCGCTTGCGGGTGACCCCGCTGGCGACCATGCGCGCGTCACAGAGCACCGGCGCGCCGGACCGCAGCGCGGCGCGGGCGCGGGAGACCACCTCGGGGGTGTACGCGAGGTCCTTGACCAGGTCGACCATGCCGCAGGCGTGGATCATCCGCACCGCCACCTGGCTGACGTCGGCGGGGAGCCCGCCGAGGTCGGCCTCGGCGCGGATGGTGGCAAAGGACGCGCGGTAGATGGCCGCCCCATCCTTCTCGTAGTCGAACACGGTGTCCTCGATCATGTCGTTCCACGGGCCGCCGCCACGGCGCCGGCCAACTGCTCTGCTGTCACATCCACGCTGTCCGTGCTGTCCGCCTCCGGCGTGTCTCCCCTCGCGCCCCGTACGGTGACGCGGTAGTCCGTGTCGCCGGTCGCCACCGCGTCCACCCAGCGGCCCCCGGGGTGACCGCAGCGCCGTTCACAGCCGGAGACATACACCGGCAGCGGATCGGGTCCGGCCGGGCCGCCGCCGTACGCCGTGCCGCTCACAGGCCACGGCACCGAACCGCCCGCGACCACACCTGCCGGGTCCGCGGCCACACCCGCCGGGTCCGCGGCCACCCGCGCCGTGCCCGAGGGCCGTAGCGCCGGGTCCGCAGCCCCCCGCGCCGGGTCCGCGACCATGCGTGCCGTGTCGGCCCGCACATCCGCCAGGGACTTGGCACAGCCCGGCCGTCCCGTGCACGCGCCGACCCCGAGCCACGCTGAATCCGGCGTGGTCACCAGTCCCGCGTCGGACAGTTCGGCCAAGGCACCGCGCGTGTCGTCCGGGGCGAACCCGGGGAGCACCACGCCGCGCCAGGGTGTCATACGCAGCTCATCGGCCCCGCTCCGGGAGGCGAGCCCGGCGAGCAGCCGCCACTGCGCGGCGCTCACCCTGCCCAGGGGGAGGACGACGGACAGCGCGTGACGCCCGTTCGGGCCGGGGACCGGTCCGGGGGCGGGTGGTGTGGCGCGGGCGCGGGGCGCTGGTTCACGCTCCACGGGTACGGCCTCGACGCCCGCGTCGGCGAGTCGCGCGACCAATCCCTCGGTCGTCATGGCGTGTCGCGCCGGGAGTTCGTGTACCCGCCACGCCCGGGTGCCGCTCTCACGGGCCTTGGCCAGGAACTCCCCGGCGGCCAGCGCCGCCGCTCGCGGCGCGTCCTCGCTCCGCACCCGGAGGCCGCTCCCCGCCGCCGACCCGGCCGTACGAGACCCCCGCCGCGCTGCCTCGTCCGGGTGTGTCCCCGCCGTCGACGGCGGGGACACACCCGGACGAGGCAGCGGACCGCCGACCCGGAGTACCGCTCCACCGTCCGGCGTTGCGATCAATGTCACATCCGCGCCCAAGGTGGCCACATCGCCACGCCCATCGTCCAGCGCGAACAGGAACCTGCCCGACAAGCCCGACAATTCTCCGCCCCCCGCCGGTGTGCCGTCGCACAGCGCGGCGTCCAGCTCCCGCACCCACGCCACCACATCCGCGTGCCCCCCGCCGTCCAGGCCGGACAGCGGCGACGCCACGATGTTGCGCACCCGGTCATGGCGGTCCGAGGGCAGCAGTCCGGCCGCCCGCAGCCGGGCCGCCAGTTCCGCGCCGCACCCCGCATTCAGGCCGCGCACCTGCAGATTGCCCCGTGAGGTGATGTCCAGCCGCCCGTCGCCCAGCTCCTCCGCCACTCGCCCCAGAGCCAGTGCCTGACGGGCCGTCAGTAGCCCGCCCGGCACCCGGATCCGGGCGAGTGAACCGTCGTCCGCCGGGTGCAGCCGCAGCGCGCCCGGACAGGCGTCATCGCGCCCGCGCACGGGGCTTTCATCCCCGGATGGGGTGGTTGTCGGGGGGAGGGACATGGCGGCGAGCATACCGACGATCCGGTCCGGCCCACCGCCCCGGCCAGGCCGGAACTCACCGTCCCGTGGCAGGTCAGCAACGCTTACTATGCTCAGCGGCGGGTCGGTCCCGGCCCGCCGAACGCACAAGACGGCACTCACGGTAGGAAGCCGGTGGAAATCCGGCGCGGTCCCGCCACTGTGAGCGCGGCGGCTGCCGAACGGCAGCGGCCGCGCGAGCCAGGAACTGCCGCCGTCTTCAACCCGCCCGGGGCGCGGACCCCGAGGAAGGCATGCCGCCGCATGATTCTGCTGCTGTCGACGTCCGACACCGACCTGCTCAGCGCCCGTGCCGCCGCGGGCCCGGTGCCGTACCGCCTCGCCAACCCGGCCCGCCTCGCTCCGGGCGACCTCCCCGGCCTCCTCGACGGCGTCGAACTCGTCGTCGTACGGCTCCTCGGCGGCATCCGCGCCTGGCAGGAGGGGCTCGACACGCTGCTCGCGGGCGACCTCCCCGTCGTCGTCCTCACCGGTGAACAGGCGCCCGACGCCCAGCTCATGGAGGCGTCCACGGTCCCGGTCGGCATCGCCGCCGAGGCCCACGCCTACCTCGCCCACGGCGGGCCCGCCAACCTCGACCAGCTCGCCCGGTTCCTCTCCGACACCGTGCTGCTCACCGGCCATGGCTTCGAACCGCCCGCGCCCGCGCCCACCTGGGGTCCGCTGGAGCGCACCGACCGCGTGGCCGGCCCCGGCGACGTCACCGGCCCGACCATCGCGGTGCTCTACTACCGCGCCCACCACATGAGCGGCAACACCGCCTTCGTGGAGGCCCTGTGCCGGGCCGTGGAGGACGCCGGTGGCCGCCCGCTGCCGCTGTTCGTCGCCTCGCTGCGGGCCCCCGAACCCGAGCTGATCCAGGCCCTCGGCGCGGCCGACGCCATCGTCACCACCGTCCTCGCGGCCGGCGGCACCCGCCCCGCCGAGGCGTCCGCGGGCGGCGACGACGAGGCGTGGGACGCGGGCGCGCTCGCCGCGCTCGACGTGCCCGTGCTGCAGGCGCTGTGCCTGACCTCGTCGCGCGCCGCGTGGGAGGAGAACGACGAGGGGCTCTCCCCGCTGGACGCCGCGACCCAGGTCGCCGTCCCCGAGTTCGACGGACGGCTCATCACCGTGCCGTTCTCGTTCAAGGAGGTCGACGAGGACGGCCTGCCGGTCTATGCCGCCGATGCCGAGCGCGCCGCGCGTGTCGCCGGAATCGCGGTACGACACGCCCGGCTCCGCCATATCCCCGCCGCCGACAAGCGCCTGGCGCTCGTCCTCTCCGCCTACCCCACCAAGCACTCCCGGATCGGCAACGCCGTCGGCCTCGACACCCCCGCGAGCGCCGTCGCCCTGCTGCGCCGGCTGCGCGCCGATGGCTACGACCTCGGCCCCGAGGACGGGCCGGACGCGCTCCCGGGCCTGGTCTCCGGCGACGGCGACGACCTGATCCGCGCCCTCATCGAGGCCGGCGGCCACGACCAGGAGTGGCTCACCGAGGAGCAGCTCGCCCGCAACCCCGTCCGCGTCCCGGCCGCCGACTACCGCCGCTGGTACGCCACGCTCCCGCAGGCGCTCCGGGACGCGGTCGAGGAGCACTGGGGCCCGCCGCCCGGCCAGATGTTCGTCGACACCAGCCGCGACCCGGAGGGCGAGATCGTGCTGGCCGCGCTGCGCCGCGGCAACCTCCTGGTGGTCATCCAGCCCCCGCGCGGCTTCGGCGAGAACCCCATCGCCATCTACCACGACCCCGATCTGCCGCCCTCGCACCACTACCTGGCCGCCTACCGCTGGATGGCCACGCCCCGAGCCGACGGCGGATTCGGCGCCGACGCCATGGTCCATCTGGGCAAACACGGCAACCTGGAGTGGCTGCCGGGCAAGAACGCCGGACTGTCCGCCGCCTGCGGCCCCGACGCCGCGCTCGGCGATCTGCCGCTCATCTACCCCTTCCTGGTCAACGACCCGGGCGAGGGCACCCAGGCCAAGCGCCGCGTCCACGCCACCCTCGTCGACCACCTCGTCCCGCCGATGGCCCGCGCCGACTCCTACGGCGACATCGCGCGGCTGGAGCAGTTGCTCGACGAGTACGCCGCCATCTCCGCGATGGACCCGGCCAAGCTCCCCGCCATCCGCGCCCAGATCTGGACCCTCATCCAGGCCGCCCGGCTCGACCACGACCTGGGCCTGGACGACCGGCCGGACGACGACGGCTTCGACGACTTCCTGCTGCACGTCGACGGCTGGCTGTGTGAGGTCAAGGACGCCCAGATACGCGACGGACTGCATGTTCTGGGCACCGCCCCGGCCGGGCCGGCGCGCGTCAACCTGGTGCTGGCCATCCTCCGTGCCCGCCAGATCTGGGGCGGTACGTCCGCACTCCCCGGCCTGCGCGAGGCGCTCGGCCTCGACGAGTCGGCCGCCACCCGCACCGGCGCCGACGAGGCCGAGGAGCGGGCCCGCGCGCTGGTCCAGGCGATGGAGGACGCCGAATGGGCCCCGGAGGCCGTCGAGAAGGCCGTCCTCACCCTGCCCGAGGAGCAGCGCCCCGGCGTCTCCGCGATTCTCGACTTCGCCGCCCGCGAGGTCGTCCCCCGGCTGGCCGCCACGACGGACGAGATCGACCACGCCGTCCACGCCCTCGCCGGCGGGTTCGTCCCCGCGGGGCCGTCCGGCTCGCCGCTGCGCGGCCTGGTCAACGTCCTGCCGACCGGCCGTAACTTCTACTCCGTCGACCCCAAGGCCGTGCCCAGCAGGCTGGCCTGGGAGACCGGCCAGGCCCTCGCCGATTCGCTGCTGGAGCGCTACCGCGCCGACAACGACGGCCAGTGGCCGAAGTCCGTCGGCCTCTCGCTGTGGGGCACGAGCGCGATGCGCACCTCCGGCGACGATGTGGCCGAGGCGCTGGCGCTGCTGGGCGTCCGTCCGGTGTGGGACGACGCCTCGCGCCGGGTGACGGGCCTGGAACCCGTGCCGCTCGACCAGCTGGGCCGCCCGCGCGTCGATGTCACCCTGCGCATCAGCGGTTTCTTCCGGGACGCCTTCCCCCATGTCGTCGGGCTGCTGGACGACGCCGTACGGCTCGCCGCCTCCCTGGAGGAGAGCGACGAGGACAACTACATACGGGCGCACACCCGCGCCGACCTCGCCGCCCACGGTGACGAGCGCCGCGCCACCACCCGGATCTTCGGCTCCCGCCCCGGTACCTACGGCGCCGGGCTGCTCCAGCTCATCGACAGCCGCGACTGGCGCACCGACGCCGACCTCGCCGAGGTCTACACGGTCTGGGGCGGCTACGCCTACGGCCGCGGTCTGGAGGGGCGGCCGGCGCGGGCCGAGATGGAGAGCGCCTACCGCCGGATCGCGGTCGCGGCCAAGAACACCGACACTCGCGAACACGACATCGCCGACTCCGACGACTACTTCCAGTACCACGGCGGCATGGTGGCCACCGTGCGCGCCCTGAAGGGCACCGCGCCCGCCGCGTACATCGGCGACTCCACTCGCCCCGAGACGGTCCGCACCCGCACCCTCCACGAGGAGACCTCACGGGTCTTCCGCGCCCGGGTGGTCAACCCGCGCTGGATCGAGGCGATGCGCCGCCACGGCTACAAGGGCGCCTTCGAGCTCGCCGCGACGGTCGACTACCTCTTCGGCTACGACGCGACCACGGGCGTGGTCGCGGACTGGATGTACGACAAGCTCGCCCAGACCTATCTGCTCGACCCGGAGAACCGCGCCTTCCTGGAGCAGGCCAACCCCTGGGCGCTGCACGGCATGGCCGAGCGGCTGCTGGAGGCCGAGAGCCGCGGGCTGTGGGACGAGCCCGACCCGGAGGTGCTGGAGCGGGTGCGGGAGCTGTATCTGGAGACGGAGGGCGGCCTGGAGGGCGGGGACGACGAGTAGGCGCGTCCGCCTCCGCGGGGATGAGTAGGCATATCCGCGCCCCCGCGCGATGAGCCGGCCGGTGAACGGTCGGTGGTTCAGTCGGCGGACGGTCGTGCCGCCGGGCGGGCCGCCGCCTGGATCCGGTCCGGCCAGGGGGGACAGTTGACCAGTTCGGTCCACTCGCGGTCGTAGCGCCCGGGCACCGCGCGCCCCGCGGACGCCCAGCGCTCGACCAGATCCGCGTAGATCGGTACGGATGTGGATGTGTGAACGGTCTGATGAACCGTTCCGTCGCCTTCGGTGCTCCGGTCCAGCGCTCTGCTCGGCTGCGAGAGAGAACGGCGTCGCATCGTCGTCGTCATAGTCGGACAACGCGCCGCGCCCCGCCGGGTCACCTTCCGCGCGCCGGTCTCACCCGCATCGGCGTGGTCTCGCACATGTCAGCGACTCCCTGGTGGCGGGCCCGGGCGACCGGGCCGCGCACCCTTTTCGCACTCCGTAATGAAAAGCATTGCCGCATTCATAAAGCCTCTTCGTCGCTAGCGCGGAAGTTTATTGATAACCGTGTCCATTGCAGCCTTTGGTGAATTCCCCTCGGGGCTGTTTCAATTGCGCTGTCCCGAAGACGATCCGAGGAGGAGCCGGTGGGAGCTCATGCGCACGGACCCGACGAGGGGCACGGCGGAGCTGGGCACGGTGGCCACGCCCACGGCGTGGCGGAGAACGCCGACCGCCGGTGGCTGTCCCTCGCCCTCGCGCTGATCAGCGGCTTCATGGCGGTCGAGGTCGTCGTCGGGGTCATCGCCCGCTCCGTGGCGCTGCTGTCCGACGCGGCCCATATGCTCACCGACGCCGCCTCGATCGTGCTCGCGCTCATCGCGATCCGGCTCTCGGCGCGCCCCGCACGTGGCGGATACACCTATGGGCTCAAGCGGTCGGAAATCCTTTCCGCCCAGGCCAATGGCCTTTCTCTGCTGCTGCTCGGCGCCTATCTCGGCTATGAGAGCGTGGGGCGGCTGATCGATCCGCCCGAGGTGACCGGCGGTCTGGTGC
The DNA here is from genome assembly GCF_017592595.1 of Streptomyces sp. NEAU-YJ-81. Lineage (NCBI taxonomy): Bacteria > Bacillati > Actinomycetota > Actinomycetes > Kitasatosporales > Streptomycetaceae > Streptomyces > Streptomyces sp. NEAU-YJ-81. Next base: position 18,583 of record NZ_JAGFNO010000031.1, on the reverse strand, counting down.
TGGTCACCGCGCTGGCCGGTGTGGTGGTGAATCTCGCGGCCGCGTGGTGCATGTCGAAGGCGAACCGCTCCTCGCTCAATGTCGAGGGCGCCTTCCAGCATGTGCTCAACGATCTCTACGCCTTCATCGCCACCGCCGTCGCCGGACTGGTGGTGGTGACGACGGGCTTCGCCCGCGCCGACGCGATCGCCGGTCTGCTGGTGGTCGTCCTCATGATCAAGGCGGGTGTGGAGCTGCTGCGGGCCTCCGGCCGGGTGCTGCTGGAAGCCGCCCCGACCGGCGTCGAGCCCGATGAGGTGGGCGGCCGACTCGTCGCCCACGGACAGGTGGCCGAGGTGCACGATCTGCATGTCTGGCAGATCACCTCGGGTGAGGTCTCGCTCTCCGCCCATGTCCTGGTCGCGGCGGGCGGCGACTGCCATGCGGTCCGGGAGGACCTGGAGGCGGTGCTGCGCGGCGAGTACGGGATCACCCACACCACGCTTCAGGTCGACCATCTGGACGACCCCGCCGCGCGGGGACGGGAGGACGGGGAGCACTGCCCGACCGCCCACGGTCCGGTGCACCGGGCGGCGTCGTACGGCCACTGAGCGCGCCGCACTGAGCGGCGCCGCGCAGCGCCGCCGCCCTGCGGAAGGCCCGGGAGCGTCGTGGCGCTTCCGGGCCTCGATGACGATGACGGGGCGCCGTCCCTGGGGACGTCACCCCGAACGGCCGGCGGGCGCCGGCCGTATCAGGCGGCGGCCGGAGCGGCGGCCGGCCGGAAGGCCGAGGTCAGAAGCGTCTTCACGAACTGGGCGACAAACGCCTCCAGCGCAATCTGGGCCAGCTTGACCAGGACGGTCGTCAGAATGTGGGCCATGGGTACCTCACTGGACGGAATACGAGCGGAAGCGAGGCATCCGCTTCCAATCCGTAGCCTGACCCGCGTCGGAAAGCGGGCGGTGCACACCGGGTGAGCGTCCGGTGAATGGACGGAAAGCTCAGGTTAAGAAGCGCCCGAGATGTCCCGTTTCCGGGGTGGCGCGTTCAGACCGCGAGCGGCGCCCGCCGGGGGAAGAGCAGCCGCGGCGCGACGGCCGCCCCCAAAGTGGCGGCGGCCGAGCACGTGCCGACGACCGACCAGGCCATCGGGCCCAGGGGTGTACAGCCGAAGAAGTGGCTGACCACCGGGGTCTCCACGATGGCGAACAGCGTGGCCGCCGAGGCGACGCTGGTGACCAGCACCAGGGGGCTGTGCCAGTCGGTCATGAACGTCTGGCCAAGCTGGGTGCCGACCAGCGCCGCGAGCCCCATGGTGCTCGCCCGCCGGGCCCGGCCCGTCATCCGACCGCACTGCCAGGCCGCGGCGGCGCCCAGCGCGGTGGCACTGCCGCGCACCGCGAGAATGCGGCCCAGATCGGAGCCGAACAGCGCGGACGCCGGGCCACCGACCAGCGGGTCCTCACCGGACTTCTGCTCCCGGGACCGGGCGAGGGCGACCGCCAGGGCGGGCAGCATGTCGGTGAGCAGATTCACCAGAAGCAGCTGACGGGTGCCCAGCGGCGCCCGCCCGGCCACCGCCGCGCCCAGAATGGTGAAGGCGACCTCACCCGCGTTCCCGCCGACCAGGATCGTCACCGCGTCGCGCACACTGCGCCACAGCGCCCTGCCCTCCTGCAGCGCGTCGAGGATCCGGGTCGGGTCCGGGTCGGTGAGCACCAGGTCCGCCGCGGCGCGGGCCGAGGCCGAGCCGTGGGCGGACAGTCCGATGCCGATGTCCGCGAGACGGATGGCGGCCGCGTCGTTCACCCCGTCCCCGGTCATGGCCACCACCTGTCCGGCCTGCCGCAGCCCTTGGATGATACGGACCTTGTGCTCGGGGGAGACCCGGGCGAAGACGGTGGTACGGGCGATCCGCTCAACCCGTTCGCCTTCGGGCAGGGTGTCCAGTTCCGCCCCGGTGAGCACCGGCTCGGCGTCCGGGATGCCCAGCTCCCGGGCGATGGCGACCGCCGTGGTCGGATGGTCGCCGGTGACCATGGCGACGCGTACTCCGGCGTCCGTCAGCCGCTTGACGGTCTCGGCGGCACCCGGCCGCGTGGTGTCCGCGATGGCGATGAAGCCCAGCAGGGTGAGTTCCGTGGCGATCCCGGCGACCTCCGCCGACGGCGTGTCGGACGTGGCGGGCCGGGTCTCGGCCACCGCAAGCACCCGCAGCCCGTCGGAGGCCAGCGAGTACAGCAGGCGCTCGGTGGCATGCCGCCGCTCGGCGGTCAGCGGCACGGTGTCGCCCGCCGCCCCCGGACTCAGGGCGTAGGCGCACCGGGCGAGCACGATCTCCGGGGCACCCTTGACCGCCAGGTGCGGGCGCCCGGACTCCGTGCCCAGCGACGCCGAGAATCCCCGGCTGGCCTCGAAGGGCAGCTCGGAGACCGGAGACCAGGCGCCGTCCCCGTCGCAGTGCGCGGCCGCCGCGTCGATGACGGCCTGGTCGGTGGCGTGGGCCAGCGCCCGCCCGCCCTCGCGCTCGGGGCAGGCCCGGGCCGCCGTGCACAGCAGCCGCATGCCCAGCGCACTGCCGGTCGGCAGTTCGTGGTCGTATCCGGCGACCCGGGCCACGGCCAGCCGGCCCTCGGTCAGGGTGCCGGTCTTGTCGAAGCACACGACGTCGACCCGGCCCAGGGCCTCCAGCACCCGCGGCGAGCGCGTCAGCACCCCGCGGTGCGAGAGGCGGCGCGCCGCGGCGGACTGCGCCACCGTGGCCACCAGCGGCAGCCCCTCGGGCACGGCGGCCACCGCGATGGCCACGCCGGTGGACAGCGCCTCGCGCACCGGCACCCCGCGCATCAGCCCCAGCAGGGTGACGGCGGCGCCGCCGAGGCCGGTGGCGGGCAGCGCGACCTTGGTGAGCGCGGCCAGCCGGCCCTCGATCCCGATGGGCGCGGTGGCGCGTCCGGCCAGTGCGGCGGCGCGCCCCGCCTCGGTCTGCGCCCCGGCGGCCACGACCACGGCGTAACCGGTTCCGGCGAGCACCGTGCAGCCCTCATAGACCATGCAGGACCGGTCCGCGAGGTCGGCGCCCGGAGTGGCGGCCGGGTCCTTGGCGACCGGCCCGGACTCGCCGGTCAGCCCGGCCTCGTCCAGCTCCAGCCGGTCGCTCACCAGCAGCCGGGCATCGGCCGGTACGACATCAGAGGGCCGCAGCGCGATGATGTCCCCGACCCGCAGCTCCTCGGCGGCCACCGTGCGCACCGGGGCGGCGGTCAGCCCCGCGAAGAACACCTCGCGGTCCGCCGCCACCCCGTCCGCCAGGGACATCGCGGGCGCCCAGTCGACCAGCCGGCCGTTCATCCGCTCGCTCAGCAGCAGGCCGCGCAGCGAGCGCTCGGCGCGCAGCCGCTGTGCGCCGCTGATCACCGCATTGCCCGCCATCACGCTGACGACGAGGAAGGAGTCCACACCGGATCCCACCGCCGCCGAGGCCGCGGCGCCGAGCGCCAGCACCGGGGTGAGCGGATCGTGCAGCTCCTCGCGCACCGCGTTCACCAGCGAGGCGGTGTTCCGGTGCAGCGCCGCGAAGCGGGCGGAGGCGGCCCCCATGACACCGGGCGCCCCGGCCCGTACGACCGTCCCGGCGGCCTTGCGCACCGGGCGCACCCCGGCGGACCACAGGGCCCCGGAGGACCCCGGCGCGCCCGGCTCCCCGGGACCCGCACCGCGTGACGCGCCCGAACCGTCGGGCAGCTCCGTCCCGTTCTCCCGGAACGCGCACAGCACGCTCAGGGTCTCCCGTGCCCCCAGAGCGTGCCAGTTGCCGCGGACACGGGGCGGGGGCGGGGGGCGCCGCTCCACCCGGCGCGCCGCGCCGATCCCGCCGAGCACGGCCAGGAACGCCGCGCTGTACACCGGAGAGGTGGCGAGCCCGGCCACCGCGGGCCGGGTTCCCGCCGCGGCGATGAGCGCGCCGAGCGCGGATCCGCCCATCGACAGCCGGGCCGAGCGCCGGCTGACCGAGCGCGCGTCCTCCAGCGCCCGCAGCACCTGCCACGCATGGAGCAGGCCGGGGCCGCAGATCAGATCGGCCGACCAGCACACCCGGCTCTCGCCGCGCGCCGTGACGGCGACGCCGAGATCGGCCGCGCCGAGCGCCTCGTCATCCTCGCCGCTGATCAGCAACACGCCGTGGCCCTCGATCTGCAGCCGGCGCACCGTGTCGGGGAGCGAGGTGCCGAGGGGGAGGAGTTCGTCGGCCCATGGAGCGATCTCGTCCGTGCTGGCGTGTCCGGTGAGCACCAGGCGCCGCGCGCCGGTGTGGGCCGCCGCCACCACGGCGTCGGCCAGCGGGTCGAGTTCGCAGCCGATCCGGATCCGGGCCTGCCGCCGGCCGTCCTCGCCGTGCAGGTCCGCGGTCAGCGCCAACGGGCTCGTCGGGATCGCCGCGGGGATGTCGCGGGGCCGCTCCAGCCGCCAGAGGCCGCGCGTCCAGGGCCCCTCGCCGGACAACTCCCGCAGTGTGCGGCGGTCCAGGACGGACTGCGCGGCGCTCCACGCCTCGGCCTCCCCCAGGTCGCCGACGGTGGTGACCGACATCAGCCGCGGACGGCCGGCGCACAGCACCCGCGAGTCGATCAGCACCGCCGACACGCGGTCCAGCAGCCGCAGCGCGGTGCCGTCCATGGGCACCACGCCGTCGCGTGCCAGCACATCGCCCAGCCGGGCGGCGAACGCCTCCCGCCCCATGGCGGCCGCCTTCGGCACGGTGGCCAGCAGCGCCTTCGCGGCCTGCTCGGGGTCGCGGGTCCACGCCAGCAGCCCGCCCGCACCGGACAGCGAGGCCAGGGAGGTGCGGTCGATACAGGTCTCCACCGGCCCATGAGGCAGGGGAGCGGGCCGGGGGACGGGCGGGTGCGAGCGCTCCGGGAGCCCGTCGCCGTCCGTCACCAACTCCGGCTCCCGGCTCTGCCATACGATCTGCCGGCCGCGGATCTCGGCGAGTTGCAGCATGCGCTGCAGCGCGTCCAGGGCGATCGGGGCCTCGCCCCTGGTCAGGGCGTGCACCACGGCGTTCGACACGCCGATCAGGGTGTCGGCCTGGGCGCGGCCGAGCCGGGACTCCAGCAGACCGCGCACCCGCGGCTGGATCTCCGCCATCACCGTGGGGATGCGCAGCGCGGGGGAGAGCGCGGGCACCATCGACACCCGCCGGATCGTGGCCGCCACCAGGCCCAGGCAGTCGGCGGCGAGCGCGGTCGCGGCCAGCGTCGCCGGCGCGGAGGCGAACGGCGGCTGCGGACGGCCCGCCGGAAAGGAGTCCGCGTCCGTCCCCTGGGCCGCTTCGACGCGCTCGACCACCTTCAGCACATCCTCGCGGCCGAGCTGGTCCTCTTCGAAGTCGACCAGTACCTGGCCCAGCGCCGCGTTCACCCCGGCCCAGTTGACGCCCGCCACCCGCCGCAGCGCCTCCTCCACCGCCCGGGCCAGCCGCTCATGGCCCTCCCCGTGGCCGGTGAGCCCGTGGACCTCCACATGGGCCCGGCCGGCCCGCGCCCACACCCTCCGGCTGGTGCGCCGGTCGCCGGTGTCGCGCAGGACGTCGGCGATGTCCGCAAGGCGCAGCCGCAGCCCGGTCATCCCTCGGGACGGGGCGGAGACGAGGCCCGTGAACATAGTGATGGGCAGCAACGGCTGCTCTCCCCTCGGTCCTGATATGCCGGGATCGTAAATTCGGCCTATATTTACCTAATTCAGCCACAAAGTAACCAAAGTGACATCCGGTAGGAGGAAGGCGTGAGCGCAGCGACGACATCCAAGACGACCGACGCCCGGAAGACGGGCGCGTCCCGGGGGAAGGACCGCACCGTCACCTTCACCGTCCCTCGCGCCGCCGTGGCCACGGCGAGCGTGGCCACGATGCCGATCAGGACCGCACGGCGGATCCTGCCCGCCAAGGGCGGGCTTCCGCTCTATCTCGGCCTCGGCGCGATGGGCCTCGCCGGGGTGCTGGAATGGCCGATCGCGGTGGGCGTCGGCGTCGGCTACGCCGTGTTGCGCAACCCCCCGCCGGGCGCCGAGACTCCGAACGCGAAGGGTGCCGCCGCCTGAGCGTCGGCCCGGCCCGGTGTCACGGCCGCGACGAGCCGTGGTCCTCCAGCCTGACCGGCGGCAGAAACTCGCTCAGCAGGGTCCGATGCCACCAGGCTCCGGTGGCCCGCCGTTCCGCCGGGGTGGTGAAGCGGTAGAGATACAGCCGCGCGCGCAGATGGGTGGGCGGCGTCCCCGGGAAGGGGGTGGCGCGCAGCAGCTTCACCGTCGCCCGGTCGTTGACCAGCAGCTTGCCGATCAGCGGGGTGAACCAGGACCCGGCGTAGGCGGGCGAGAGCCCCGCGAACCACATCATCCAGTCCAGCCGCAGATGGTACGGGGCGTACTGGCGCGGCATCCGCCGCACATCGCCCGGCTTGCCCCGGAACTCGTAGTCCTTCCAGACCGTGTCCGCGGTGAGGACGGCGTCGCCGGTGCCCTGGATCACCACCTCCTGCCGGCTGCGGCTGATGCTGCCGAAGGCCCCGTAGGTGTTGACCAGGTGCAGCGGGTTGAACGAATAGTTCATCAGCTGACGGCCCGACAGCAGATTGCGGGCCGGCCAGTAGCTGAGCACCAGCACCAGCGCGGTGGCGGCCAGCACCACCACCTCGTACCAGACCGGGGGAGCGGCGAGGGGCGGTGGCCCAGACAGCCCCAGCACCTCGGCGGCGCGGCGCCCGTCGACCGCCGGGAGCGCCAGCAGGATCGTCAGCCAGTTGAGCCAGGAGAAGTTCCCGGAGGCCACCAGCCACAGTTGGGTGACCACGACGATCCCCGCCGCCACGCTCGCGACCGGCTGCGGGGTGAACAGCAGCACCGGCACGATCAGCTGCGCCACATGGTTGGCCGCCACCTCCGCCCGGTGCAGCGGCCTCGGCAGATGGTGGAAGAACCAGCTCAGCGGCCCCGGCATCGGCTGGGTCTCATGGTGGTAGTAGAGACACGTCAAGTCCCGCCAGCAGCGGTCCCCACGGATCTTGATCAGCCCGGCGCCGAACTCCACCCGGAACAGCAGCCAGCGCAGCAGCCACAAGACGAGCACGGGTGGCGCGGTGTGCTCATTGCCCAGGAAGACGGCGAGGAACCCCGATTCCAGCAGCAGGGACTCCCAGCCGAAGCCGTACCACACCTGTCCCACGTTGACGATCGACAGATACAGCAGCCACAGCACCAGCCATGCCACCATCGCGACCGGCAGGGGCGCCCGGTCCGCGGCCCCCACCAGCAGCGCGGCCGACAGCGCGGCCCCCAGCCAGGCGCAGGAGACGAAGAACCGGTCGGAGTAGTGCAGATGGAACAGGCTGGGCGAGCGCCGGAACGGCACCCGCTCGAGGAAGCGCGGCACCGGGGTCAGCCCCCGCTCGCCGAGCAGCGCCCGGCCCTGCAGGGCCGCCGTCAGAAAGGCGATCAGATAGACGGCGGCCAGCCCGCGTTGGAAGACCAGTCGGCTCAGCCAGTAGTCGGATGAGGTGAACCACTCCATGGGGGCCGCTCCCTGAGCCGGTCTGCCTTCGGCCTGCATGTATCGGTACCACCTTGGGCGGGTGCCCGCCATGCGCCGGCTCATACGGCGGACCGGGTTCATTCGGTAGGGGGCCTAGGGGGGTGATGGGTTAGGGGTTATCCGTGCCGTGCCCGGTCCGTAGCGTCAATGCCCGGCATGGATCCGGAGGGAACCACTCAATGCTTCTTCTCGAGCACCGCCGAACCCCGCGGACAGCTACCACAGCGATGGCACCGGCGAAGGCGGCGGTGGCCGCGCGGGCCGGGAGACCCAGATGACCGACCATCCGGTCCGGACACCGGGCGGCCGGCCCGTCGGGATCCTCGGCACCGGCTCCTATCTGCCGGCCGAGGCCGTGTCCAATGAGCTCGTGGCCGAGCGCGCCGGGGTGACCGCGGAGTGGATCTCGGCCAAGACCGGGATCCGGTGCCGCCGTTACGCCGCCGACCACGAGGCCACCTCCGACCTGGCCGTGGAGGCGGCCCGCGCCGCCCTCGCGGACGCCGGGATCCGCGCCGGTCAGCTCGGCTGGATCGTGGTGGCCACCTCTACTCCCGATTATCCGCAGCCCGCCACCGCCTGTCTGGTGCAGCACCGGATCGGCGCCATGGGCGCCGCCGCCTTCGACATCAACGCGGTCTGCAGCGGCTTCGTGTTCGCCCTGGTGACGGCGGCCGGGCTGCTGTCGGCCGGCTCCGGCGCCCCCGCCCCGTACGCCCTGGTGATCGGCGCCGATGTCTACTCCCGCATCATCGACCGCACCGACCGGCGCACCGCGGTGCTCTTCGGCGACGGGGCGGGGGCGGTGGTGCTGGGGCCCGTGCGCCCCGGCTACGGCCTCACCGGATCGCTGCTCACCAGCGACGGCGCACTCCACGAGCTGATCCAGGTGCCGGCGGGCGGCAGCCGCGCGCCGGCGTCGGAGAAGACCCTCGCCGACGGGGGCCACTTCTTCCGGATGCGGGGCCGCGCGGTCAGCGAGTACGTTCTCGCCGAGCTGCCGCGTGCGATACGGGCCCTGCTGGCCGCGCATCGCACGGACGCCGCCAGCGTGGACCACTTCATTCCCCATCAGGCCAATGGCGTGCTGCTGGCCAAGGCGCTCCCGGACCTCGGGCTGCCGCGGGCGCGCACGCATCTGACGGTGGCCGAGCACGGCAACACCAGCGCCGCCTCCATCCCGCTGGCGCTCGACGACGCCCGGCGGCAGGGCGTGTTCACCGACGGGGAGTTGCTGCTGCTGGCCGGTTTCGGCGGCGGGATGTCGCTCGGCGCGGCGCTCGTCAGGTGGCAGGACGGCCACGGCGGTTCGTGACCAACTCAAGGTCCCAGCCAGTGAAAGGACTCATCGGCATGGCACAGCGCTTTCCCACCGTCGCGGTGTTCGGGCTCGGCACCACCGGCCGCCACCTCGTGGACGCCCTGGTTCACGGCGGTCGGCGGGTGATCGCCGTGGAGCGGGACGAGGCGGCCCTGCGGCGCGGCCGGGGGCGGGTGACCGCGGCGGAATCCGCCGTCGAGTTCACCACTGACCCCGCGGCGGCCGCACGGGCCGATCTGGTGGTCGAGGCGGTCCCCGAACGGCTGGAGACCAAGCGGCGGCTACTCGCCCGCGCCCACGCCGACTGTCCGCCGGAGACGGTGTTCGCCACCACGACCACCGGACTGCCGGTCACCGAGATCGCCTTCGGCTCCGGCCGGACCGACCGCACGGTGGGGCTGCACCTCTTCCCGCTGGGCCCCGACCGCGAGGACCGGGCGGTGGAGGTGGTGGGCACCCCGCTCACCGGCGACGCGGTCCTGGCGGACGTCCGGGAACTGGTACGCGACCTGGGCCGGATCCCGGTGCCGGTCGCCGACCGGCCGGGCTTCATCGGCGGCGCGCTCACCATGGCGTACCTCAACAACGCGGTGGCCATGTACGAGCGGCGCTACGCCTCGCGCGACAGCATCGACACCGCCATGACGCTCGGCTGCGGACTGCCGATGGGGCCGCTGGCCCAGCTCGACGCCATGGGCCTGGACACCGCGCGGGACTCCCTGGAGGCGCTGTACGAGCGCACCGGCGATCCGCGGTACGCGCCCGCGCCCACCCTGGCCCATATGGTGACCGCCGGTCTGGTGGGGGTGAAGGCGGGCCGCGGCTTCTACGAGTACGAGGCGGGCGGCGCCGCGCGGGGCGGGGAGGCGGACGGCCTCGGCGAGCCCGTACCGGCCCGCGCGGTACGGCGGATCGGCGTGGTGGGCTCGGGCACGATGGCCGTCGGCATCGCGGAGGTGTGTGCGCGCTCCGGATACCCGACGGTGCTGGTGGCCCGGAGCGAGCTGCGCGCGAAGGAGGCCACGGCCGCCGTGGAGCGCTCGCTGGAGCGGGGGGTGCGGCGCGGCAAGCTGGCGCCCGGGCTGCTCACCGAGTCGATGGACCGGCTGACCGCGGGAGGTGAACTTCAGGCGCTCGGCACCTGCGACCTGGTGGTCGAGGCCGTGGCGGAGGACATCGACGTCAAGCGGGCCGTCTTCGCCGATCTGGACCGGGTGTGCGCACCGGGGGCGGTGCTGGCCACCTCCACCTCGAGCCTGCCCGTCATCGAGTGCGCGATGGCGACGCGGCGGCCCGAGGACGTCATCGGGATGCACTTCTTCAACCCCGCCCCGGTGATGCGGCTGGTCGAGGTGGTGCACACCGTGCTCACCTCCAAGGAGGCGCTGGGCACGGCGCACGCGGTGGCCGCGGCGCTCGGCAAGCGCGCGGTGGACTGCCCGGACCGGGCCGGTTTCATCGTCAACGCCCTGCTCTTTCCCTATCTGAACAGCGCGGTGGCGATGGTTCAGGAGGGCTGGGCCACCGCCGCGGACATCGACACGGTGATGGCGGCCGGGCAGGGCTATCCGATGGGTCCGCTGCGTCTGCTGGATGTGATCGGGCTCGATGTCTCCCTCGCCATCCAGCGCACCCTGCACGGCACCTTCCGGGATCCGGCCCTGGCGCCGGCCCGCCATCTGGAGCGACTGGTCGAGGCGGGTCACCTGGGCCGCAAGGGCGGCAGGGGGCTGCACCTCCACGAGCGATGACAATGGGTATGCACGTGCCATTGGAATAGTCCAAGGGCTGGATGTGCGGGTTGGATGTGTGGCTGCGGAATTCATTGTGACAGGGATTGGCACGCCACGTCTCTGTCCGCTTTATGGCATGAGAATTCCCGGCGAATCGCTTGCGGTTACCAGTGGCAACAGACATAAGAATCGCATTAGCGCTCAAAACGGGCAAATAAATGTTCGAAGGGGATCCCGGGGTGCCTCAATCGATGACCACTTAGTGTCGAAGTCAAGGATGTCATGAGCTGTCCCGGGTACTGCTAGGGGGTCTCGTGTATGCTGGCCGCTCCGAACAAATGCCCACGTGAACGGGGGTGGCGCAGGGTTGTCAGGGTGTTGGTGCACTTCGGCTCCGCGGTGTTGCCCCAGGTAGGGGCCGGCTCGATCGCATCGATTTTGTCGATCGTCGGGCAGTCCGCTCAGAATTGGTAATTCGTTAACGATGATTTTACGTGCGGCGATGGTGGCGTGGCAGGTGGGCGTATAGCTTGCTGGAAGTCGTACGGGCTGCCGTGAGCAGTGCTTCGCGTCGCATTCGGGGGTGCGAGCAATGGTATTTTCATCGGCCAGAGCCAGACAATTCGACGCACAATTCGAGAGACTTCGCCGGGCGTTTTCCCGGTGCCTGTCCGGGGAAGCGGGCATCGTGCTCGTCGAGGGTGCGGTCGGCTGCGGCAAGACCTATACGCTCGAAGCCGTCACGGCCCATGCGGCGAAGGCCGGAGCCCTCGTCCTCAAGGCATACGGAACGTCGGCCGACCGGGCTCCGCTCGGCACACTGCGCCAGCTTCTGGACTCGCCCCGGCTGCCCAAGGCGACCGCCGACCATCTGCGCGAGGCGCTCGACCAGGGTGCCCTCGACGCCGCACAGCCCCGTGAAACCCCTGGTGGCGACCCCGCCGGCGTGACTCCACCGCATATCCAGGGTGCCCGGGAGTTCCGTGCCGCGCTGTATGAACTCGCCTCCCGTGAACCGGTGGTGATCTGCGTCGACGAACTCCAGCTCGTCGACGCGGAGTCACTCCAGTACCTGCTGTACCTGGCGACCCGTTCACACTCCGCCAAACTGCTCATGGTGTTCGCACAGGCGACGGACAGCGATCAGAAAGACGCCGTCTTCAATACCGAACTGCTGCGTCAGCCCAATTTCCAGCGGCTGCGGCTGGAGAGGCTGTCCTGGGAGGAGACCGCACATCTGCTGACCACCCGTCTGGGTCTCCCGGATTCGGCCGATGTGGCCTACAGCTGGTATGAGGTGAGCGGCGGAAATCCGTTGTTGCTACGCGCGGTGATAGACGATTACCGCACCGCCGGGGCGCCCCCACGGCACGGTCGCGCCGTGGAACCCGTGGTGGGCGACATGTTCGTCCAGGCCGTGCTCACTTGCGTCTACCGCAGCGGGCACACCGTCTCCCGGCTCGCCGAGGGCATCGCGGTGCTCGGCGCGTCCGCCTCTCCCGAACTCCTCGGCCGGCTGCTGCGCATCGGCTCCGCCGGAACCCGGCGCGGAGTCGCCGCGCTGGACGCGGCGGGCCTCGTCGGCGGCCTCGCCTTCCGCCACCCGTATGTTGAGGCCGCGGTGCTGGAGGACATGGACCCCGAGGTCCGGCTGGACATGAACCGCCGCGCCGCCGTCCTGCTGCACCAGGGCGGCGGGGCCACCCTCGCCGTGGCCCGCCATCTGCTCGCCGCCCAGGCCGCCGACGAGCCCTGGGCGGTGCCGCTGCTGCGGGACGCCGCGCAGCAGGCGCTCGCCGAGGACGACGCCAAGCTGGCGGTCGCCTGCCTGGAGCTGGCGTACGCGGCCTGCCAGGACGGGGAGCTGCGGGCCGGCATCAGGATCGGCACCGCCGGGATCATGTGGCGGCTCAACCCCTCGGCGTCCGAGCGGATGTTGGAGGAGCCGCTGGCCGCGCTGTGCGCCGACCGGCTGCCCGCCTCCCATATCGGGCGGCTGATCGAGCTGTTGCTCGCCCACGGCCGGATCGAGGAGGCGCGCGGCGCCATCGGCCGGCTCAACGCCGTCATGAGTAACGCGGGACCCACCTGGATGGCCCAGTTCCGGATGACCGCCCGCTGGGCCCAGGACTCCGGTGCGCCGGACCGCGGCCCCGGGGCCGCGGCGCGCCAGGGCGAGGACGGCGGCGCCTCCCGTACCCCGCTCAGATCCCGCAGACCCTCCTCGCTGTCGACGATCACGGCGGCGTTCAGCGGCTTCTTCGGCCGCGGGGGGAGCGAGGAGTCGCCGGTCGCCGCGGCGGAGAAGGTACTCGAGGTCTCGCCGCTCACCGACGCCACCTTCGAACCCATCGTCAACTCGGTGAACGCGCTGGTGTACGCGGGCCGCCCGGACAAGGCGGCGCCGTGGTGCGATTCGCTGATGGAGGAGGCCGAGCGGCGCCGGGCACCGGGCTGGCGCGCCATCTTCGCCTCGATCCGGGCCGAGATCGCCCTGCGGCAGGGCAACCTCGTGGAGTCGGCGGCCTATGCGACCACCGCCCTGGACATCGTGCCCGGCAGCGACGGAAGCGTCTTCATCGGCGGCCCCCTGGCCAGCCAGATCCTCGCGTACACGGCGATGGGCAAGTACGACGCGGCGGCGCGGCAGCTGAGCCGCCCGGTCCCCGAGGCGCTGTTCAAGAGCATCTACGGACTCGGCTACACCCGCGCCCGCGGCCGCTACTACCTGGCCACCAACCGCATCAACGCGGCGCTCGGCGAATTCCTGATGGCCGGCCGGCTCGCCCAGCTGTGGGAGCTCGACCAGCCCGCGCTGCTGCCCTGGCGCTCCGACGCCGCCGAGGCGTGGCTGGAGCTCGGCGACCGGGAGAAGGCCGCGAACCTCGTCTCCGAGCAGCTGGCCAGGAACGGCGCCGGTGACTCCCGGGTCCGCGGCGTCTCCCTGCGGTTACTGGCCGCCGCGGGCGACATCGACAACCGGTCCCGGCTGCTCGGCCAGGCCGTGGAGGAGCTGCAGTGCTCCGGCGACCGGCTGGAGCTGGCCCGGGCGCTGGACGATCTGGGCCGTACGCTGCGCGGCTTCGGGGAGCTCGGACGGGCCGACGCCATCACCGGCCGGGCCTGGCGGATGGCCAAGGAGTGCGGCGCCGAGGAGCTGTGTGACCGGATCCGCCTCGACTCCGGTCTGGAGGCCCGCGATCCACGGCCGGTGGTGCGGCCGGTGTCCGGACCGCTCGGCCCGAAACCGGCGGTGCCGCCGTCCCTGGGGACGAAGCTCAGCGAATCCGAGGCCCGGGTCGCCGCCCTGGCGGTGGACGGCTATACGAACCGGGAAATAGCCGCCAGCCTCTTCATCACCATCAGCACAGTTGAACAGCATTTGACGCGGGTGTACCGCAAGCTGAATATCAGGAGTCGCCAGCAGTTGCCGACCGCGCTGCGGGCCCAGGTGGATGAAATCGCCTGAGCGCTGACGGGGGCGAGGTCCCACGGAAGGGGTGGCCGCATGATGCCACCCCTGTTCCACGACCACCCCTGATTACCCCCCTATCGCCGCGGCAGACCTGGAGCGCGGGCCGACCGCGTTGATAGCTTCTGGCCGCATGAAGGGCATAGTCCTCGCCGGAGGAAGCGGTACCCGACTGCATCCTTTGACACATGCGGTGTCGAAGCAGATCCTTCCCGTCTACAACAAACCGATGATCTATTACCCGCTGTCGGTGCTCATGCTCGGCGGCGTCAGGGAAATCCAGATCATTTCCACCCCGCTCCATGTGGGGCTGTTCCGCGCGCTCCTCGGCGACGGCCGTCGGCTGGGCCTTTCGATCGAGTACGCCGAACAGCCCGAGGCCAACGGAATCGCCGAGGCATTCATCATCGGCGCCGAGTTCATCGGCGACGATCAGGTGGCGCTGGTCCTCGGCGACAACATCTTCCACGGGCCCGGGTTTTCGAAGATGCTGCACAACGAGGCAAGTCATGTCGACGGCTGTGTGCTTTTCGGCTACGCAGTCAAGGACCCCGAGCGCTATGGTGTCGGGGAAATGGACGAGCAGGGCCGGCTGATCTCCCTCGAGGAGAAGCCGGCCGTCCCCCAATCCAATCTGGCGATCACCGGTCTGTATCTCTACGACAACGACGTCGTGGACATCGCCAAGAACGTACAGCCCTCCGCGCGCGGCGAACTGGAGATCACGGACGTCAATCGCGTCTATCTGGAGCGCGGAAAGGCCAGACTGGTGGGGCTCGGCCGCGGATTCGCCTGGCTGGACACCGGAACTCATGACTCGCTGCTGCAGGCGGGCCAGTATGTGCAGCTTCTGGAACAGCGCCAGGGAGTGCGGATCGCCTGTCTCGAGGAGATAGCCTTCCGCATGGGTTTCATCGACGCGGCCGCCTGCTATGAGCTCGGTGTGGAACTCGGCAAGACGGACTACGGAAATTATCTGATGGATATCGCGGCCAATCATCGCTGAAGGGTTGTCTCCAGTGCGCATAGTTGTGACCGGCGGCGCGGGCTTCATCGGCTCCCACTTCGTCCGGCAGACGTTGACAGGGGCGTACGCCGCCTGGGCGGACGCCCAGGTCGTGGTGGTCGACAAGCTCACCTACGCGGGCAACGAGGCCAACCTGGCCGAGGTCGCCGACAGCCCCCGGCTGCGCTTCGTCCGCGGCGACATCTGCGACGGCGAGCTCGTCGGCGAGCTGCTGCGCGGCACCGATCTGGTGGTGCACTTCGCCGCGGAATCGCATGTCGACCGCTCGATATCCGGCGCCGAGGAATTCGTGCGCACCAATGTCCTGGGCACGCACACGCTCCTCAACGCGGCCGCGAACGCGGCGGTCGGAAAATTCGTCCACGTCTCCACGGACGAGGTCTACGGCTCCATCGAAAGCGGCTCCTGGAGCGAGGAGGAACCGCTGGAGCCCAACTCGCCGTATTCCGCGTCCAAGGCATCCTCCGATCTGCTGGCCAGGGCCTTCCACCGCACCCATGGACTGCCAGTCTGTGTGACCCGCTGCTCCAACAACTACGGCCCGTACCAGCACCCCGAGAAGGTCATTCCGCTCTTTGTCACCAACCTCATGGACGGCAAACCGGTGCCGCTCTACGGCGACGGCGGAAACGTCCGGGACTGGCTGCATGTGGACGACCACTGCCGCGGTATCGCCCTGGTCGCCGAGAACGGCCGTCCGGGAGAGGTCTACAACATCGGCGGCGGCACCGAACTGACCAACCTGGAACTCACGGAACGGCTGCTCGAACTCCTCGGTGCCGACCGGTCGATGGTCGAGAGGGTGTCCGACCGCAAGGGCCATGACCGCCGTTACTCGGTGGACATCGCGAAGATCTCCGCCGAACTGGGATACCGCCCCGAGATGTCGTTTGAGAACGGCCTCGCGGAAACCGCCAAGTGGTTCATGACACACCGCGGTTGGTGGGAACCTCTCAAGAAGAGGTGACCACCCCTATACCAACGGTTAGGGGTGCCGACGGTTAGGGGTGGTTGAGGCGACTCCCGAGCCCATACCGTCGACTTCCGGATCATGGTCAGTCCAGTCGCGTCGTATCTCAACTGAGAGAAGAGTCTGAGGTCGTGATGTCGGAGAACTCCCTGGTGCGTGACGGGCACATCGCGGTCATCGGTATGGCATGTCGCGTACCGGGCGCATCGACACCGGATGAGTTCTGGCAGTTGCTGCGCAATGGAGAGAGCGCCATCACGGAGATTCCGGCGGACCGGTATGCCGATGAGCTCCGGGACGCCGGCATTCGATTCGGCGGGTTCGTCGAAACGGCAGCCGAGTTCGATCCGGAGTTCTTCGGGATTTCACCCCGCGAGGCACTGGCGATGGACCCCCAGCAGCGGCTTGCGCTGGAACTGTGCTGGGAGGCCCTGGAAAACGCCGGACTCGTCCCCGCGCACCTCGAGGGCAGCCGCACCGGCGTCTTCATCGGCGCCATCGCCGACGACTACGCGACACTGGTCCACCGCCGCGAACCGGCCGCCATCACCCAGCACACCCTCACCGGTCTGAACCGCGGCATCATCGCCAACCGGGTCTCCTACGTCCTGGGACTGCGCGGCCCCAGCGTGGCCGTGGACACCGGGCAGTCCTCGTCCCTGGCCGCCGTCCACCTGGCCTGCGAGAGCCTGCGGCGCGGCGAGACCGAGACCGCCGTCGCGGGCGGCGTCCAGCTCAACCTCGCCCCCGACAGCTTCATCGCCGCCTCCCGGTTCGGCGCGCTCTCCCCGGACGGCCGCTCCTTCACCTTCGACGCCCGCGCCAACGGCTATGTGCGCGGTGAGGGCGGCGGCCTCGTCGTGCTCAAACGGCTCGCGGACGCCCGACGCGACGGCGACCCCGTGCTGGGGGTGATCCGAGGCTCCGAGGCCAACAACGACGGTGGCGGCGACAGCCTCACCACCCCCGCGGCCCATGGGCAGGTGGCCATGCTGCGCGCCGCCTACGAGCGCGCCGGGGTCGACCCCGCCCGGGTCCAGTACGTCGAACTGCACGGCACCGGCACCAAGGTCGGCGACCCGGTCGAGGCCGAGGCGCTCGGCGCGGTCCTGGGCGCCGGCAGGGCGCACGGCGCGCCGCTGCGCGTCGGCTCCGCCAAGACGAACGTCGGCCACCTCGAAGGCGCCGCCGGAATCACCGGCCTCATCAAGACGGTGCTCTCGCTCGCGCACCGCGAACTGTTCCCGAGCCTCAACTACCGGACACCGAACCCCGCCATCCCCCTGGACACCCTGGGCCTCACGGTCCAGACCGCCCTCGACCCCTGGGCCCCGGAGGCTGACACCCCACGGCTCGCGGGCGTCAGCTCGTTCGGCATGGGCGGCACCAATGTGCACATGGTGCTGGAGCAGGCACCCGCCGAAGACCCGGCCACGGAACGGCCGATGGACCTCGACGTGGTGCCCTGGGTGCTCTCGGCCCGCGGTGACGCGGCGTTGCGGGCCCAGGCGCGGCGGCTGCGGTCGTACGTGGCGGCGCGGCCGGAGCTCGATCCGGTGGATGTGGGCCACTCGCTGGCGCTTAGCCGGTCCGCCTTCGGCCACCGGGCGGCGGTCGTCGGCCGCGACCGGGAGGAGCTGCTGAGGGGCCTCGACGAGCTGGCCACGGGGGTGGTCCCGGGCACGGTGGCGGGCCGCGGTGGGACGGCGTTCCTGTTCACCGGACAAGGTGCCCAGCGGCTGGGCATGGGGCGTGAACTGTACGGCGTCTTCCCGGTGTTCGCGGCGGCGTTCGATGCGGTGTGTGCGGAGTTGGAGCGTCATCTGGATGGTTCGGTGCGGGAGGTGGTCTTCGGCGGGGATGCGGAGGCGCTGGACCGGACGGTGTTCACGCAGACCGGGTTGTTCGCTGTGGAGGTGGCGCTGTTCCGGCTCATCCAGTCGTGGGGTCTCGCACCGGATTTCGTGGTGGGGCATTCGGTGGGGGAGCTGGCCGCGGCCCATGTGGCGGGGGTGTTCTCGCTGGAGGACGCCTGTGCGCTGGTGGCCGCGCGCGGTCGGCTGATGCAGGCGCTGCCCGAAGGCGGTGCGATGGTGTCGCTGAAGGCCGCGGAGGCCGAGGTGCTGCCGCATCTGGCCGGTTACGAGGACCGGGTGAGTGTGGCGGCGGTCAATGGCCCGGCGGCGACCGTCATCTCCGGTGAGGAGTCGGCGGTGCTGGCGGTGGCCGAGGCGGTGGGCGTCAAGAGCAAGCCACTGAGCGTCTCGCACGCTTTCCACTCGCCGCTGATGGAGGGGATGCTGGCCGAGTTCGCCGAGGTGGCGAGCCGGATCGGCTACTCCGCACCGCGACTGGCGATCGTCTCGAACGTCACGGGCGAGTTGGCGGGCGAGGAGGTGTGCTCGCCGGAGTACTGGGTGCGCCATGTGCGTCAGGCGGTGCGTTTCGGGGACGGCATACGGTTCCTCGAAGGGCAGGGTGTCACCCGGT
>NZ_JAGFNO010000030.1:0-131445 GCF_017592595.1 Streptomyces sp. NEAU-YJ-81 | reverse complement strand
GGTTCAGTTTCATAGTGTTTCGGTGGTCATAGCGTTAGGGAAACGCCCGGTTACATTTCGAACCCGGAAGCTAAGCCTTTCAGCGCCGATGGTACTGCAGGGGGGACCCTGTGGGAGAGTAGGACACCGCCGAACAAATATTGCAAAGAGCCCTGTCGGGACTTCGGTCACCGACAGGGCTCTTCTGCTGTTGTGTTGTGGGCTACTCGGTGTTCATGTTGCCTGGGCAACATGCCGCTCATGGGGACACCTACGGATGAGCTGCTGCATGAGTTGACCCGGGCGCGTGTGCGGCCGGGCGACGAGGTAATCGTGCCGTCCTACGGCACTCCTGAGGCCGCTGAAGCGGTGCTGCTGGCCGGTGCCAGGCCGGTGTTCGTGGACATCGACGCCCATACCTACTGCATAGACCCGGCTGCGGTGGCCGAGGCGCTGACGCCCCGGACCGCGGCCATCGTGGCCATTCACACCTTCGGACATCCCGCCGACATGGGGGCCCTCACCGACCTGGGTCAGCGGCACGGCGTGCTGGTGATCGGCTACGGGTCGGCCGGTGAGCCCGCCGGGGAGATTCTGCGGCGGCAGGCCAACGCGGCCTATCTGGACGGAAAGTTGCGCGGGGTTCTCACGCCGCCGGTCGCGCCCGGCGTGGAACACACCTATCAGCAGTACGTCGTCAGGGTCCCCGGCAACGGCCGGCCGGACCGGGACGCCTTCGCCCGCACGCTGCGTTCTCGCGGCGTCGTATGCCATGTGCCGGTGCAGACACCCGCGCATCGCACCGCGCGCTTCCGGCGCGATATGTGGCTCGCGGAGACCGAGCGGGCGGCCGATGAATGCCTGGCACTGCCCGTCGATCCGACCATGTCGCGGCGGGAGTTGCAGCGCGTGGTCTCGGCCTGCAACGCGCTGGGCGGGCTGCTGCAGTCAGCCGCCTGAGGCACGGGGGCGAGTGGTCGGGAGCGCACCCGAGTTCGGGTATGATCTATCCCGTCGACGCGCCCCAATAGCTCAGTCGGCAGAGCGTCTCCATGGTAAGGAGAAGGTCTACGGTTCGATTCCGTATTGGGGCTCTCCTGCGAAAGGCCCCCGCCATATGGCGGGGGCCTTCGTCATGTTCGGGAATTGCGCCGGGGCTCCCGGCGCCCCGGCCCCCCGCCTCAGGAATCGGCGGGCTCGGGCACGCGCATCGCCAGGATCGCCATGTCGTCCGACGGCGGCTCCGCCGCGAAGCGCTCCACGGCCCGCAGCACCCGGGCGGCCACCGCGCCCGCCGTAAGGCCGGTACAGGTCGTGAGGACGTCGATAAGGCCGTCGTCGCCGAGCATCCTGGTGCCCTCGCGCCGCTCCGTCACCCCGTCGGTGACGCACAGCAGCACATCGCCCGGGTCGAGCGTCACCGTCTGCTCGTACAGCTCGAGGTCCTCCATGACGCCGAGCAGCGGCTGGGGCTCGGCCGCCGCCTCCACGCTGCCGTCCTGGCGCAGCCGGAGCGGGAGGGGGTGTCCGGCGCAGACGACCTTGAGCACCGCGCTGCCGTCGTGCTGCGGCCACAACTCCCCGTAGAGGAGGGTCAGGAAGCGGCTGCGGGCGCCCTCGTCGAGGATGGCCGCGTTGAGCCGCTCCAGGACCGCGGGGCCCCCGAAACCCTCGCGGGCGAGCAGCCGCAGGGCGTGCCGGGCGAGTCCGGTGACCGCGGCGGCCTCCGGTCCGGTGCCGCAGACATCGCCGATGGCGAAGCCGTACGCCCCGTCGCGGATCGGGAAGAGGTCGTAGAAGTCGCCGCCGACCTCATTGCCCTCGCCCGCCGCGCGGTAGATGACCTCGACCTCGACTCCGGGGACCTCGGGCTGCTCGGGCGGCAGCAGACTGCGCTGCAGGGACTGGCTGATGGCGGTGCGCTCCGAGTAGAGCCGCGCGTTGTCCAGCGCGAGCGCGGCCCGGCGGGAGAGGTCCTCGGCGAGCTCCAGGTTCTCCTGGCGGAAGTGCTCGTCGGTGGGCTTGCCGAGGATGAGCATGCCGATGACGCGGTTACGGGCCACCAGGGGCAGTACGACCGTCTCCCCGCCGACCGCGGAGGCGGTCGCGAGCGAGGCGCCGGGGCCGGAGGAGGGGCGGGCGGAGTCGCCGAGGCTGAGGCTGCGCAGGGAGGTGCGCAGGGCGGCGGCGTGGGCCGCGTCATAGGGGCCGGACCAGCTGCGGGCCCCGCCGGTGGGAACCTGCTCCGGTGGGTCGATCTTCATCAGCAGGGCCTTGAGCCCGTCGATGCGGTCCTCGTCCTCGTGCAGGACGTACGACAGCTCGGGCTCGGACGCCTGGTCGGCGACCGTATAGACGGCGCACCAACTGGCCAACGTGGGCACCGTCATCTGGGCCATCAGCGCCAGCGTCTGGTCGCGGTCCAGGGTGCCCGCGAGGAGGTCGGACGCCTCGACGAGGAAGGACAGCGAGCCGCGGCGCAGCCGCTCCAACTCGGTGAGGCGGGCGCGCTCGACGGCGAGGGCGATGCGGTCGGCGGCGAACTGCAGCCGCAGGGCCTCTTCGTTGCTGTAGCGGGCCGGGGACTCGGCGGCGACGCCGAGCGAGCCGGTGAGCCGGCCCTCGACCTTCAGCGGGACGGTGACGACGGAGCGCATCCCCGTGTTCACCAGCAGTGGAACGGCGCCGGGCACCGCGGACAGATCCTCGTGGACCGCGGGCATCCGGGCCGAGCCGTAGCGCCCGGTGCCCGCTTCGACGGGGACGCGGGCGAAGCGCTGGCGGGCGGAGGGCAGCCCGGTGGAGGCGCGGACCTCCAACTCGGTCTCGTCGTCGGTGGCGAGCAGCAGATAGGCGGCGTCGCCGTCGAGCATGTCACGGGCCCGCTCGACGGTGCGCTGGAGCAGACCGTCGAGGTCGTCGGGGGCCGGGGAGCCGATGAAGACCTCGAAGGCGTCGGTGGCCTGGCCCCGGTCAGAGGTGTCGGCGGTGTCGACATTCGCACCGCGCATCGGGCTCTGCAGTACGGCGCGCTCGCGTTCGCGCACCAGCAGACAGACGGTGGACGGCTCGCCCTCGGCGTCGCGGATGCGCAGATGGGAGGCGTAGACGGGGGCGACCCGGCCGTCGGCGCCGCGGATGCCGTAGGAGCCCTCCCAGCGCGAGAGCAGGAGCGCCTCGGCGACGCCGGTGCCGGTGCCGGGGGTGTGTGGCCACGCCGCGAGGTCGGTCAGCGGCTTGCCGATGACCTGCTCCGGTGGGTAGCCGAACAGCTCCTGAGCGTCGTCGTTCCAGGCACTGATCAGACCGCCGCTGTCGACCTGGACGACCCCGACCCGGACCCGGGCGTCGGCGATGGGCAGGGCGCTGGAGGGCAGGGCGGGCCCGGCCGCTCGGGTCCCGGCCGGGCGGTCGGGGAAATCGAGCTGGAACCAGACCTGCTTGTGGGTCGCGGTGTACTCCACGCCCCAGCGGCCGGCGAGGGCCGCGCACAGCAGCAGGCCGCGGCCGCCCTCGCGGTCGGGGTTTCCGAAGTGGTGGCCGCCGTTGCTCTGCAGCGGGACCTCGCGCTCGGGGTAGCGGTCGGCGACCTCGACGCGCACGCCGGTGTCGGCGCGGATGCAGACCACATCGGCGGTGGTACCGGCGTGCACCACCGCGTTGGTAACAAGTTCGCTGGTCAGGACGACGGCGTCGTCCACGATGTCGGTGAGGCCCCACCCCTGGAGGGTGTCCCGGACAAAAGTGCGGGCGGCGGCGACCGAGCGTCCCACCGGCTCGAAGGTGGCGGCTGCCCGCGCGGTGATCACAGGTCTCCTCATATGTGTCTCGGCGAACTGCTCACCCATGTCGCAGCGCCCCTCCGATGCCCTGGCCGGTTGCCAGGTTACTTACCACCGGCGCCCGCGCGAATGCCGGTCGGCCTCGATTCCCCCCAGAGTGGGCGTTCGGGGGTGTGGGATGCTGCCGAACTGTTATGGCCTGGCTGGGGCATGGTGAAACACTGGGCAAGCTGGAAGAAGAACCCGACGAGGATGGTCAACCCTGCGGGAGGGACACGGTGGAGTCTGGCGCAGCGGCGCGGGGCACGAATACGCGCGCGAAAGGCGGACGGTCCCGGAGCAATGGGACGACTGAAGTGGATACGGCGGCCCTGAACCGGCTGCTGACCGCGATGGCGGCGATGCGGGACGGGAACTTCCGCAAGCGGCTCACGGTCTCGGGCGAGGGCGTGATGGCCGAGATCGCCGCGGTCTTCAACGAGGTCGCGGATCGCAATCTGCAGCTCACCGGTGAGCTGACCCGGGTGCGGCGGGTGGTCGGCCGCGAGGGCAAGCTCACCGAGCGGCTGGAGACCGGCGCCTGTGAGGGCCAGTGGGCCGCGGCCATTGATGCGTCCAACGCCCTGGTGGACGATCTTGTGCGGCCGGTGTCCGAGGTGGGCCGGGTGCTGTCGGCGGTCGCCGAGGGCGATCTCGAGCAGCGCATGGACCTGCGGGCACAGGGCGCCGATGGATCGGCGCATCCCCTGCGGGGCGAGTTCCTGAAGGTGGGGCGCACGGTCAACGGCCTGGTGGACCAGCTCTCCGCGTTCACCGACGAGGTGACGCGGGTCGCGAGTGAGGTCGGCACCGAGGGCAAGCTGGGTGGCCAGGCCCGAGTGCGTGGAATGTCGGGTTCGTGGAAGGACCTTACGGAGTCCGTCAACACGATGGCCTCCCGGCTCACCGCCCAGGTGCGTGATATCGCTCTCGTGACGACGGCGGTGGCCAAGGGTGATCTGTCCCGGAAGGTCACGGTTCATGTGTCCGGGGAGATGCTCGAGCTGAAGGAAACCGTCAACACGATGGTGGACCAGCTCTCCTCGTTCGCCTCCGAGGTGACCCGGGTCGCCCGTGAGGTGGGCACCGAGGGCGAGCTGGGCGGCCAGGCGAAGGTTCCGGGCGTCGCGGGCGTCTGGAAGGACCTGACCGACTCCGTCAACCTCATGGCGGGGAACCTGACCGCGCAGGTGCGCGGGATCGCCCAGGTCACCACGGCGGTCGCCAATGGTGATCTGTCGCAGAAGGTGACGGTGAGCGCACGCGGCGAGGTCGCGCAGCTGGCCGACACGATCAACACCATGACCGAGACGCTGCGTACCTTCGCGGACGAGGTCACGCGGGTGGCCAGCGAGGTCGGCGCCGAGGGGCTGCTGGGCGGTCAGGCGCAGGTGCCGGGTGCGGCGGGGACGTGGAAGGACCTCACTGATTCGGTGAACACCGCGTTCCGGAACCTCACCGCGCAGGTGCGGGACATCGCGCAGGTGACGACGGCGGTGGCGAACGGCGATCTGTCGCAGAAGGTCACCGTGGATGTGGCCGGCGAGATGCTGGAGCTGAAGAACACCACCAACACGATGGTCGACCAGCTGCAGTCCTTCGGCGCCGAGGTCACGCGGGTCGCCCGGGAGATCGGCGTCGAGGGCGAGCTGGGCGGTCAGGCGCAGGTGCCGGGTGCGGCGGGAACGTGGAAGGACCTCACCGATTCGGTGAACACGGCCTTCCGGAACCTCACCGGACAGGTGCGCAACATCGCGCAGGTGACGACGGCGGTGGCGAACGGCGACCTGTCGCAGAAGGTCACCGTCGATGTCTCCGGTGAGATGCTCAAGCTGAAGAACACCGTGAACACCATGGTGGACCAGTTGTCCTCGTTCGCCGACCAGGTCACCAGGATGGCGCGGGACGTGGGCACCGAGGGCCGGCTGGGCGGTCAGGCCCGGGTGGACGGGGTCAGCGGCGTCTGGAAGGACCTGACCGACTCCGTCAACTCCATGGCGGGGAACCTGACCGCGCAGGTGCGCGGTATCGCCCAGGTGACGACGGCGGTCGCGCGCGGTGATCTGTCGCAGAAGATCGAGGTGGACGCGCGCGGCGAGATCCTGGAGCTGAAGAACACCATCAACACGATGGTCGACCAGCTCTCCGCCTTCGCCGAGCAGGTGACCCGGGTGGCCCGCGAGGTGGGTACGGACGGCCGGCTGGGCGGTCAGGCGCAGGTGCCCGGTGTGGCGGGTGTGTGGCGCGATCTGACCGACTCGGTGAACGGCATGGCGGGCAATCTGACCGCCCAGGTGCGCAATATCGCGCAGGTCGCCACGGCGGTCGCGCGCGGTGATCTCTCCCAGAAGATCGACGTCGATGCGCGCGGCGAGATCCTGGAGCTCAAGAACACCCTGAACACCATGGTCGACCAGCTGTCGTCCTTCGCGGAGGAGGTCACCAGGGTCGCCCGCGAGGTGGGCACCGAGGGCCAGTTGGGCGGCCAGGCCGAGGTGCAGGGCGTCTCCGGGACGTGGAAGGACCTCACCCAGTCCGTCAACAGCATGGCCAACAACCTGACGTCCCAGGTGCGTTCGATCGCGGAGGTGACGACGGCGGTCGCCAAGGGTGATCTGTCGAAGAAGATCACCGTCGATGCCAAGGGCGAGATCCTGGAGCTGGTCACCACCGTGAACACGATGGTGGACCAGCTATCGTCGTTCGCCGAGCAGGTGACCCGGGTGGCCCGTGAGGTGGGCACCGAGGGGCAGTTGGGCGGTCAGGCGCGGGTTCCGGGCGTGACCGGTATCTGGAAGGACCTGAGCAACAACGTCAACCTGATGGCCAACAACCTGACCATCCAGGTGCGGAACATTTCGCAGGTCTCGGCCGCGGTAGCCAACGGCGATCTGACGAAGAAGGTGACGGTCGAGGCGCGCGGCGAGGTCGCGGCGCTGGCCGACACCGTCAACACGATGGTGACGACGCTGTCCTCGTTCGCCGACGAGGTCACCCGCGTGGCCCGCGAGGTGGGCACGGACGGCATCCTGGGCGGCCAGGCGCGGGTGCCCGGCGTCTCGGGGACGTGGAAGGACCTCACCGAGTCCGTGAACTCGATGGCGTCCAACCTGACCGGACAGGTCCGCAACATCGCGATGGTCACCACGGCCATCGCCCAGGGTGATCTGACCAAGAAGATCGACATCGAGGCGCGCGGCGAGATCCTCGAGCTGAAGACGACCATCAACACGATGGTGGATCAGCTCTCGTCGTTCGCCGACCAGGTGACCCGGGTGGCCCGCGAGGTGGGCACCGAGGGCCAGCTGGGCGGCCAGGCGCGAGTGCGGGACGTGGCCGGCACCTGGAAGGACCTGACCGAGTCGGTGAACGAGATGGCCGGCAACCTGACTCGTCAGGTGCGCGCCATCGCCGAGGTCGCCACCGCGGTGACCCGCGGCGATCTCAACCTCAAGATCGATGTGGACGCCTCGGGCGAGATCCAGGTCCTCCAGGACCACATCAACACCATGATCGCCAACCTGCGCGAGACGACGCTCGCCAACAAGGAGCAGGACTGGCTCAAGGGCAACCTCGCCCGGATCTCCGGTCTCATGCAGGGACGGCGCGACCTGGAGGACGTCGCCCGGTTGATCATGAGCGAGCTGACCCCGGTGGTCTCCGCCCAGCACGGCGCGTTCTTCCTGGCCGTACCGCCGGGCGAGGGCACCGAGGTGGTCGCGGACAGCAACTCCGACGACGGCTACGAACTGCTGCTGGTCGGTTCCTACGGCTACACCCTCGGCTTGATGCCCACGCGCTTCAAGGCCGGTGAGACGCTGATCGGCACGGTCGCCGAGGAGAAGCGCCCGATCCTGGTGGAGAACGTGCCACCGGGCTATCTCAAGATCGCCTCGGGGCTCGGCGAGGCGGCTCCGGCCCATGTGATCGTGTTGCCGGTGCTCTTCGAGGGGCAGCTGCTGGGCGTGATCGAGCTGGCCTCGTTCCAGCCCTTCGCCCAGATCCAGAAGGACTTCCTCAACCAGATTGCCGAGATGATCGGCACCAGCGTCAACACCATCAGCGTCAACACCAAGACCGAGGTGCTGCTGAAGCAGTCGCAGGAGCTGACCGAGCAGCTGCGCGAGCGGTCCGCCGAGCTGGAGAACCGGCAGAAGGCCCTTCAGGCGTCCAACGCGGAGCTGGAGGAGAAGTCCGAGCGGCTGGCCCGCCAGAACCGCGACATCGAGGTCAAGAACACCGAGATCGAGGAAGCTCGGCAGGTGCTCGAGGAGCGCGCCGAGCAACTCGCTGTCTCGATGCGCTACAAGAGCGAGTTCCTGGCGAACATGTCGCATGAGCTGCGCACGCCGCTCAACTCGCTGCTGATCCTGGCCAAGCTGCTCGCCGACAACGCCGACGGCAATCTCTCGCCGAAGCAGGTGGAGTTCGCCGAGACCATCCACGGCGCGGGCTCGGACCTGCTGCAGCTGATCAACGACATCCTGGACCTGTCGAAGGTCGAGGCGGGCAAGATGGACGTCAGCCCGACCCGTATCGCCCTGGTCCAGCTCGTCGACTATGTGGAGGCCACCTTCCGGCCGCTGACCGCGGAGAAGGGCCTGGACTTCTCCGTAAGGGTGTCACCGGAGCTTCCGGCGACGCTGCACACCGACGAGCAGCGGCTGCTGCAGGTGCTGCGCAACCTGCTGTCCAACGCGGTGAAGTTCACCGACAGCGGCGCCGTGGAGCTGGTCATCCGGCCGGCGGGCGCGGATGTGCCGCACGCCATCCGGGAGCAGTTGCTGGAGCACGGTGCCCTGCGCGACGCGGACGCCGACATGATCGCCTTCTCGGTCACCGACACCGGTATCGGCATCGCGGCCAGCAAGATGCGGGTGATCTTCGAGGCGTTCAAGCAGGCCGACGGCACCACCAGCCGGAAGTACGGCGGCACCGGGCTCGGCCTGTCCATCAGCCGGGAGATCGCCCGGCTGCTCGGCGGCGAGATCCACGCGGCCAGCGAGCCGGGCCGCGGCTCGACCTTCACGCTCTATCTGCCGTTGCACCCCAGCGAGCTGCCGCCGCAGGGCTACCCGCAGCTCGCCCCGAGCAGCTCGGGGCGAGGCCCGCTGGCGCTCGCGGCGCTCCCCAGCGGCGTGGAGGAGACCGTGGAGGAAGGGGCCGGGGCGGAGCAGGAGGGCGCACAGGACGCCTCCGGCGCTTCCTCGGCGGCGCGTGGCCGTGGCGGCTCCGGGCTGTTCCGGCGGCGTCAGCGGGCCGAGCAGGAGGCGTCGCGGGCCGACGAGGGGCAGTCGCCGCCGCAGGCGGAGCTGAGCGCCCGGTCGTCCGCCCGCCGCCCGGGACGGCAGTCGCAGGCCCCCGAGCCGTGGCTGCTGGGCGGCCAGGACCTGGTGGTGCCGGAGCCGGTGGGCGGCTTCCACGGCGAGAAGGTGCTGATCGTCGACGACGACATCCGTAATGTCTTCGCGCTGACCAGCGTGCTGGAGCAGCACGGGCTGCAGGTGCTGTACGCGGAGAACGGCCGGGAGGGCATCGAGGTCCTGGAGCAGCACGACGACGTCGTGCTCGTCCTGATGGACATCATGATGCCGGAGATGGACGGGTACGCCACGACGGCCGCGATCCGCAGGATGCCCCAGTTCGCCGGGCTGCCGATCATCGCCCTCACCGCGAAGGCGATGAAGGGCGACCGGGAGAAGAGCATCGAAGCGGGCGCGTCGGACTACGTCACCAAGCCGGTCGACACCGATCATCTCCTTACGGTGATGGAGCAGTGGATGTCGACTGAGTGACCCGCGGCACGCCCGGGGCGGCCGTGGTGTTGACTGAGTGTCGCCGAACACGTGTGGGAACGCGGTATTCGGGGAACCTTCTGGTCTCCCACCGCGTTTCTGCTACGTGCACAGTGACATCGCGGTGACAGGGTGTGGCGAACAGCGGGGTGCGGCTACCATGACCGGCACAAGGACGGGCGGCGCAAGGGAGTCGTCCCCTGGGGCGGCGCCCGGTGCTTCCCCCAGCTCTTCGAGCTGGGGAGACCCCAAGCCGGGACGAGGAGGACGGGGCATGGTGCAGAAGGCCAAGATCCTCCTGGTCGATGACCGGCCGGAGAATCTGCTGGCGCTGGAGGCCATTCTCTCCGCGCTCGATCAGACCCTGGTGCGGGCATCGTCAGGGGAGGAAGCGCTCAAGGCGCTGTTGACGGACGACTTCGCGGTGATTCTGCTGGACGTCCAGATGCCGGGCATGGACGGGTTCGAGACCGCGGCGCACATCAAGCGCCGGGAGCGGACCCGCGACATCCCGATCATTTTCCTCACGGCGATCAACCACGGCCCCCACCACACCTTCCGGGGCTATGCGGCCGGCGCGGTGGACTACATCTCCAAACCCTTCGACCCCTGGGTGCTCAGAGCCAAGGTCTCGGTCTTCGTGGATCTGTACATGAAGAACTGCCAGCTGCGGGAGCAGGCGTCGCTGCTGCGGCTGCAGTTGGAGGGCGGTCAGCCCGCCGCCGGGGAGGCCAAGGAGTCGGCGGGGCTGCTCGCGGAGCTGTCCGCGCGGCTCGCCGCCGTCGAGGAGCAGGCCGAGGCGCTCTCCAAGCAGCTGGACGAGTCGGCCGATGCCGCCGCCGTGGCCACCGCGGCCCATCTGGAGCGCAAGCTGACCGGTCTGCGGCGGGCGCTGGACGCGCTGGAGCCGGGTGCGGGCAGCGGGGCCGGCCAGGTCCCCTCGCAGAACTGAGCGGTCACCCCACCGTCACCGTCGGTCGGTCATCGCCGACCGGTCACTCGCACTTTGACGCGCCGTCACGGCCGCCTCACCGTCTCGACGGTGCAGCGGCACCGGTGTGACGTCCGGGGTGCCTGATACCCCCGCCATGCGTGCTCCGTACGGCGGACGCGGGTAATCTCGCCTCCATGGCCTCTCGTACGTCCGGCAAGGGTTCCCAGAGCACGGCGGGCACCTCGAAGAAGCGCGCCGGGCAGTCCGGAGGCGCTGCGAAGAAGACGGCCGCCAAGAAGGCGCCCGCGAAGAAGGCACCCGCCAAGAAGTCCGTCGCGCCCGCGAAGAAGGCCGCGGCGAAGAAGGCGGCGCCCCCTCCCGCACCGAATCCCACCAGCGGCGTGTACCGCGCCGTGCGCGCCGTGTGGATGGGCACGGCGCGCGCCGTCGCGGCGATGTTCCGCGGCATAGGACGCGGCGCCAAGGGACTCGACCCCGCCCACCGTAAGGACGGCAGCGCCCTGCTGCTGCTCGCCCTCGCCCTGATCGTCGCGGCGGGCACCTGGTCCAATCTGGACGGGCCGGTCGGCAGTCTGGTCGAGATGCTGGTCACCGGCGCCTTCGGCCGTCTCGACCTGGTGGTGCCGATACTGCTGGGCACCATCGCCGCCCGGCTGATCCTCCACCCGGAGCGGCCGGAGGCCAACGGGCGGATCGTCGTCGGGCTCTCGGCGCTCGTCATCGGCGTCCTGGGGCAGGTCCACATCGCCTGCGGCGCCCCGGGGCGCGGCCAGGGCACCGAGGCGATACAGGACGCGGGCGGCCTGATCGGCTGGGCCGTGTCCCGGCCGCTGATCTACCTGATGGGCGACGTGCTGGCCGTGCCGCTGCTGGTGCTGCTCACCGTCTTCGGGCTGCTGGTGGTCACCGCGACGCCGGTCGCCGCCATTCCGCAGCGGCTGCGGCAGCTGGGCGTCCGGCTCGGCCTGGTGCGGGACGACGAGGACGCGTACGCGTCGGAGGCCGGGTACGACGCGGGGGAGTACGCCGACGAATGGCGCGAGACGCCCGCCAGAAGGGCTCGCAGGACCTCGCTCGCCAAAGAGGACCCGGACGGTGCCGGAGGCCCGGGGCGGGTCGAGGAGGAGGCGCTGCGCAAGCGCCGGCGCTCGCGCCGCTCGTCGTCCGCGGGGCCGCCGCTCGACCGGCCCATGGACGCCGTGGACGTGGCGGCCGCGGCCGCCGCCTCGCTGGACGGGGCCGTGCTGCACGGTGTGCAGCCCTCGCCGCTCGTCGCCGGGCTCAGCAGCGGGATTTCGGGCGAGCGTGAGGACGGGGTCGCGAGCGGCGGGGTGCCGGTCGCGCGCGACGCCGACAAGGAGTCCGGGAAGAGCGGCGCCAGGGGCAAGGCGGCGGGCGGGAAGGGCCGTAAGGACGGAGCCGGCGAGGCGGACCCGTCCCAGGTCCCCGACCTCACCCGGCCCGTGACCGAGACGAGCGAGCCGCTGCCGCCGCGCGCCGAGCAACTGCAGCTCTCCGGCGACATCACCTACTCCCTGCCCTCGCTCGAGCTGCTGGAGCGCGGCGGTCCCGGCAAGACGCGCAGCGCGGCCAACGACGCGGTCGTGGACTCGCTGACGAAGGTGTTCACGGAGTTCAAGGTGGACGCCGCCGTCACCGGCTTCACCCGCGGCCCGACGGTCACCCGCTACGTGGTGGAACTGGGCCCGGCCGTCAAGGTCGAGCGGATCACCGCGCTGACCAAGAACATCGCCTACGCGGTCGCCAGCCCCGATGTGCGGATCATCAGCCCCATCCCCGGCAAGTCGGCCGTCGGCATCGAAATCCCCAACAGCGACCGCGAGATGGTCAACCTGGGCGATGTGCTGCGCTCGGCGGACTCCGTCGGCGACGACCATCCGATGCTCGTCGGGCTGGGCAAGGACGTCGAGGGCGGCTATGTGGCGGCCAATCTGGCCACCATGCCGCATGTGCTGGTGGCGGGCGCGACCGGTTCCGGCAAGTCGTCCTGCATCAACTGCTTGATCACGTCGGTCATGGCCCGTGCCACTCCGGACGATGTGCGGATGGTGCTGGTCGACCCCAAGCGCGTGGAGCTGACCGCCTACGAGGGCATTCCGCATCTGATCACACCGATCATCACCAACCCCAAGCGCGCCGCCGAGGCGCTCCAGTGGGTCGTACGCGAGATGGATCTGCGCTATGACGACCTCGCGGCGTACGGCTTCCGCCACATCGACGACTTCAACGCGGCGGTCCGCAAGGGCAAGGTGAAGGAGCCCGCGGGGAGTGAGCGCGAGCTCAAGCCCTATCCGTATCTGCTGGTGATCGTCGACGAGCTGGCCGACTTGATGATGGTCGCACCGCGCGATGTCGAGGACTCGATCGTGCGGATCACACAGCTGGCGCGCGCGGCCGGTATCCACCTGGTGCTGGCCACCCAGCGGCCCTCCGTGGACGTCGTCACCGGTCTGATCAAGGCCAATGTGCCCTCACGGCTCGCCTTCGCCACCTCCTCGCTGGCCGACAGCCGCGTCATCCTGGACCAGGCCGGCGCCGAGAAGCTGATCGGCAAGGGCGACGGCCTCTTTCTGCCGATGGGCGCGAACAAACCCACCCGGATGCAGGGCGCCTATGTCACCGAGGCCGAGGTCGAGGCGGTCGTCGCGCACTGCAAGGCGCAGATGGCACCCGTCTTCCGCGAGGACGTGACGGTCGGGTCGTCGAAGAAGAAGGAGATCGACGAGGAGATCGGCGATGATCTCGATCTGCTCTGCCAGGCCGCTGAGCTGGTGGTTTCCACCCAGTTCGGCTCGACGTCGATGCTGCAGCGCAAGCTGCGGGTGGGTTTCGCCAAGGCGGGGCGGCTGATGGATCTCATGGAGTCGCGGGGCGTCGTCGGCCCGAGCGAGGGATCCAAGGCGCGCGATGTGCTCGTCAAGCCGGATGAATTGGATGGCGTGCTCGACGTGATCCGCGGTAAGGCTCACTCATAAGGGTTTGGCGGGCAACCGTTTCCCCTACCGAAACGTCAAGTTGAGGGAGGTGGCGGAGTGAGACCCCAGAATCGTGATCGAACGGCAATCCCGATGGCGGACAAACTCCGTCCTCCCGCTTGCCCGACCCTTTCGCCCCACCCCTAGACTGAACCCCCAGCAGGTGGCTCACGCTCGAAAGGCGCCCCCGTGTCCATCGGCAACCTTCCCGAAGACGGCAACTCCCCCGAAGACGACCGGGTTTCCATCGGTCGCGCCCTCCAGCAGGCCCGTATCTCCGCGGGGCTGACCGTCGACGAGGTCAGTTCCTCCACCCGGGTGCGCACCCCCATCGTGCGGGGCATCGAGCAGGACGATTTCTCGCGCTGTGGCGGCGATGTCTACGCCCGCGGACACATCCGTGTGCTCGCGCGCGCCGTGGGCTGCGATCCGGAGTCCTTGATCGCACAGTTCGACGCCGAACACGGCGGCCGGCCCACGCCGACCGCGCCGGCGCCGCTGTTCGAGGCCGAGCGGATCCGCCCCGATCCCCGGCGCCCCAACTGGACGGCCGCGATGGTCGCGGCGATCGTCGCCGTCGTCGGATTCGTGGGCTTCACTCTTTTCAGGGGCGGCAACGGCGACGGCTCGACGGTCGCCGAGGACACCGGCTCGCCCAAGCCCAGCGCCTCCGCGCCCACCAACAGCGCCGCCCCCTCCAAGCCCGCCACCCCGAACAAGCCCGACCCGTCCGACAGCGCCATCGCGGGCGTCCCGGCGGACAAGGTCACCGTCAAGCTGACCGCCGAGGACGGCCAGAGCTGGATCTCCGCCCAGGATCACAACGGCCGGCTGATCGAGGAGGGCGTGCTGCGCGAGGGCGACTCCAAGACCTTCAGCGACAGCAGGCGCATCGACCTGGTGCTGGGCAATGCCGGGGCGATCAAGCTGTTCGTGAACGGCAAGGAAGTGAAGAACGTGGGCACCAGCGGGGCCGTCCAGCGGCTGAGCTACACCAAGGGAGACCCCGAAGCGGGCTGAGCGGCAGCAAGATCGGGAGCCCTGCCAGCGGGGGCTGTCGTGGGGACGAAGTAGTCTGACCCCATGCCCGAACGCCGCACTGTCGCCCTTGTCACCCTTGGCTGCGCCCGTAACGAGGTGGACTCGGAGGAGCTCGCAGGCCGCTTGGCGGCGGACGGCTGGGAGCTCGTCGAGGAAGCCACCGAGGCGGACGTCGCCGTAGTCAACACCTGTGGCTTCGTGGAGGCCGCCAAGAAGGACTCGGTCGACGCCCTGCTGGAGGCGAACGACCTGAAGGACCACGGCCGCACCCAGGCCGTGGTGGCCGTCGGCTGCATGGCCGAGCGGTACGGCAAGGAGCTGGCGGAGGCGCTGCCCGAGGCCGACGGGGTGCTCGGCTTCGACGACTACGCCGATATCTCCGACCGTCTGCGGACCATCCTCGCCGGCGGCGTCCACGCCTCCCACACCCCTCGCGACCGCCGCAAGCTGCTGCCGATCAGCCCGGCCGAGCGGCAGGACGCCGCCTCGGTGGCGCTGCCCGGCCACGCCCAGGACACCGCGCCCGAGGACCTCCCCGAGGGGGTGGCCCCGGCCTCCGGGCCGCGGGCCCCGCTGCGCCGCAGACTGGACAGCAGCCCGGTCGCCTCGGTGAAGCTCGCCTCCGGCTGCGACCGGCGCTGCTCGTTCTGCGCCATCCCGTCCTTCCGCGGCTCCTTCATCTCGCGCCGCCCCTCCGATGTGCTGGGCGAGACCCGCTGGCTGGCCGAGCAGGGGGTGAAGGAGATCATGCTGGTCTCCGAGAACAACACCTCGTACGGCAAGGACCTCGGGGACATCCGGCTGCTGGAGACGCTGCTGCCGGAGCTGGCCGCGGTGGACGGCATCGAGCGGATCCGGGTCAGCTATCTGCAGCCCGCCGAGATGCGTCCCGGGCTGATCGACGTGCTCACCTCGACCGAGAAGGTCGCGCCGTACTTCGATCTGTCCTTCCAGCACTCGGCTCCCGGGGTGCTGCGCGCCATGCGCCGCTTCGGCGACACCGACCGGTTCCTGGAGCTGCTCGAGACGATCAGAGGCAAGGCGCCGCAGGCCGGCGCCCGGTCGAACTTCATCGTCGGCTTCCCCGGCGAGACCGAGGACGACCTGGCGGAGCTCGAGCGCTTCCTCAGTGAGGCGCGGCTGGACGCGATCGGCGTCTTCGGGTACTCGGACGAGGACGGCACCGAGGCCGCCGGTTACGAGAACAAGGTCGACCCCGAGGTGGTCGCCGAGCGTCTGGAGCGCGTCTCGCGCCTCGCGGAGGAGCTGACCGCCCAGCGGGCGGAGGAGCGGCTCGGCGAGGTCGTCGAGGTGCTGGTGGAGGAGATCGACGACACCGGGGCAGTTCTGGGCCGAGGCGCCCACCAGGCGCCGGAGACCGATGGCCAGACGCTGCTCAGCACCGACGGGGAGCCGGAGGTGGGCCGTATGGTCGAAGCGAAGGTGATCGCGACGGAGGGAGTGGACCTCGTCGCGGAGCCGCTTGAGCCGCTGGAGCGGCAGGGCGGCGGCGAGCCCACCGGGAA
The DNA here is from genome assembly GCF_017592595.1 of Streptomyces sp. NEAU-YJ-81. NCBI lineage: Bacteria > Bacillati > Actinomycetota > Actinomycetes > Kitasatosporales > Streptomycetaceae > Streptomyces > Streptomyces sp. NEAU-YJ-81. Next base: position 115,332 of record NZ_JAGFNO010000030.1, on the reverse strand, counting down.
GGCGGACAGATGACGGGTGTCCCGGCCTCCGCCGCGGGAGGTCACCGCCGCCCGGCGGCCGCTGTCAGGCCTGCCGGTTTGTGGAACATCGCCAATATCCTCACCATGGTGCGGCTGCTCCTGGTGCCCGGGTTTGTGTTGTTGATGCTGCACAACGGCGGGTACGACCCGGCCTGGCGCGCCGTCGCGTGGGCGGCGTTCGCCATCGCCATGATCACCGATCTCTTCGACGGTCATCTGGCCCGCCGGTACAACCTGGTCACCGACTTCGGGAAGATCGCCGATCCGATCGCGGACAAGGCGATCATGGGTGCGGCGCTGATCTGTCTGTCGGCCCTCTCCGACCTCCCGTGGTGGGTGACGGGGGTGATCCTCTTCCGTGAGATCGGAATCACACTCATGCGGTTCTGGGTGATCCGGATCGGGGTCATTCCGGCCAGCCGGGGCGGAAAGCTGAAGACGCTCGCGCAGGGCACCGCCGTCGGGATGTACATCCTGGCGCTCACCGGGCCGCTGGCCACGCTGCGGTTCTGGGTGATGGCCGTAGCCGTGATCCTTACCGTGGTCACCGGCCTCGACTACGTCCGGCAGGCGATCGTGCTGCACCGGGCGGGCCGGGTGGCGGAGGAGGCCACGAGGTGAGCGGCGACGGGACGGCGGCCGAGGTGCTGGCGCTGCTGGAGCGGCGCGGACAGACCCTGGCCGTCGCCGAATCGCTCACCGGCGGTCTGGTGGCGGCCGAGCTGACCACTGTGGACGGCGCTTCCCGTTCCTTCCGCGGCTCGGTGACGGCGTACGCCACCGACCTCAAGCGCGAGCTGCTGGGCGTGGACGGGGCCCTGCTGGCCGAGCGCGGCGCGGTCGACGCCGAGGTGGCCCGGCAGATGGCCCGCGGCGTACGGCGTGCGCTGGGCGCGGACTGGGGCGTGGCCACCACCGGTGTGGCGGGTCCCACACCGCAGGACGGTCAGCCCGTGGGCACCGTTCATGTGGCGGTCGCGGGGCCCTGGGAGGCGGTGGCCGCGGCAGCGCTGCGGTTTGAAGGAGACCGTGCCGGAATTCGCGGACAGACCGTCCGCGCCGCAGTCAAGCTGCTGTTCAGCGAATTGATCGCGACAGCAGGGGCAAAGGATACGGAACAACACGACGAGTTTTGATGTTTGCAGCCCTGAGTGAACACGACATCGCTCCCCGCACGGGCGCAGCCCGAGGCGGTACGGTGGGGCGTGAAGGATCCGGATCCGAGGTCCGAGGAGGGAGCCAGCGATGATTCTGCTCCGTCGCCTGCTGGGTGACGTGCTGCGCCGGCAGCGCCAGCGCCAGGGCCGTACTCTGCGCGAGGTTTCCTCCTCCGCCCGGGTGTCGCTCGGCTATCTGTCAGAGGTCGAGCGCGGCCAGAAGGAAGCCTCGTCCGAGCTGCTGTCGGCGATCTGCGACGCCCTTGAGGTGCGGATGTCGCAGGTCATGCGTGAGGTCAGCGACGAGCTGTCGCTCGCCGAACTGGCCGAGTCGGCCGCGTCCACCACCGAGAAGGTCCCGGCGCCCATGCGGCCCGTGCTCAATCCCGTCTCTGTGACGTCCGTGACGGGCGTTCCGGAGGAGCGGGTGACCATCAAGTCCCCCAAGGAAGCCGTGGACGTGGTGGCGGCCTGAGGGCCTGACCAGAGCTCTTCGAGGCCCCGGCCGGTAGCCGTACCGGCCGGGGCCTCGATGTTTGTCCGGCCGGATTCGGGTCACCCCACATGAGGAGAGGTAATCAAGAGGGGTCAAACGGTCGAACAGGAGGAACCGGATGTCTGTGGTGAGGAGCCCGCTGCCGGAGGAAGACCTCAAGGTCGTCGCTGACGCGCTGCAAGGCGCCCTCGTCGATCTCGTCGACCTCCACTTGGTGGGCAAGCAGATCCACTGGACGGTCGTGGGCCCGCGATTCCGCACGATCCATTTGCAGCTCGACGAGGTCGTGGCGACGACCAGGGATCATGCCGACACGGTGGCGGAGCGGGCCTCGGCGCTCGGAGTGGCGCCGGACGGACGGGCTCAGACGGTCGCCGCGACCAGCGGTGTCGACACGGTCAAGGACGGCTGGACCGATGACACACAGGCCATCCGGACGCTCGTCGACGCCCTTGGAGCGGTGATCGCGCGGATGCGGGAGCGGATCCGCGCGACCGACGAACCGGACCCGGTGACCCAGGACATTCTCATCGAGCTCACCCGTGACCTGGAGAAGCACCACTGGATGTTCCAGGCCGAGAACGGCGGCCATCGAGCCTGACGCGCTGAGCCGGGCCCGGGGTCCGGCTTGAGGCGTCGTAGGCGCCGGCTGAGGTGCCGGTTGAGGCGCTGAGCCGGGGTTCGGCCGTGCTGAGGCCGACCGGGCGCCGGAGCGGGTGACAGCCTGGCTTCGGGGTGGGCGACCGTGGTGGTCGGCCCGCCCCGGCGCCGGGCGATTTTCTTTTCCGCCCCCTTCGACCTGGCGTTTCGGCTCGGCGGCCCGCTCTGGGTGCGCAGTTGGGCCCGGCTGGGCACACTGGGGGGATCGCGAGTGTCCGACACGCGCCGACGTGCTTCCTGTGCGCCCTCCCGCCGTATGCGAACAGGCGTCTGGCGTCGCCGAAGGAGGCAGTCATGGCAGCCGTCGGAGGGGCCGACGCCCAGGGCCTCAGGCCGGTCCGGTGGGTGTTCGCGCTCGCTCTGGGCGGTGTCTGGTGGTGGTCCGTGCTGCGGCTGGCGATACAGCCGGGAGAGGCCGGGCCGGTGGAGGGGGCGTTAGCGGTCGGCGGTTGGGGGCTGAGCCTGCTGCCGGTGCACTGCGGTCCCTCGCCCAGAAGGGGCGGCGCCCGCAGGGGAGGCCCTCCGCGTCAGGACGGGGCGGGTCCCTGCGGTCCCGCCTGGCAGCTCGGGCACCAGAAGGTCGAGCGCTCCTGACCCGCACGGCCCTGGTCGGCGGCGCGCACCGGCGTACCGCAGCGCAGGCAGGGCCGTCCCGGGCGCCCGTACACCCACAGCCGCCGGTCGGGGCGCGGATCGGCCGTGGTGACCCGGGCGCGCCGGTTCCTGTTGGCCTCCAGCAGCTTCTTGGCGTGGGCCACCAGGCGCTTGGGGGAGGACACCTCGCCGATCGGCAGCCAGGGCGAGACACGCAGCACGAAGCACAGCTCGGACTTGTAGACATTGCCGATCCCGGCGAGGTTCCGCTGGTCCAGCAGCGCTTCGCCCAGGGGCCGGGACGGATCGGCGAGCAGCCGGCGCAGTGCCTCGTCCGGATCCCAGTCGGGGCCGAGGAGATCGGGGCCGAGATGCCCGACGACCTTGTCCTCGTCGCCGGTGCGGAGCAGTTCGAGGACGGGGAGGCGGTAGCCGACGGCGGTGTGGGCGGCGGTGGCGAGGATGGCCCGGATCTGGTGGTGCGGGCCGCCACGCCATCGCTCGCCCGGCCCGTACACCTGCCAGGATCCGTCCATCCGCAGATGGGAGTGGAGGGTCAGCCCGCCCTCGACACGGGTCAGCAGATGCTTGCCGCGCGGGACGACCTCAAGGACCTGGCGGCCGGTGAGGTCGGCGGTCGCCAGGCGGGGGACGCGCAGGTCGCTGCGGGTGAGCGGAGAACCGGCGAGGGCCTGGTGAAGGCGCTGTGCGGTCTGCCAGACGGTGTCTCCTTCGGGCATGGCATCCATGATGCCGGTGGGCGCGGGCAGGTGGGAGCGCTCCGTCTTCGTCCGGTGCGGAGCCGCCGTTGGATCAAGGGCGCCACGAGGGGCGCTACATGGTGCCGGGGGCGTTTGCGATCAGGGACGTAGCCGGAAGCCCCGCGGGGTCGGGTGGAAGCCCGCCGATTCCAGGAGCTTGCCGATCGGGGAGGAGAGCGCCTGGACGCCGTTGACGCGCTCGACGGTGACGGAGCCGAGCGCACCCGCGCGGGCGGACTCGGCCAGCGACTCCACCGCCGTCCACAGCCGGACGTCGTCCTCGGGGGAGGCGGCCTCGGCTTCGCCCGAGGGCCAGGCGAGCAGGGTCTTGCCGCCCCGCTCCATGTAGAGCGCGAGCTCTCCGTCGACGAGCACCACCATCGCTCCCGCCTTACGGCCCGGCCGGTGGCCCGCGTCCGCGGGCGGATCGGGCCAGGGGAGCGCGGCGCCGTAGGCATTGGCGGGGTCGGCCGAGGCGAGCACGAAGGCGCGCCGGGACTGCCCCCGCTGTCCGTCGAAGGCGGGGGTCGCCGCGCGGTCACGGGCCGTGCTGACCGCGCGCAGCCGGTCCACCGCGCCGTCCATCGCGAACTGTGCGGCGCCGAGACCCTCGACCACATAGCCGCGGCGCGCCTGGCCGGTCTCCTCGAACGCGGACAGCACCCGATAGGCGGCGGAGAAGCCGCCCTCGACCCCCTCGGCGGCGACCGCCCCGCGGGTGACCACGCCGTGCCGGTCGAGCAGGGTGCGGGCCAGGGCGTGGGCGCGGTGGGTGGGCTCGGGCTCGCGCTCCGGCAGCAGGGACCAGCGCCCGGCGACCGTGGGCGGGCCGTTGCGGGATGCCGTGGGCCGGCCGGTGCGGCCCGTAAGGCCGCCGTAGCGCCCCCGGGGGACCGTGCGCTTGGCGCGGTGCGCGGTGGAGCCCGCCGTACGGCCCGAGCCCAGCAGGGAGCGCAGCGGGGCGAGGGTGTCACCGGTGACCCGGCCGGACCAGACCAGGTCCCACAGGGCTTCGGCGAGCTCGGGGTCCTGGAACTCGTGCCCGGCGGCGCGGGCCTGCTCGGCGATCTGGCGGAAGAACAGCCCGTACCCCCCGGCCAGGGAGTCGAGGACGGCCTGATGGAGGGGGCCCGCCTCAAGGGGGTGCGGGGTGTGCAGCAGCAGCGGGGCGGTGTCGGCCAGGTGCAGGGTGACCCAGCCGTCCTTCCCCGGCAGCGCTCCGGCCCCGGCCCAGACGACCTCCCCGGAGGCGGCGAGCTCGTCGAGCATCGTGGGGGCGTAATCGCTCACCCGGGACGGCAGGACCAGCTTCTCCAGGGCGGAGGCGGGCACGGGCGCGCCCTGGAGCTGCTCGATCGCGCGCACCAGCCCGTCGATACCGCGCAGACTGTGGGTGCCCAGATGCTGCCATTGCGGGAGGAAGGCGGCGAGCGCCGAGGGCGGTACGGGCTCCAGCTCATGGCGCAGCGCGGCCAGGGAGCGGCGCCGCAGCCGGCGCAGCACGGTGGCGTCGCACCATTCCTGGCCGATGCCCGAGGGATGGAATTCGCCCTGGACGGCGCGGCCGTCGGCGGCCAGGCGGTGCAGGGCGCCCTCCGTGACGGCCACGCCGAGGCCGAAGCGGGCGGCGGCCTGCGCCGAGGTGAACGGGCCGTGGGTGCGGGCATAGCGGGCCAGCAGATCGCCCAGGGGGTCCTTGACCGGTTCGGTGAACGCCTCGGGGACGCCGACCGGCAGCGCCGTGCCGAGCGCGTCCCGCAGCCGCCCGGCGTCCTCCACCGCGGCCCAGTGGTCCTCGCCCGCGATCCGGACCCGGATGGCGCGCCGGGCCCCGGCCAGGTCCTCGGCCCATCCGGGCTCGGCACCGCGCTCGGCCAGCTCGGCGGCGGTGAGCGGGCCGAGCAGCCGAAGGACGTCGGCGACGCCCTCGGCGTCCTTGATCCGGCGGTCCTCGGTGAGCCACTGCAGCTCGTGCTCCAGCTCGGCCAGGACGTCGGCGTCGAGCAGCTCGCGCAGCTCGGCCTGGCCCAGGAGCTCGGCCAGCAGCCGCGCGTCGAGAGAGAGGGCGGCGGCGCGGCGCTCGGCGAGCGGGGAGTCGCCCTCGTAGAGGAACTGCGCCACATAGCCGAAGAGCAGCGAGCGGGCGAAGGGGGACGGCTCGGGGGTGGTCACCTCCACCAGCCGGACCCGGCGGGCCTCGATGTCGCCCATCAGCTCGGTGAGGCCGGGGACGTCGAAGACGTCCTGGAGGCATTCGCGGACGGCTTCGAGGACGATCGGGAAGGAACCGAACTCGCTCGCCACCTGGAGGAGCTGCGCGGCGCGCTGGCGCTGCTGCCACAGCGGGGTGCGCTTGCCGGGGTCGCGGCGGGGCAGCAGCAGCGCGCGGGCGGCGCATTCGCGGAACCGGGAGGCGAACAGCGCCGAGCCGCCGACCTGGTCGGTGACGATCTGGTTGATCTCGCCCTTGTCGAACGCGACATCGGCAGCGCCCACCGGGGACTGGTCGGTGTCGTACTCCACGCCCTGGCGCATCGGGTCGGCGTCGAGGAGGTCGAGACCCATCAGATCGGCGTCGGGCAGCCGCAGCACGATGCCGTCGTCGGCGTGCATGACCTGGGCGTCGATGCCGTACCGCTCGGACAGACGGGAGCCCAGGGCGAGCGCCCAGGGGGCGTGGACCTGCGCGCCGAAGGGGGAGTGGACCACCACCCGCCAGTCGCCCAGCTCGTCGCGGAACCGCTCCACCACGATCGTGCGGTCGTCCGGCACATGCCCACAGGCACGGCGCTGCTCGTCCAGATACCCGATGACGTTCTCGGCGGCCCAGGCGTCCAGACCGGCGGCCAGCAGCCGCAGGCGGGCGTCCTCGGGCTGCAGCGCGCCGACTTCGCGCAGGAACGCGCCCAGGGCGCGGCCCAGCTCCAGGGGGCGGCCGAGCTGGTCGCCCTTCCAGAACGGCAGCCGGCCGGGGACGCCGGGGGCGGGGGAGACCAGGACCCGGTCGCGGGTGATGTCCTCGATCCGCCATGAGGTGGTGCCCAGGGTGAACACATCGCCCACCCGCGACTCGTAGACCATCTCCTCGTCGAGCTCGCCGACCCTGCCGCCGCCCTTCTTGGGGTCGGCGCCCGCCAGAAAGACGCCGAAGAGCCCGCGGTCGGGGATGGTGCCGCCGGAGGTCACCGCGAGCCGCTGCGCCCCGGGGCGGCCCGTGACCGTATGGGCGACGCGGTCCCACACCAGGCGCGGCCGCAACTCCGCGAAGGCGTCGGAGGGGTAGCGGCCCGCGAGCATGTCGAGGACCGAGGTGTACGCCGACTCCGGGAGCGAGGCGAACGGCGCGGCTCGGCGGATCAGGGCCAGGAGCTCGTCTACGTCCCAGGTGTCCATGGCGGTGATGGCGATCAGCTGCTGGGCGAGCACGTCCAGCGGGTTGGCGGGCACCCGCAGCGATTCGATGGCCCCCTCGCGCATCCGCTCGGTGACCACCGCGGCCTGCACCAGATCCCCGCGGTACTTCGGGAAGACGACGCCGGTGGAGACCGCGCCCACCTGGTGGCCGGCCCGGCCCACCCGCTGCAGACCGGAGGCCACCGAGGGCGGTGACTCGACCTGGACGACCAGGTCGACCGCGCCCATGTCGATGCCGAGTTCGAGGCTGGAGGTGGCGACGACGGCGGGCAGCCGGCCGGCCTTGAGGTCCTCTTCGACCAGCGCCCGCTGCTCCTTGGACACCGAGCCGTGGTGCGCGCGGGCCAGCAGCGGGGGCGCGCCGCGGGCCGCGCCGGCCTCGGCCATCAGCTCGGCGGGGGAGTGGTCCTCGGGCAGGGCCTCACCGGTGGCCCGCTCGTAGGCGATCTCGTTCAGCCGGTTGCACAGCCGCTCGGCCAGCCGGCGGGAGTTGGCGAAGACGATGGTGGAGCGATGGGCCTGGACGAGATCGGTGATCCGCTCCTCCACATGGGGCCAGATCGACGGCCGCTCGCCCGCCTCGCCCTCCTGGGCGGGGGAGCCGCCCAACTCGCCCAGATCCTCCACGGGCACGACCACCGACAGGTCGAACTCCTTGCCCGACGGCGGCTGGACGATCTCCACCTTGCGCCGCGGCGACAGGAACCGCGCCACCTCGTCCACCGGCCGCACGGTCGCGGACAGCCCGATGCGCCGGGCGGGGCGATCGAGCAGCTCGTCGAGGCGCTCCAGGGACAGCGCGAGATGCGCGCCCCGCTTCGTCCCCGCGACGGCGTGGACCTCGTCCAGGATCACGGTCTCCACCCCGCGCAGCGCCTCCCGGGTGGCGGAGGTGAGCATCAGGAACAGCGACTCGGGGGTGGTGATGAGGATGTCCGGCGGGCGGGTGGCCAGAGCGCGGCGCTCGGCGGCCGGGGTGTCGCCCGAGCGGGTGCCCACTCGGATCTCCGGCTCGGGCCTGCCCAGCCGCACCGACTCCTGGCGGATACCGGTCAGCGGGCTGCGGAGATTGCGCTCGACATCCACCGCCAAGGCCTTCAGCGGGGAGACGTATAGCACCCGGCAGCGCTTCTTCGCCTCGGCGGGCGGCGGCTCACCGGCCAGCCTGTCCAGGGCCGCCAGGAAGGCGGCCAGGGTCTTGCCCGAGCCGGTGGGGGCGACCACCAGGACGTCCGAGCCCTCGCCGATCGCCCGCCACGCGCCCTCCTGCGCGGGCGTGGGCGCGGTGAAGGCGCCCGTGAACCACCCGCGGGTGGCCGGGGAGAATGCGTCGAGCGCCGAGCCTGCCATGCCCTCCATCGTGCACCGGACCACTGACAATGGACGGAGTCGCAGGTCAGCGGGGGCCCGGGTGGGGCGCACAATGGTGCCATGGGAAACGGGGAGAGCGCGCGGCACTGGCGGTACCCCCAGCTTCCGGGCGTCGATCTGCTGCGGGCCCGCTACATCCACAAGACCTTCGTGTGGCACACCCATGAGTCCTTCGTGATCGCCGCGATCACCGAGGGCGTCGAGGAGTTCCACCACCGCGGCGCCGTCGAGCGCACCGGGCCCGGCGGGCTCGCGCTCATCAACCCAGAGGTACCGCACACCGGACGGGCGGGGGCGCCCGAGGGGTGGGCGTACAGCGTGCTGTACCCGGCCGCGGACCTGGTCGCCGGTGTCGCCGCCGAGACGACCACGCTCCGTGGCACGGCCGGATTCCGGATCCCCTCCGTCGACGACCCCCAGGGCGCGCGGCTGGTCACCGCAGTGCACCGGGCCGCCGAGGAGGGCAACGCGCTGGCCGCCGACAGCCTGCTGCGCATCGCCCTCGCCCGGCTGCTGCGCGACCATGGCGGCCCGCTCCCCGAGCGCACGGCGCGCACCGCGGGTGCGCGAAGGGCGGCGCGCGCCCGCGCGATCCTCCAGGAGCGCATGGCCGACCCGCCGTCCCTGGAACGGCTGGCGGCCGAGCTGGAGACCGGTCCGTTCGCCCTGCTGCGCGCCTTCCGCACCGTCTACGGGATGCCGCCGCACACCTGGCTCACCGACGCCCGGGTCCGCCGGGCCCGGCGGCTGCTGGACGCCGGGACCGCGCCCGCCGAGGCGGCCGTCACCGTCGGCTTCACCGACCAGTCCCATCTGAACCGCCACTTCACCCGCATCGTGGGGGTGCCACCGGGCGCTTACCGGCGGGAGCGCGCAAGAACGTACAAGACCGGATCCGAAGCGCTCTCCTAATGTGCGCGGTGTGTCAGAACAGATAGAGATGCGAACCGATCCCGCCGCGCCTCCGGCGGACTCGGCCGTTGTCCGCGACGCCCTGGGCGTCGGTGTCGCCGTGGGGCTCTCCGGTTTCGCCTTCGGGGTGACGTCGGCCGGCGCCGGACTCGGCCTGCTGCAGACCTGCGCGCTCAGCCTGCTCGTCTTCACCGGGGCGTCGCAGTTCGCCCTCGTGGGCGCGCTGGCGGCGGGCGGCAATCCGTTCACCGCCGCCGCCGGGGCGTTCTTCCTCGGAGTGCGCAACGCCTTCTACGGGCTGCGGCTGTCCGGACTCCTCGGGCTGCCGCGCGCGGTGCGCCCCCTGGCGGCCCACTGGGTCATCGACGAGACCTCCGCCGTCGCGCTCGCCCAGCCCGACCGGCGCACCGCGCGTCTCGGCTTCACCATCACCGGGCTGACGCTGTACGTCCTGTGGAACCTCACCACGCTGATCGGTGCCCTGGGGGCGTCCGCGCTCGGCGACACCGACGCCTGGGGCCTGGACGCCGCCGGGCCCGCCGTCTTCCTCGCCCTGCTGGCCCCCATGCTCAGCGGCACCGTCGAGCGGGCCGTGGCCGGTCTCGGCGTCCTGCTGGTGCTCCTGTGCCAGCCGGTGCTGCCCGCCGGGGTCCCGGTCCTGGTGGCGGCGCTCGCCGCCCCCGCCGTCCTTACGGTGCACGGACGCATGACACGCGGCACGGAGCCCGGTGAGCGCCGATGACCATCTGGATCGCCATCGGCGTCACCGCGGCGGGCTGCTACCTCGTCAAGCTGCTGGGCCTCTCGGTGCCCGCCGGAGTCCTGGAGCGCCCGCTCGTCAGGCGTCTGGCCGCGCTGCTGCCCGTGGCCCTGCTCGCCGCCCTCACCGCCCAGCAGACCTTCAGCGACGGCCAGCATCTCCTCCTGGACGCGAGGGCGGCCGGGGTGGGGGCGGCGGCGCTCGCGCTGGTGCTCCGCGCCCCCTTCCTGGTGGTGGTCGCCGTGGCCGTCGTCGTCACGGCCGGTGTCCGGGCCCTGTGACCGCCGCGGACGCCCGCGCTCAGATCCGCCGTCCGTAGGCCCGCAGCGCCAGCAGCGCCTCGACGGTCGCCACCGACCGCCACTCCAGCGTGGCCCCAGGTGTCCATGGGCGCCGGTGCGGCGGCCAGCCGCCGTCCTCCTGCTGCGCGGCCACGAGCACGTCCAGGGACCGCTCCACCTCGGCGTCGGTGAACCACCGGCGCGCCAGCGAGCCGGGCGTACGGGCGATGTCGTGCACCTGGAAGGGCTCACCGGGGCCCTGCCCCGGCGACAGGGGACGGTCCTCGGTGCGCTCGGGGGCCGCCGGCGGCACGATCAGCCGTTCCTCCCGCACCCGGCGGCCGAGCCGCTCGGCCGCCGCCTCGGCGCGTGCCCGGTCCGGCGCCCCGTCGAGGAAGGCGACGGCCGCCGCGACCTCGTACGGACGCGTCGTCGCGCCGCCCTCCCCCAGGGCGGCGACCGCCGCCCAGCAGAAGTCCGTGGCCCGGAAGAGCCACGCATGCCACACCTCGTTACGGTGCAGCAGCCCCACCACCGGCCCGGTGGTCAGCAGATCACTGCGCGGATCGTCCGCCGACGGGACCCAGGGGGCCGCCGGATAGCCGCGCAGCGAGGGGTGGCAGGCGGGCAGCGCGCCGTCCGGGGTGGACACGGACGTCAGGTAGCGGCACAGGCGCTCCACCCGCTGCCCGCCGCAGCGTCCGATCCCGTCGAGCACCCGTAAGGCGTGCACGGCATGCAGCGGCTGGCTCACCGGGCCGCGCAGATCCGGCTCCAGCGCATGGCCGTAGCCCCCGTCGGTCCCCAGATACGCGGCCAGCGCGGTCTCGACCGCCTCGGCGCCGCCGGCCAGGAAGTGATAAGCGAATCTGCGCTGCTCCAGCACGCGGGCCGTCAGCCAGACGAACCGCTCGGCGCGGGAGAGCGCGGAGGACTCGGCCGGCTGCGCCGGCTCGGCGGACCCGGGCGTGGGGAGGGAGGGCGAGGAGGGGAGGCTTGCGGATCGATCCATGGACAGACCGTAGGCCGCGAGACACGGTCGGTAGGGGGCTCACGCCTGGGTGCACCCCCGGGAGCGCGATACTGGTCACATGCGGTTGACGGACTTCTGGCAGCGAATGGCGGACCACTTCGGCGCGGCGTACGCCGACTCCTTCGCGCGCGATCATGTGATGTCGCAACTCGGCGGCCGGACGGTGCACGAGGCACTGACGGACGGCTGGGAGGCCAAGGACGTCTGGCGCGCAGTCTGCGCCGCGATGGAGATCCCCGACAGCAGGCGCTGAGCGGCCCTCCGGCTGCCCCGGGTGCACGAGCTTCCCGGGGTGGCCGGATTTCTTCGTCCGGTGTACGCCACACTTGCTCCGTGGCCCCGACCGAAGAGACCCTCTCCTCCGACGCCGACGACACCCCGAGCGCCGCTCGGTCCTCCTCGGACTCCCCGCAACCCGCCGCGCGCATGCCGCGCTGGCTGCCGCGCGCCATGGTGCTCGCACTCGCGCTGGTGGCCTGTTACCGCCTTGCGACCTGGGCCTTCGATCAGCTGACCGGGCTTCTGCTGAACATCCTGATCGCGTTCTTCCTGGCGCTCGCGATCGAACCGGCCGTGGACCGGATGGCCGCCCGCGGCATGCGCCGGGGGCTGGCCACGGGGCTGGTCTTTCTCGCCATCCTCATCGGCACCGCGGGCTTCTTCACCCTGCTCGGCTCGATGCTCGCCGATCAGATCATCACCATGGTCCAGGACTTCCCGCAGTACCTCGACAATGTGGTCAGGTGGATCAACGACACGTTCCACACCCATCTGTCGCGTCTGGAGATCCAGGACAGCCTGGTGCACTCCGACTGGCTGCAGAGCTACGTCAAGAACAGCGCCGACAATGTGCTGGACGTCTCCGCACAGGTGCTCGGCGGGTTGTTCAAGACACTGACGGTGACCCTGTTCGCCTTCTACTTCGCCGCCGACGGGCCCCGGCTGCGCCGCGCCCTGTGCTCGGTGCTGCCGCCGACCCGGCAGGTCGAGGTGTTGCGCGCCTGGGAGATCGCGGTCGCCAAGACCGGCGGCTACATCTACTCCCGCGGGCTGATGGCACTGATCTCCGGCGTCGCCCACTACGTCCTGCTGGAGGCCCTGGGCGTGCCCTACGCCCCGGCGCTCGCCGTCTGGGTGGGGCTGATCTCGCAGTTCATCCCGACCATCGGCACCTACCTGGCCGGGGCGCTGCCGATGCTGATCGCGTTCACCATCGACCCCTGGTATGCGCTCTGGGTCCTGATCTTCGTCGTGATCTACCAGCAGTTCGAGAACTATCTGCTGCAGCCGAGGATCACCGCCAGGACGGTGGACATCCACCCGGCCGTCTCCTTCGGATCGGTGATAGCGGGCACCGCGCTGCTGGGCGCGGTGGGCGCGCTGATCGCGATTCCGGCGACCGCGACGCTGCAGGCGTTCCTCGGCGCGTACATCAAGCGCTATGACGTGGCCGACGATCTGCGGGTGCACGGGCGCACGCGGCGGCGCGGCATGTCGGCCCTCGCGCGGATGCGCGCCGCGTTGGCGCGGCGTAGTTGACATAAAAATCGAACATCCATTCTGATGGAGGCCCGACAGGTTATCCACAGGCCGAGGACGTCAGGGCCGCTTGTCAGTGGCAGGCGCTAGCGTCATGGACGTGAAGCGATCGACTCAAGCAAACCGGGTGGGACCCATGGCAGGAACCGACCGCGAGAAGGCGCTCGACGCCGCGCTCGCACAGATTGAACGGCAATTCGGCAAGGGCGCCGTGATGCGCATGGGCGATCGGCCGAACGAGCCGATCGAGGTCATCCCCACCGGGTCGACCGCTCTCGACGTCGCCCTCGGCGTCGGCGGTCTGCCGCGCGGCCGGGTGGTCGAGGTCTACGGCCCCGAGTCCTCCGGTAAGACGACCCTGACCCTGCACGCGGTGGCCAATGCTCAGCGGGCCGGCGGCACCGTCGCCTTCGTGGACGCCGAGCACGCCCTCGACCCGGACTACGCGCAGAAGCTGGGCGTGGACACCGACTCACTGATCCTGTCCCAGCCGGACAACGGCGAGCAGGCACTCGAGATCGTGGACATGCTGGTCCGCTCCGGCGCCCTCGACCTCATCGTCATCGACTCCGTCGCCGCCCTGGTGCCGCGCGCAGAGATCGAGGGCGAGATGGGCGACTCCCACGTCGGCCTCCAGGCCCGGCTGATGAGCCAGGCGCTCCGTAAGATCACCAGCGCGCTCAACCAGTCCAAGACCACCGCGATCTTCATCAACCAGCTCCGCGAGAAGATCGGCGTGATGTTCGGCTCCCCGGAGACCACGACCGGTGGCCGGGCGCTGAAGTTCTACGCGTCGGTGCGCATCGACATCCGCCGCATCGAGACCCTCAAGGACGGCACCGACGCGGTCGGCAACCGCACCCGCGTCAAGGTCGTCAAGAACAAGGTCGCGCCGCCCTTCAAACAGGCCGAGTTCGACATCCTCTACGGCCAGGGCATCAGCCGCGAGGGCGGCCTGATCGACATGGGCGTCGAGCACGGCTTCGTCCGCAAGTCTGGTGCCTGGTACACCTACGAGGGCGACCAGCTCGGCCAGGGCAAGGAGAACGCCCGCAACTTCCTGAAGGACAACCCCGATCTCGCCAATGAGATCGAGAGGAAGATCAAGGAAAAGCTCGGCATCGGAGTCAAGCCCCAGGACCCGGCGGCCGCGGCACCCACCGCGGACGCGGCTGGTACCGCGGGCGTGACCGACGCCGCACCGGCGAAGGCCGTGGCCGCCCCGGCGGCCAAGACCGGGGCGAAGGCGGCCAAGACCGCCGCGGCCAAGAGCTGATCCATGACACGGCGGACCGAATGGCCGGACGGCTCAGGCCGTCCGGAGCGCCCGGACCGTCCGGACAGCGGCGCCCCCTCCTTGTCGAGGGCCGAGCAGGGGCCGCCGCCTGGCCCGGAGGAGCAGGCGCGGGCGATCTGCCTGCGCCTGCTCACCGGGACCCCACGCACCCGTAAGCAGCTCGCGGACGCGCTGCGCACCCGGGGCATCCCCGATGACGCGGCGCAGGAGGTGCTGTCCCGGTTCGAGGGTGTCGGCCTGATCGACGACGCGGCGTTCGCCGAGGCATGGGTGGAGTCCCGGCACCACAGCCGGGGGCTCGCCCGGCGGGCGCTCGCCCGTGAGCTGCGCACCAAGGGCGTGGACTCCGCCCTGATCGACGACGCCGTGGGACAGCTCGACGCCGATCAGGAGGAGCGGACGGCGCAGGAGCTGGTCGAGCGCAAGCTGAGGGCCACCCGTGGCCTCGACCGGGAGAAGCGGATCCGCCGTCTCGCCGGGATGCTGGCCCGCAAGGGCTACTCCGAGGGGCTGGCGCTGCGGGTGGTGCGGCGCGCACTGGAGGAGGAGGGAGAGGACCCGGAGCTCCTGGAGCACCACATCCCTGACCTCTGAGCCCCAGCGGCTCTGTCGCGGCGGGGCTGTGGGCTGTGACGGCCCTGGGGCCAATCCGGTGAAGCCGGTTACCGAGAAAGAGCGATGTGCGGCCGTGCGGCAGACGCCGACCCCTAAGACGGGTGCCCCCCGAGTGCGACACCCGAGACGTGCGGCCCCCGAGCCCGGTGGCGCTAGCGCACGGGCAGGCCCGCCGCGCGCCATGCCTGGAAGCCGCCGATGAGATCGGTCGCCCGCTCCAGGCCCAGCTGACGCAGCGAGACGGCGGCGAAGCTGGACGCGTAGCCCTCGTTGCACACCACCACGACCCGCAGATCGTGATGGGTGGCCTCGGGCAGCCGGTGGTCGCACTGCGGGTCGAGCCGCCACTCCAGCTCGTTCCGCTCGACGATCAGCGCTCCGGGGATGGTGCCGTCGCGCTCCCGCAGCGCCGCGTACCGTATGTCCACCAGCAGTGCGCCCTGGACCTGCGCCGCCGCGGCGTCGAGCGGCTCCAGCCGGTCGAGTTCCTCGCGGGCCTCGGCCAGCAGCTCGTCCACGCTCCGCTTGGTCGTGCCCATCGTGTTTATCCCCACTCCTCGGGCCGCTCGACCTGCTCCAGCCGCAGCGTATGACCGGTGCGGCTGTAGCGCCGCATGAGCGGCAGCGGCGGATAGTAGGCGTGCACCGACACCGCATGCTCGGTGTCGGACGGATTGATCACCTCATGCACATGATGCGGTCCGAAGGCCCGGCCCTGCCCGGCGGGCAGCCGCTGCTCGCGGTCCACATCGTCGGCCAGCTCAAGGGTCTTCCAGCCCTCGGTAGGGAGACGCGCGGCGAGTGACTGCTCGTTGAGTTCACCCGCCGCCGCGACGAAGGCGCCATGGGAGCCGCCGTGGTCGTGCCAGCCGGTGCCGGTGCCCGGAGGCCAGCCGATCAGCCAGGCTTCGCTGCCGCCCGGCCCGTCGAGGCGTAGCCAGGTGCGGCCCTCCGGATCGAGCGGAAGCGAGGCGACGAGTTCGGCGTCGGCGGCGGTCCGGCGAGCGAAGTCGAGCAGCTCCGCGGCGCTGGGCGGAGCGGCCGGGCCGGATGCCGGGTCCGTGATGACGTCCGTGGAAGGGCGCACGGGACCGGGGGTGGAAGTGCGTACGTCGGGCACAGAGAACCATCCTGAGTGATCGCGAAAGAGGCGCGGCCGCACCGCGCGGGAAAGAAGCGGATCAACAGGACGGACGACAGACACAGCCCGCGTAGCGGACCAGGTCCAGATGGACCCTCCGCCAGAAGCGAGGCAAGCAGGTGTCAGTCACGCTGTGAAGTGAATCATGTGCCGGAAAGGAAGGTCAACCTCACCGGCTCGCGCCCGGTCCACGCACGCCCTGACACGGATCGCACGCCCGGACGCAGGCCGGGCGCCCGGAAACCATCCGTGACCCCGGCGCGGCCTCGTTGGTCGATCCCGCGCTACCGCCGCGCGCTCGCCTCCGCCGGTACGCCCCTGGCCGCGTTCCCGCCCCGGGCCGCGTCCGCGCACGCGTACAGCGCGCTAGGCCGCACCCCCGACAGTGCCGCGGCGAGATGGCCGTCCGGCCGCACCAGCAGCACGGTGTGCGCCGGGGCTCCCGGATACGCCTCGGCGACCAGCAGCTCGGTGCGCATGGGCAGCGCCGCGACGGCCGCCGCCAGCCTCGGCATCAGCCCGGCGCGCATCCAGTGGCGGCGGTCCCACACCCCGGTGCCGGGGGCGACCAGCACCACCAGCAACTCCCGGCCGAGCCGCTCCCGCAGCCGTACGACCGAGCCGTCCGGCGCGGTCACCGGCACATCGGCGACCGGCGCCCCGGGCGGCGTGCCCACCGTGATCGAGCCATCCGGCGGCGCCGCCGGGGCCAATGGCGAACGGTCGTAGACCGGCGGCGCGCCCAGCGGACCCTGTCCGAGGTGACCGTCGGTGAGCAGCGCGTCGTGCCCGCGTGCCCCGCCGGGCCGCACGGTGCGCCGCACCGCGTGCCAGCCGCCGGCCGCCCGCACCAGCGGCAGCGCCTGGTCCGCCGCGCGCAGCCGGGCCCCCACGGCTCCGCGCCGCTCCGCCTGATAGCTGTCCAGCAGAGCCTCCGAGGCCCCGTGGTGCCAGGCCAGGGACAGCTTCCAGGCGAGGTTGTCGACGTCCCGCAGCCCCTCTTCGAGCCCCTGGGTGCCGAGCGCGCCCAGCAGATGGGCGGCGTCCCCGGCCAGGAAGGCGCGCCCCACGCGCCAGCGCAACGCGAGCCGGTGGTGCACGGTGTGCACGCCGGTGTCCAGCAGCTCGTAGGGGGGCTCGGAATCCCCGCACCACCCCGTGAGGGTGTCGCGCACCCGCACCAGCAGGGCATCGGGGGTGACGAGATCGCGGCCGGGCGGCAGCAGCCAGTCGACCCGCCACAGGCTGTGCGGCAGCGGCCGGGCGGTCACCTCCGCGTCGATGCTGCGCCAGGGCGGGGAGCGGTGCAGCACGGCCTCGCCGGGCCAGGGGAGTTCGGCGCGCAGCGCCGCGACGGCGTGCCGCTCCACGGCCGTACGGCCCGGGAAGCGCACGCCCAGGAGCTTGCGGACGGTGGACCGCGGCCCGTCGCAGCCCACCAGATAGCTGCCCCGCCACCAGGTGGCCTGGGCGCCCCGGGTGCGCACCCCGACCCCGTGGTCGTCCTGCTCCAGGCTGTCGATCCGGCTTCCGGAGACGATGCGGACGAGGTCCTCGTCGCCAATGGCGGCGAGCGAGCCCCGCAGCGCCCGGGTGAGCTCATGCTGGGGCAGATGCACCGGTGAGGCCGTCGGCGCCGGTGCCGCCTCGTCCTCCGGCCCGTCAGCGCCGGGGGAGCCCATGGCCTCCGTAAGGCCGCCGTCCCAGCCGCCGCCTCGCTCGCCGCGGAAGGGACCGCCGGTGCCGCGCTCGCCGCCGAAGAGGCTGCCGGGTGTGAGGGCCACCTGCCGCACCAGCTGCCGCCGCCGCATCGTGCGCCATCCGGTCCACGGCCGCGTCCGGGCGGTGACCCGGCAGCCCAGCCGCTCCAGCAGGGCGGCGGCGTCCGGGCGCAGCACGACGGTGCGGGCCAGTCGGCTCTCCTCACCGCCCGTGGACTCGTCCAGCAGGATGACGGGCACCTCAAGGCGTGCCAGGGCGAGGGCCAGGGTGAGGCCGACCGGGCCCGCCCCGGCGACGATCACCGGGTCCACGGTGCGGTTCCTGTGGCCCTGCGGGTCGTACGTGACGTACGGAAATTGGCAGTTGAAACCCGGTGAGCGATCACAGAAAGCATGCAACCCACTGCCGCTGCCCGCGTCAAGCGACGAAGGGCGGTGGCGCGTGCGCCACCGCCCTGGTAAGGGTTTCACTCGTCTGCCCGGCCCCCGGACGGTCGTCCGCCCGGTCGCCCGGTCGCCCGGTCGCTCGTCCGCCCGGCCCCCGCCCGGCCCCTCAGTCCGTCTTGCCGGTGGGCGCGTCCGGGGCGGAGACCGTGGAGTGGTCGACGACGTCGAGCGCGTCGGCGGCCGCCAGCGGCTGGCCCGCGTCCGCGACCCGGATGCCGGTCTTGGCGCGCCGGCCGCGCCGCTCGATCCAGGTGGCGAGGGCGGAGAGGGCCAGACACATCGCGATGTAGATGGCGCCGCCGACGATGATCACCGGAACGTAGGGGTTGTCGTCGTTGACGACGATGTTCCCGGCCAGCTGCTGAAGCTGGAACAGCAGCTCCTGGTAGGTGATGACATAGCCGAGGGAGGTGTCCTTCAGCGTCACCACCAGCTGGCTGATGATGGTCGGCAGCATCGCCCGTACGGCCTGCGGCACCAGGACCGTCATCATGACCTGGGTCTTGCGCATGCCCAGGGCGTAGGCGGCCTCGCGCTGGCCCCTGGGCACCGAGTTGATGCCCGCCCGCAACACCTCGGCCTGGACCGAGCCGTTGTAGACGGTCAGTCCGATGACCAGCGCCCAGAAGCCGGTGTTGTCACCGCTGAGTCCCAGGTCCGACCGGTAGGTCAGGAAGAGCACCCACAGCACGTAGATGGTGATCAGCAGCGGGACGGCCCGGAACAGCTCGATGAAACCGGTCGCGAACCAGCGGACGGCCTTGTGGTCCGAGAGCCGGCCGACGGCGAGCAGGACGCCGAGGGCCAGCGAGAGGACCGCCGCGACCGCGAACACCTTCAAGGTGGTGACCACACCGTCGCGGATGCTGGTCCGCACGCCCGCGTAGTTGAAGATGTCCCACATCTCGGGCGCGAACTGACCCTTGTCGTTCAGCCGCACCACGGCGAAGACGATCAGCCCGAGGACGGCCAGGCCGCCGACGACGGAGTAGATGCGGTTCCGGACGCGGGCCTTGGGGCCGGGGGCGTCGTAAAGGACGCTCGAGCTCATCGGGCCACCTCCAGGCGGCTCTCCAGCAGTCGGAAGAGACCGCTGATGGCGAAGGTGATGACCAGATAGCACAGCGCAATCCACAGGAAGATCCAGCCGATCGCGAAGCCCTTGTCGCTCAGCAGCTTCGAGACGTTGAACAGCTCGGTGTTGCTGAACGCCCCGGCGATGGCCGAGTTCTTGGTGAGCGCGATGAAGATGCTGCTCATGGGGGGAATCACGGACCGGGTGGCCTGGGGGAACACGATCAGCCGGAGGGTCTGGAAGAAGGTCATCCCCAGGCTGCGGGCGGCCTCCGCCTGGCCGAGCGGCACGGTGTTGATACCGGACCGGACGGCCTCGCAGACGAAGGACGACGTGTAGCAGCCCAGCGCCCCCATGGCGAGAACGAACGGGCTCGTTCCGGGGAAGAAGATCTGCGGGATCACGAAGAACGCGATCAGGAAGAGCAGGGTCAGCGGGGTGTTGCGCAGCAGGGTGACCCAGGCCGTCCCGAAGGCCCGCAGCGGCGGTATGGGCGACACCCGGAAGCCGGCTATGACAATGCCCAGGACGAGAGCCAGCGCCGCACTGGCCGCCGTGATGGAGAGGGTTCCCAGGAACCCCTCACGGAACTGGGGCAAATGATCGAGGAGTACGTTCATCGATTCTCCGCGGTAGCGGTCAGGTCAGCGGCGTGCGGAGCGCACCGGCTTCCAGGCGAACGGGGAATCCTGCTCAGTAGCGGGGCAGGGGGGTCTTCGGGGCGACGTAGGAGGAGCCGGACTTGCCGAGCGTGCCTTCGTACGCCTTCTTGTAGTCGCCGTTCTTGATGTGCTTCTCGAGCGAGTCGCTGATCGCGTCGCGGAGCGCCTTGTCGTTCTTGTTCATGCCGATGCCGTACGGCTCCTCGGTGAACGGCTTGCCGACCACGTGCAGCTTGGTCGAGCGCTGGGCGGCGTAACCCTTGAGGATCGCGTCGTCGGTGGTGACCGCGTCGACCTGGCCGTCGAGGAGCTGCTTGACGCAGAGCGAGTACTTGCTCAGCTCGGTGGTCTTGGCGCCGTACTTCGGCTTCTTGATCTCCTGGAGCGGGGTGGAGCCGACGATGGAGCAGACCTTCTTGCCCTTGATGCTGTCCGGGCCGGTGATCTTGCCCTTGTCCTCCGCGCGGACCAGCAGGTCGGCACCGGCCTGGTAGTACGGGCCCGCGAAGCCGACCTGCTTCTTGCGCTCGTCGTTGATGGTGTACGTGCCGACGTAGTAGTCGACCTGGCCCTTGGAGATCGAGGTCTCGCGGACGTTGGAGTCCACCGTCTTGAAGGTGATCTTGTCCGCGGAGAAGCCGAGGTCCGCGGCGACCATCTTGGCGATCTCGATGTCGAAGCCGGAGCGCTTGCCCTCGGTGTCCTGGAACCCGAGGAAGGGCTGGTCGGCCTTGGCGCCGATGACGATCTTGCCGCGCTTCTGCGCCGCCTTCAGGGTCGACGAGTCGATCTTCACGTCCTTCGCGACCGTGTAGTCGCCGCTGAAGACCTCGCCGCCCTTCGGCTTGTCCCCGGCGGTGCCCTTCTCGCCGCCACAGGCGGTCGCCGTCGCGGCCAGCGCGAGAACCACCGTGGCCGCCGCGGCCGTCTTACGAATCCTCATGGTGCCCATCCCTCTGTGTTCAGTACGTGGTCCAGATACGCAGTGGCGAACGTGCCGGCGGGTCTGCCGGGCCGGCGTGGACTCAGTGGTGAAGGATCTTCGACAGGAAGTCCTTGGCCCGGTCGCTGCGGGGGTTGCTGAAGAACTGCTCCGGCTCGGCCTCTTCGACGATCCGGCCGTCGGCCATGAAGACCACCCGGTTCGCGGCGGAGCGGGCGAAGCCCATCTCGTGCGTGACGACGACCATCGTCATGCCGTCCCTGGCGAGCTGCTGCATGACCTCCAGCACCTCGTTGATCATCTCCGGGTCCAGCGCCGAGGTCGGCTCGTCGAAGAGCATCACCTTCGGGTCCATGGCCAGGGCGCGCGCGATCGCCACGCGCTGCTGCTGGCCGCCGGACAGCTGGGCGGGGTACTTGTCCGCCTGGGCACCGACGCCCACCCGGTCCAGCAGCGTGCGGGCCTTCTCCTCGGCGGCCTTCTTGTCCGTCTTACGGACCTTGACCTGGCCCAGCATCACGTTCTCGAGCACCGTCTTGTGCGCGAAGAGGTTGAAGGACTGGAAGACCATGCCGACGTCGGCGCGCAGCCGGGCGAGCTCCTTGCCTTCCTGGGGCAGCGGCTTGCCGTCGATCGTGATGGACCCGGCGTCGATCGTCTCCAGCCGGTTGACCGTGCGGCACAGCGTCGACTTCCCGGACCCGGACGGCCCGATGACGACGACCACTTCGCCCCGGCTGATGGTCAGGTCGATGTCCTGGAGCACATGCAGCGCGCCGAAGTGCTTGTTGACCCCTGACAGCGCAACCAACGCGTCCGCCACCGGTGCGGCGTCCTTGGTCACCGATACTTCGCTCATCGGCGTCTCGCTCCGTCCTCCTCGGTTGGGAGGACAGTAATGACCGGCCGCGACCAGCGTCATTACATCTGAGCTGAAATTGAGGATAACGATATGGCTGCGGCGTGACACGCTGCGTGAACGAGACGACGCGGGCTGTACCGGCTGCATAACGGAAACCGGTGTGTGACCGAATGCGTCTTGACGGGTGCCCCTCGATCGGGGTGGATGCCCTGTGGCCATGTTCGTGGCCGTATTCGAAGCCATGGTGACGGGGGCGCGTACGGGGCGCGTCTCCGCTGGTACGGGAAGGTGGCGGAGGGGCTGGTGAGACTGCTGCTCGTCGAGGACGACAACCACGTCGCCGCGGCCCTGTCCGCCATCCTCTCCCGGCACGGTTTCGAGGTCACCCACGCCCGCAGCGGCGAGGAGGCGCTGCAGGCGCTGCTGCCCGACTCCGGCGCCCCCTTCGGCGTCGTACTCCTCGACCTCGGCCTGCCCGACCAGGACGGTTTCGAGGTGTGCGGCAAGATCCGCAAGCGCACCGCCACCCCCGTGATCATGGTGACCGCGCGCGCTGATGTGCGCTCGCGCATACACGGACTCAACCTCGGCGCCGACGACTATGTGGTCAAGCCGTACGACACCATGGAGCTGCTCGCCCGCATCCACGCCGTCAGCCGCCGCACCGCCGCCCAGGACACGGGCCATGGCGCCGACGAGGGCCCGGACGGCCCCCATCCGCCGCTGCGGCTCGGCCCGGTGACCATCGAACTGCCCACCCGCCAGGTCTCGGTCAACGGCACGACCGTCTCGCTCACCCGTAAGGAGTTCGATCTGCTCGCACTGCTCGCCCAGCGCCCCGGTGTCGTCTTCCGCCGGGAGCAGATCATCAGCGAGGTCTGGCGCACCAGTTGGGAGGGGACCGGGCGCACCCTGGAGGTCCATGTCGCCTCCCTGCGCTCCAAACTGCGGATGCCCGCCCTGATCGAGACCGTGCGCGGGGTGGGCTACCGCCTCGTCGCCCCGGCCCGCTGAGCGACCGGGGCTCTTAAGGTGCGCACCCGACTCCTCCCGCTTCTCATCGTCCTTATGGCGGGCGTGCTGCTCGCGCTCGGCTTCCCGCTCGCCGGGAGCGTGGCGGCCCGGGAGCAGCAGCGGGTGGTCGTCGACCGGATCGACGACACCGCGCGCTTCGCCGCGCTCGCCCAGTTCGTCACCGCCGGGCCGACGGGGGCGGCCGGCGCCGAGGGGGGCGAGCGGCTGGACACCCTGCGCGCGGAGCTGAAGCGCTACCACGACCTGTACGGCATCCGGGCCGGGGTCTTCTACCGGGACCGGGACGCGCCGCCCATGGCCGAGGCGCCCGGCAACTGGCGGCTGCCGGACACGGGCGTGAGCGCCCGGGCCTTCGACGAGGCCCTCGCCGGGCGCCGCAGCCACGATCCGCCCCAGGTGTGGCCCTGGCAGCGGGGCAGGCTCACCGTCGCCTCCCCCGTCGTCCGCGACGGGGACGTGGTGGCCGTCGTCGTCACCGACTCGCCCACCGGCCAGATGCGGTCGCGGACCCTGCACGGCTGGCTGGTCATCGGCGCGGGCGAAGGCGCCGCCATGTTGCTGGCCGTGGGGGCCGCCTTCCGGCTGACCGGATGGGTGCTGCGGCCCGTGCGCGTCCTGGACACCGCAACCCACGACATCGCCACCGGGCGGATGCAGTCACGTGTCGCGGCCGCCTCGGGGCCCCCGGAACTGCGGCGGCTCGCCCGCTCGTTCAACGAGATGGCCGACAACGTCGAACAAGTCCTGGAGCAGCAGCGGGCGTTCGTCGCCGACGCCTCCCACCAGCTGCGCAATCCGCTCTCCGCGCTGTTGCTGCGCATCGAGCTGCTGGCGCTCGACCTGCCGGACGGCCATGAGGAGATCGCCTCGGTGCGCGCGGAGGGCAAGCGCCTGGCCAGCGTCCTGGACGATCTGCTCGACCTCGCCCTGGCCGAGCACTCCGCCGCCGATCTGCGGCTCACCGACATCGCGGAGCTGGCGGCCGACCGGGTGGACGCCTGGCTTCTGGTGGCCGAGCGGGAGGAGGTCGGGCTCGCCTACACAGGCCCCGCGGCGATCACCGGCTGGGCCGACCCGGTGGCCCTGTCCAGCGCGCTGGACGCCGTCGTCGACAACGCCCTGAAGTTCACGCCCGAGGGGGCGCATGTGGAGGTCTCGGCGCGCACGGACGGCGACACCGTCGCGATCGTCGTCGCCGACGGCGGCCCGGGCCTCACCGAGGACGAACTCGCCCGGGTCGGCGACCGCTTCTGGCGCAGCAGCCGCCACCAGAACATCTCGGGCTCGGGCCTGGGCCTGTCCATCACCCGCGCCCTGCTCGCGGCGGGCGGGGGCACGATCGACTACGCCCCCAACGAGCCCCGCGGGCTGCGCGTGACCATCACCGTCCCGCGCACCGGGCCGAGTGAGCAGGTGAAGGGACCGGGCCCGGTGAGAACGTGAAGGCCGTAAGGACGTGCCACCGCCTCCCGTTCTTCACTGTCATAGGCGGATCCTGCCGGACCCTCCAGCGGCGCCTCGGCCGTTTCGGCCGGCCTCGGACGTAGCCCGGCTACGGCTTGACCGAGCGGTAATAGCGCGCCGCGCCCTTGTGGAGGGCGAGCGGATCGGTGAAGACGGCGGTCCGCAGGTCCACCTTCTGGGCGGCGTGCACCTTCGCCCCGATGCGGTCCCGGTTCTCTATCACCGTGCGGGTGACGCCCTCCGCCAGATCGGGGTCCACCCGGTCCGTGGTGACCAGGAGGTTCGGTACGGCGATCGTCTTGACCGGCTCCGGCCTGCGTATCTCCTCGTACGCGTCGGCGGGCACGGTGGCCGCCCGGTAGTAGCGCGTCACCCCGCCCTGCCGGTGCAGCGGGCCGGTGAGGTCGCCGAGCTGGACGAGCCGGATCGGATAGGCGTGGGCCAGGGTGCGCACCGCGGTGGTCGGCAGCCCGCCCGACCAGAAGAAGGCGTCGAGCTTGCCCTGCCGCAGCAGCCTCGGCATGGCGTCGATGCCGACCCGCTCGGCTCGGATGTCCCGATTGAAGTCGAGCCCGGCGGCCTTGATCAGCGCCCGGGTGATGAGCTGCACGCCCGAGCCGTCGTCGCCCACGCCCACCCGCAGATGCTTCAGGTCGCGGGCCGATCGCACCGAGGAGCCCCTCGGCACGACGAGTTGCATGTAGTCGTCGTACAGCCGGGCGCAGGCCCGCAGCCGCCCGGCTCCCTCCCCCTGGTAGGCGGCGACGGCGTCGGTGGCGGCGATGGCGAAGGTGGCCCTGCCCCGGGCCAGCCGTTGGACGTTGTCCGGGGACCCCCGCGTCTGTTCCAGCCGCACATCGACATCGGGGAGGTCCCGGGCGAGGTCCCGCTCGAGCATTCGGCCATAGGTGTCGTAGACCCCGGTGGAGACCCCGGTCGCGAAGGTCACCCGGCCGCTGGGCGAGGGGCCGCCGCCCATTGCCAGCAGCCACCACAGCAGCAGCCCCAGGGCGACGAGGCCCGCGGCGGCGGACTGCAGGGCACGGCGCCGGTCCAGGCGCGGAAGGGTGACGGCCATGGCGAGGATCCTGCCAGCCCCGCTCCCGGGAGGGGAGGGGCGAGCCGCGGATCCCGCCGGGCACTCGGTCACGTGCCGGACCGCAGGGCCCTCGACAGCCCCAGGGCCGCGGTCCGGACGGCCGGCGCCAGCTGCGCGGGCCGGAAACGGCTGCGGGGTACGGCCACCGACAGCGCCGCCACCGCGGTCGGTCCGTCGAAGACGGGAGCGGCGATGCAACTGACCCCCGAAGCCGCCTCTTCCTCCTCATAGGCCAGACCCGCGACCTGGGCCTGCTCGATGGCCGTGCGCAGCCGGTCAGGATCGATGATCGAGTGGGGGGTGAGGCGGGGCAGGGACGCGGCCAGGACGTCCTCGACCAGCTCGGAGCCCGAGAACGCCAGAAGCGCCTTGCCGACGCCGGTGCAGGTCAGGGGCAGTCGGCCGCCGATGCGGGACGGCAGCCGAAGAGCGTCGTGGCCGTGGATGCGCTCGACATAGACCACCTCGTGGCCCTCGCGGACCCCGAGGTGCACGGTCTCGTGGGTGGCCTCGAAGAGGTCCTGCAGGAACGGCAGCGCGGCCTCTCGCAGGTCGCGTCGGCGCGGGACGAGTGAGCCCAGCTCGAACAGAGCGCCGCCGAGCCGATAGGTCTCGGCGTCACGTTCGAGCAGGCCGAGACGGACCAGATCGGCGCAGAGCCGGAACACGGTGGTCTTGGCCAGCCCCGTATGCGCGGACAGTTCTGTGAGACGGAACGCGCCGCCGTCGGGCCGGAAGCAGTCGAGGACCGCCACTGCCTTGTCGAGCATGTTGCCCTGGGAGCTGTTCCGTGTCATGGAACATAGTGTGCCGTTGGGTACCCGGCCCACCGCCAGGCAGGGGGGCTTCTGTGAGCGCCTACCCTTGATGCGTGACCATCAGCAGCGACCGGAGCCCGGCAGTGGACGTTCAAGCGACCAAGAGCTACGAGATCCGCACCTACGGGTGCCAGATGAATGTCCACGACTCCGAGCGGCTCTCGGGCCTACTGGAAGAGGCGGGCTTTGTCCGCGCACCGGAGGGCACCGGTGAGGGCGAGGCCGACATCGTCGTCTTCAACACCTGCGCGGTGCGGGAGAACGCCGACAACCGCCTCTACGGCAACCTCGGCCGGCTCGCACCGATGAAGGCGCGGCGGCCGGGCATGCAGATCGCCGTCGGCGGCTGTCTGGCCCAGAAGGACCGCGACACCATCGTCAAGAAGGCCCCCTGGGTCGATGTGGTCTTCGGCACCCACAACATCGGCAGTCTGCCGGTGCTGCTGGAGCGCGCCCGCGTCCAGGAGGAAGCCCAGGTCGAGATCGCCGAGTCCCTGGAAGCCTTCCCCTCGACCCTTCCGACGCGGCGCGAGTCCGCGTATGCCGCGTGGGTCTCCATCTCGGTCGGCTGCAACAACACCTGCACCTTCTGCATCGTCCCGGCGCTCCGAGGCAAGGAGAAGGACCGCCGCCCCGGCGACATCCTCGCCGAGGTGGAGACGCTGGTCGCCGAGGGCGTCACCGAGATCACCCTGCTCGGCCAGAACGTGAACGCGTACGGCTCCGACATCGGCGACCGCGAGGCGTTCAGCAAGCTGCTGCGCGCCTGCGGGAAGGTCGAGGGCCTGGAGCGGGTCCGGTTCACCTCGCCGCATCCGCGGGACTTCACCGACGACGTGATCTCCGCCATGGCGGAGACGGAGAACGTGATGCCGCAACTGCACATGCCGCTGCAGTCCGGCTCGGACACGGTGCTCAAGGCGATGCGCCGCTCGTACCGGCAGGAGCGCTACCTCGGCATCATCGAGAAGGTGCGCGCCGCGATGCCGGACGCCGCCATCTCGACCGACATCATCGTCGGCTTCCCCGGTGAGACGGAGGAGGACTTCGAGCAGACGCTGCACGTGGTGCGCGAGGCGCGCTTCGCCCAGGCGTTCACCTTCCAGTACTCCAAGCGGCCCGGGACGCCCGCCGCCGAGATGGAGGGCCAGGTGCCCAAGGCGGTCGTCCAGGAGCGCTACGAGCGGCTGGTCGCCCTCCAGGAGGAGATCTCCTGGGAGGAGAACAAGAAGCAGGTCGGCCGCACGCTGGAGGTGCTGGTCGCCGAGGGCGAAGGCCGTAAGGACGACGCCACGCGGCGGCTGTCCGGCCGCGCCGCCGACAACCGCCTGGTGCACTTCGCGCGCCCCGAGGAGCCGGTGCGCCCCGGCGACGTCGTCACCGTCGACATCACCTACGCCGCCCCGCACCATCTGCTGGCCGAGGGCCCGGCCCGGGGCGTGCGGCGCACCCGCGCCGGAGACGCCTGGGAGCGGCGGAACGCAGCCGGGGAGAAGAAGCCCGCGGGTGTGATGCTGGGCCTGCCGACGGTGGGCGCCCCGCCGCCGCTGCCGGCCGCGCCCGCCGCGGGCTGCGGCTGCGACTGAGCGCACGGCTAGGCTGGCGATCATGCTGATCGCCGCCGCCGTCTGCCCGTGTCCGCCACTGCTGGTGCCCGAGGTCGCCGCCGGAGCCACTCCCGAGCTGGACGGGCTGCGCGCGGCATGCGCCGAGGCCGTCCGTGGCCTCGCGGCGGCGCGTCCGGAGCGCCTGATCGTGGTGGGGCCGGCCGAGCGTGCCGGGCGCGGACCGCATGCGCAGGGCGCGGCCGGATCGTTCCGCGGCTTCGGCGTGGAGCTGGATGTGCGGCTGGCCGCGCCGGCGGCGGACGGGGTGTCCGGTGGCGACGATGCCGCGGGGCTGAGCCCCTCGCCCTCGCTGCCGCCGTCGCTGCCACTGTCCCTGGCGGTCGCCGCCTGGCTGCTGGAGCACGCGGGGTGGGACCCGGCGGTGCCCGTCGAGGGGCTGGGTGTGGGGGAACCTCTCGCGGCCGAGCGGTGTATTGAAGTTGGAAGGGAGCTCGCCGGGCGGGCGGAGCGGATCGCGTTGCTGGTGATGGGCGACGGCACCGCATGCCGCACGCTGAAGGCGCCGGGCTATCTCGACGAGCGGGCGGCCCCGTTCGACGCCGAGGTGGCGCGGGCGCTGGCGGCCGCCGACACCGGGGCGCTGGCCGCGCTCGACGAGGAGTTGGCGTACGAGCTCAAGGCGGCGGGCCGCGCGCCGCTGCAGGTGCTCGCGGGGGCGGCCGAGGGGGCGCCCCTGAAGGGGGAGTTGCGGTATGACGAAGCGCCATACGGCGTGGGGTATTTCGTGGCGAGCTGGTCTTCATAGACCGCTCGCGGCCGTGGAGCGTCCGCTCCACGGCCGCGTACCGGCGGGGCCGGCCGGTCCGGGCCCGGCGTCGCCCGCCCCCGTTCTGGGCGCCGTCCTGGCCTGGCCGGCCTTATTCGTCGCGCTTGCGCTTGGGCTTGTCCTCGTCCATGTGCGAGAGGCGGTTGAGAGCGCCCTTCGCCTTGCCCCTGCCAGTCTCGATCTTGGCGCTGTACTTGCCCTTGGTCCTGGTGTCGACCGTCTTGGCCGCCTTCTCCAGGCCCCGCTCGATCCTGGCCTCGTGTTGCTGCGCAAGGCTGCCGGCCTTGCCCTTCATCTGACCGGCCTTGGCCTTGAGATTGTCCATCAGGCCCATGTGCCACCTACCCTCGTCGGCTGCCTATGTGCGGGCGCTCTCACCGGTCTCGCTGTCGGCCGCCTCGGCGGCGGACTGCTGCCTGGGGATCCCGGCGCCTTCACCCGCCGGGTTCTCCTTCCCGCTCCGCGCGGTCTCAGCCCCGTCGCCTGTCCCGGACGCGGCCTCCGCCGTCATGGCGTCGGCCGTGACCTGGGCGTCCTGTGCGGACGGTGCCTTCTCGGACGAGCGGCTCGCCTCCTTCGGCACATGACGATCGCGACGAAACCTGGAAAACACGCCCATATCTACTCCATACCTTACTCGTGCGGGCGAAATCCCGTGCCGCTCGGAGCGTTGCCTTGCGTCGCGCGCGGAGGCCGATTCCGTGAACCGGCCCTCGGAACCTCGCAAGCGGGCAACGAACCCGGCAGTGCCCCGTCACGTCGCTCATTCGAGGAGGCCCCCGGCGTTTGCGAGACTGGCCCGGTGAATACTGCAGGCCACCCGCCGCGAGTCATCGCCGTCGTCGGCCCCACCGCGGCCGGAAAGTCCGATCTGGGCGTCGCGCTCGCCAGACATCTCGACGGCGAGGTCGTCAACGCCGACTCCATGCAGCTGTACCGGGGCATGGACATCGGCACCGCCAAGCTGACGGAGGACGAGCGGCAGGGGGTGCCACACCGGCTGCTGGACATCTGGGACGTCACCCAGACCGCGAGCGTCGCCGAGTACCAGCGGTTGGCCCGCGCCGAGATGGACCGCCTGCTCGACGAGGGCCGCACCCCCGTCCTGGTCGGCGGTTCCGGCCTCTACATCCGCGGGGCCATCGACGCGCTCGAGTTCCCGGGCACCGACCCCGCCGTCCGGGCCCGGCTCGAGGCCGAGCTGGAGGAGCGGGGCTCCGGGGCCCTGCACGCCCGGCTCGCCGCCGCCGACCCGGAGGCGGCCCGCGCGATCCTGCCCAGCAACGGCCGCAGGGTGGTCCGGGCGCTGGAGGTCATCGAGATCACGGGCCGCCCCTTCACCGCCAATCTGCCCGGGCATGAGGCGGTCTACGAAACCCTGCAGATCGGCGTCGACGTCGAGCGGCCCGAGCTGGACGAGCGGATCGCCCTGCGGGTGGACCGGATGTGGGACGCCGGGCTGGTCGAGGAGGTCCGCCTGCTGGAGGCCGCCGGGCTGCGCTCCGGCCGTACCGCCTCCCGCGCCCTCGGCTATCAGCAAGTGCTCGCCGCGCTCGCGGAGGAGTGCACCGTGGAGGAGGCGAGGGCCGAAACCGTGCGCGCCACCAAGCGGTTCGCGCGCCGCCAGGATTCCTGGTTCCGCCGCGATCCCCGGCTCCACTGGCTCAGCGGAGCCGCCGACCGCAGAGGGGAACTCCTGTCGAGCGCGCTCGCGTTGGTTGAACGGGCGGTCACAGCCTGATCACGTCATGGCATCGGGACGCTCAGCTCGTCATTCGGGCCCCGGCGGGCATGCCATCATCAAGCTCCGATCGTGCCGTGATGTCTGGAGTTGGGAGGGCGTGTGGCGATGGAGGCCGGCCCTCGCGACGCATCGCAGCAATCGCCGCACGGAGACGCGGGGCCGCTGACCCCTGACGGCCCCGATGAGGCCGGAGCGCTCCACGAGACCGGCGCACCGGTCCTCGATGACGGCTCCGAGGACCCGGACGGCGCGGGATCCGTCTCCGGGGAGTCCTTCCGGGAGCTGCGCCCGCCGCGCCGGCTGCGGATCTGGCAGATCGCGCCGATCGTCGGCCTCGCCATCCTCGGCTCGCTGATGTTCGCCTTCCCGCTCGCCTTCGAGTTCGGCGACGGAGGGGCGGTCGTTGCCATGCTCGGCCTGCTGCTGAGCTGCTGCGCGGCGGGCTGGGGCCTGATGGCCGCCCGCCGGGTGGGCTACACCTGGCCGGGCCTTCCTCCCAGAGGCTCCGGACGCCGCCCGGACTGGCGCTTCGTCGTCCTCTACGTGCTGATCGTGGCCCTGCTGGCCGCCCTCACCTTCTGGCGGGTCGCCCGCCTCCGCTAGGTGTCCGGCGGCTCTCCGCGGCCTTACGGCGCCCGGCTCGCGGCGGTGCGCTCGTCGCGGCCCGGCGCCGACGGCCCGGGCACGGAGGGACGGCGCGCGCGGTGCCCCGTAGGATCGAGGGATGAGCACCGCACCACGGCTGTCCTTCCTCAAGGGTCACGGCACCGAGAACGACTTCGTCATCGTCCCCGACCTGGACGGCAGCCTGGAGCTGTCCGCGACCGCTGTCGCCCGGATCTGCGACCGCCGTGCCGGTATCGGCGGTGACGGGCTGATCCGCGTCGTGCGGTCCTCGGCGCACCCCGAGGCGCGGGCGATGGCCGACCAGGCCGAATGGTTCATGGACTACCGCAACAGCGACGGCAGCATCGCCGAGATGTGCGGCAACGGAGTCCGCGTCTTCGCCCGGTATCTGCAGCGGGCCGGTCTCGCCGAGGAGGGCGATCTCGCGGTCGCCACCCGGGCCGGAGTGCGCCGGGTCCACATCGCCAAGGACGCCGGTGACGCCGCACAGCCGGGCGAGGCCACGGCGGGGCCCGACGGCCCGATCACCGTCGTGATGGGCGAGGCCACGCTGCCCGGGCCCGGCCCCGAGGCGGAGATCACGGTCACGGTCGGTGAGCACAGCTGGCCCGCGCGCAACGTGAACATGGGCAACCCGCACGCGGTCGCCTTCGTCGACGACCTCGCCCAGGCCGGTGAGCTGCTCGCGGCCCCCGCCGTGCGCCCCGCATCCGCGTACCCCCACGGCACCAACGTCGAGTTCGTCGTCGACCGCGGACCGCGCCATGTCGCGATGCGCGTGCATGAGCGCGGCTCCGGTGAGACCCGCTCCTGCGGCACCGGCGCCTGCGCCGTGATGGTGGCCGCCGCGCGCCGTGACGGGGCCGACCCGGCGGTCACCGGCCACCCCGTCACGTACACCGTGGACGTTCCCGGAGGGCGCCTTGTGATCAGCGAACGGCCAGACGGTACGGTGGAGATGACCGGCCCTGCCGTGATCGTGGCCGAGGGGGAACTGGATCCCGCTTGGCTGGGCACGGACCTCGGCTGACACTTCCCTCGAATGGGTGATCCGTTTCACTCTGGGCGAGAGCCGGTCGGCCGTGCGTGATGGGCTCGATAGCATCAAGCACCGGCCCCGTGGGAGTACCCACGCCGGTTGACGCTCGACGCCGCCGGAGGTTGCCCATGAGCGCAGAGGCCACCGACCAGGCCCCGTTCGGCCGCAGGCGCGGCATCCCCCGCATCGACCTGCGCAATCTCCGCAGGTTCAGCCGGGCGGCCCTGCTGGGGCCGGCCTCCCGCGGCCG
Source organism: Streptomyces sp. NEAU-YJ-81 (assembly GCF_017592595.1). Classification (NCBI taxonomy): domain Bacteria; kingdom Bacillati; phylum Actinomycetota; class Actinomycetes; order Kitasatosporales; family Streptomycetaceae; genus Streptomyces; species Streptomyces sp. NEAU-YJ-81. The sequence continues at coordinate 83,100 of NZ_JAGFNO010000030.1, read as the reverse complement.
GCTGCCGGACGCGATCGAGCATGTGGCCAAGGTCCACCGCGCACACCATCCCGGAGCCGATCTGGATGTGCTCCGCAAGGCGTATGTCCTGGCCGAGTCCTCCCACCGCGGCCAGATGCGCAAGAGCGGTGAGCCGTACATCACCCATCCGCTGGCCGTCACGCTGATCCTCGCCGAACTGGGCGCCGAGACCACGACGTTGACCGCCTCGCTGCTCCACGACACCGTCGAGGACACCGAGGTGACTCTCGATCAGGTGGGCGAGGAGTTCGGCGAGGAGGTCCGCTATCTCGTCGACGGCGTGACCAAGTTGGAGAAGGTCGACTACGGCGCGGCGGCCGAGCCCGAGACCTTCCGCAAGATGCTCGTCGCCACGGGCAACGACGTCCGGGTGATGTCGATCAAACTTGCCGACCGGCTGCACAACATGCGCACCCTCGGCGTGATGCGCCCCGAGAAACAGGCGCGCATCGCCAAGGTCACCCGGGATGTGCTGATCCCGCTCGCCGAGCGGCTGGGCGTGCAGGCGCTCAAGACCGAGCTGGAGGACCTGGTCTTCGCCATCCTCCACCCCGATGAGTACGCGCGGACCCGCGAGCTCCTCCAGGCCCACGCCGGGCGCCCCGACCCGCTGGCCCGCGCCGCCGAGGACGTACGGGGCGTGCTGCATGAGGCCGGCATCACCGCCGAAGTCCTCGTCCGGCCGCGGCACTTCGTCTCCGTCCACCGGGTCGGGCTCAAGCGCGGCGAGCTGACCGGCACCGACCTCGGCCGCCTCCTCGTCCTCGTCTCCGACGACGCGGACTGCTACGCGGTCCTGGGCGAACTGCACACCTGCTTCACCCCGGTGATCTCGGAGTTCAAGGACTTCATCGCGGTCCCCAAGTTCAACCTCTACCAGTCGCTGCACACGGCCGTGGCCGGGCGCGACGGCGAGGTCACCGAGGTCCTCATCCGCACTCATCAGATGCACCGGGTCGCGGAGGCCGGAGTGATCGCCCTCGGCAATCCGTACACCCCGACGGAGGGCGCCGACGCCCCCGAGGGCGAGCGGGCCGACCCGACCCGCCCCGGCTGGCTGTCCCGGCTGCTCGACTGGCAGAGCGCCACCCCCGACCCCGACCTCTTCTGGACCTCGCTCCGCGACGACCTCGCCCAGGACCGCGAGATCACGGTCTTCCGCTCCGACGGCGGGACGCTCGGCCTGCCCGCGGGCGCGAGCTGTGTGGACGCCGCGTACGCCCTGTACGGCGAGGACGCGCACTCCTGTATCGGCGCCCGGGTCAACGGCCGGATCGCGACCCTGAGCACGGTGCTGCGCGACGGCGACACCCTGCAGCTCCTGATGGCCGGCGACACCCGGGACGCCGCCTCGCACGGCCCCTCGCCGGAGTGGCTCGACCACGCCCGCACCCCGGCCGCCCGCATCGCCATCAACCGCTGGCTGGCCGCCCACCCGGCGCCGCAGCCTTCCCCGCAGGAGTCCCGGGACGCGGTCCAGGAGCCGGAGGCGGAGTCCGCTTCCACTCTCTCCGGCCAGGCCGGGCAGGACGGGCAGGGCTCGCAGGCTTCGCAGGGTGGCGAAGCCGCCGTCCCCGCGGCCGGGGCGGTCCGCCCCGAGGCGGGCATCGTCGTCGACCGGCCCGGCGCGACCGTACGGCTGGCCCGCTGCTGCACCCCCGTGCCGCCTGACGCGGTCACCGGCTTCGCGGTGCGCGGCGGGGCCGTCACCGTGCACCGCGAGCGCTGCCCCGGGGTGGCGCGGATGACCGCGGCCGGGCGCACGGCTGTCGCGGTGCGCTGGGCGGACGAGGACGACGGGGACGGGGGCGGCGATTATCGCGTGACCCTCTTCGCGGAGGCGTTCAGCAGACCGCATCTGCTCGCGGATCTCACCGAGGCCATCGCCGCCGAGGGCGCGGAGGTGGTCGCGGCCGCCGTCGAACCGCCCCGTGAGCAGCGCGTCCGGCACACCTACACGCTCCAGCTGCCCAACGCGGGCAGGCTGCCGACGCTGATGCGGGCCATGCGCAACGTCCCCGGGGTCTACGACGTGACACGCGATGGCCGCAGCATGGCCGCGGCGCGCTCCTGAACGCAGCCGGGCCGCCTGAACTCCTTTGGGTGGATCAAAGCCGGGAGCGACTGCGCCGGCGCCGGGGCGCTGGTAGCCGTAGGGCATGACGTTTTCTTCGGGGCGCCGCCCCTGGCCGCCGCGCACCGGGCGCCGCAGGACCGCGCTGGTGGCCGCGGCCATGGCCGCCGTCTTCCTCGCGGTCGGCCCCTCCTCCGCCGCGGGGCCGGTATCGTCCACGCACCCCAGGCCCCTGGGCATCGGCGACCCCCTCTTCCCGGAGCTCGGCAACCCCGGCTACGACGTCACGGCGTACGACATCGCGTTCGACTACCGCCGTCAGGACCGGCCGCTCGACGCCGTCACCACCATCGACGCCCGCGCCACCGCCCCCCTGCGCACCGTCAACCTCGACTTCGCCCAGGGCGTCGTGGACTCGGTGCGGGTCGACGGAGCGCGGGCCCGGTTCGTGACGGCCGGTGAGGACCTGGTGGTCACGCCGTCCACCCCGCTTCGTAAGGGCGCCGCCTTCCGGGTCACCGTCCACCACACCAGCGATCCGCGGGGCGGCACCAACGGCGGCTGGGTCCGCACCAGCGACGGGCTGGTCATGGCCAACCAGGCCAACGCCGCCCACCGGGTCTTCCCCTGCAACGACCACCCCGCCGACAAGGCCCGCTTCACCTTCCGGATCACCGCCCCGAAGACCCTTACGGTCGTCGCGGGCGGTCTTCCCGGGCAGCGCGTCCACAAGGGATCGCGGACCACCTGGACGTACCGCCTCGCCCATCCCATGGCCACCGAGCTGGCGCAGATCTCCATCGGCCGCTCCGCCGTGCCGCGCCGCACCGGGCCGCACGGGCTGCCGGTGCGCGACGTCGTACCCGCGGCGGACCGCGCACGGCTGGAGAAGTGGCTCGCGCGCACTCCCGGACAGCTGGCCTGGATGGAGAAGAAGGCCGGACGCTACCCCTTCGAGAACTACGGCGTCCTGATCGCCCACGCCACCACCGGCTTCGAGCTGGAGACACAGACGCTCTCCCTCTTCGAGCGCGATCTGTTCACCAGCAAGGAGCTGCCCCGGTGGTACATCGAATCGATCATGGTGCACGAGCTGGCGCACCAGTGGTTCGGCGACAGCGTCAGCCCGCGCCGCTGGTCGGATCTATGGCTCAACGAGGGCCACGCCACCTGGTACGAGGCGCTGTACGCCGATGAGCGCGGTAAGGCGAGCCTGAAGCGGCGGATGCGCAAGGCGTACGAGCAGTCCGACGCCTGGCGGGCCGAGGGAGGGCCGCCCGCGGCCCCCAAGCCGGCCGACTCCGGCCAGCAGATCGGCATCTTCCGCCCGGTCGTCTACGACGGCAGCGCGCTGGTGCTGTACGCACTGCGGCAGCGGATCGGCCGCGCCGCCTTCGACCGGCTGGAGCGGGAATGGGTGCTCCGCCACCGCGACAGTGTGGCCTCGACCGCCGACTTCATCCGGCTGGCCTCCCAGGTGGCGGGGCGCGATCTGAGCGGATTCCTCCGTCCCTGGCTGTACGACAAGAAGACGCCGCCGATGCCGGGACACCCCGACTGGCGGCCGACGGCGAAGGAGAGCACGAAGGGCGCCGCGCTGCCGGGCGCCCGGGCGGGACGGCATGCGGTGCGTTACGCGGTGCCATGGGCCGTGAAACCAGGGTGACGGCCCGGCCGCCGCGTGCGACCATCAAGGAGTCGGCGTCGCGGCCGGCCCCGGCGGGGAATCCCGCGGGCCCGCCACGCGTTGTCGACAGTGACGGTATTCCACGACGTAAGGATTCCTTTGACCCACTCCTCTTCCCTTCCGCAGGACCGGCAGCGCCCCGCCGAGAGCCTTCGGGCCGACGCCCTGATGGAAGAGGACGTCGCCTGGAGTCACGAGATCGACGAGGAACGTGACGGCGACCAGTACGACCGCTCCGACCGTGCCGCGCTGCGGCGTGTGGGGGGGCTGTCTACTGAACTCGAGGACATCACCGAGGTCGAGTACCGGCAGCTGCGCCTGGAGCGCGTGGTGCTGGTCGGCGTATGGACCTCCGGTACGGCGCAGGACGCGGAGAACTCCCTGGCGGAGCTGGCCGCGCTCGCCGAGACCGCCGGTGCCCTGGTGCTCGACGGCGTGATCCAGCGGCGCAACAAGCCGGATCCCGCCACCTACATCGGCTCCGGCAAGGCCGAGGAACTGCGCGACATCGTGGTCGAGTCCGGTGCCGACACCGTGGTCTGCGACGGTGAGCTGAGCCCCGGCCAGCTGATCCACCTCGAGGACGTCGTCAAGGTGAAGGTGGTCGACCGGACCGCCCTGATCCTCGACATCTTCGCCCAGCACGCCAAGTCCCGAGAGGGCAAGGCGCAGGTCTCGCTCGCCCAGATGCAGTACATGCTGCCGCGGCTGCGAGGCTGGGGTCAGTCGCTGTCCCGGCAGATGGGTGGCGGTGGCTCCGGATCCTCGGGCGGCGGTATGGCCACCCGTGGTCCCGGTGAGACCAAGATCGAGACGGACCGGCGCCGCATCCGCGAGAAGATGGCGAAGATGCGCCGCGAGATCGCCGAGATGAAGACCGGCCGCGACATCAAGCGGCAGGAGCGCCGGCGCCACAAGGTCCCCTCCGTCGCCATCGCCGGATACACCAACGCGGGCAAGTCCTCGCTGCTCAACCGGCTCACCGGTGCGGGCGTCCTGGTGGAGAACGCACTGTTCGCCACTCTGGACCCGACCGTGCGCCGGGCCGAGACCCCCAGCGGGCGGCTCTACACATTGGCGGATACCGTCGGGTTCGTCCGGCACCTGCCGCACCACCTGGTGGAGGCGTTCCGCTCCACGATGGAGGAGGTCGGCGACGCCGATCTGATCGTCCATGTGGTGGACGGCTCGCATCCGGCGCCGGAGGAGCAGCTGGCCGCCGTGCGTGAGGTGATCCGCGATGTGGGCGCGGTCGATGTGCCCGAGATCGTCGTGATCAACAAGGCGGATCTGGCCGATCCGCTGGTCGTGCAGCGGCTGCTGCGCATGGAGCGGCGCGCCATGGCGGTGTCGGCCCGCAGCGGACTGGGCATCGACGAGCTGCTCGCGGTGATCGACGAGGAGCTGCCCCGGCCTCAGGTCGAGATCGAGGTGCTGCTGCCGTACACCCACGGCAAGCTGGTCGCGCGTACCCACGTCGAGGGTGAGGTGCTCTCCGAGGAGCACACCCCTGAGGGCACGCTGCTCAAGGCACGGGTGCACGAGGAGCTCGCGGCGGAGTTGCGGCGTTTCGTCCCGGCCGCGGCCGCCGGACAGCACTAGCCACGACCGGCACACGGCGAGGGCACGACGGTCACACGGCGAGGGCACGACAGGCATAAGGCGAGGGCCCGCCCCCGGACTTCCGGGGGCGGGCCCTCGCCGTTGTGGTTGCCTGACGGTGACCGGCTCAGCCGGTCACTGGCTCGCGAACTTCTTGCTGACGGCGTTGTAGACGCCCTTCGCCTCGGGGCCCAGGTGCGGGCCCGCCAGCCAGGTCGCGTTGGACGGGCCGATCGAGGTGTTGGACACCAGCGCGGGCTTGCCGTCCGAACCCTCGGCGACCCAGCCACCGCCGGAGGAACCCGCGGTCATGGTGCAGCCGATGCGGTACATCGTGGGCTGCTTGGCGTCCAGGGAGAGCCGGCCCGGCTTGTCCGCGCACTGGTTCATCTTCTGGCCGTCGAACGGCGGGGCGGCCGGGTAGCCGGTGGCCGTGATCTCGTCGATGGACTTCACCGCCGGGGCGTTGAAGTCGACCGGCAGCGCGCCGCCCACCATCTCCTCGAGCGACTTGCCGCCGCTGACCTCCGGCTTCACATGCATCACCGCGAAGTCGTACGGAGCGCCCTTGCCGCCCACGGCCGCGCCCCTGTCGATCCACTGCGAGGAGGTCTGCGCCCAGTCGGCCCACCAGACACCCTTGGGAGCCAGCTCCTCCTTGGTGGCGTTCTCCAGCTCCGCCTGCGACTTGCCCGCGTCGTTGTAGGAGGGGACGAACATCAGGTTCTTGTACCAGCCGCCGCCCTTGCCCGCGTGGACGCAGTGGCCCGCCGTCCACACCAGGTTGGACTTGCCGGGGTGCGCCGGGTCCTCTACCACCGTCGCGGAGCAGACCATCGAACCCTCGGGGCCGTCGAAGAAGACCTTGCCCGCGTAGGGGACCTTGGAACTGTACGGGCTGGTGACCTCCTTGGCCGGGACAGGCTGCGGATCGGGGTCGGTCACACCCTGATCGTCCGCGATGTCGCTGTCGTCGACCGGCTTGTCGGGCTCCTGCGCGTCGCGCATCCGGTCCGGCTTCCACAGACCCTTGATGATCGGGTTGATGAAGTCACCGGCCTCGCGCAGCCAGTCGTCCCGGTCCCACTTGTTCCAGGCACCGTTCTTCCACTGGTCCAGATCGATGCCGAGGTTCTTCAACTTGTCGTTGAGGTTGTCGGGCAGCTTGATGTCGTCCACGCCCTGCTCCGACGACGCGGTCGGCCTGGCGTCGGTGTTGTCGTCCGAGGAATCGCACGCGGTGGCGGTGAGCGCCAGAACCGAGGCTATGACGGCCACGGCCAGTGCGGGTCGGCGTGAGGATGGCATGGGCGGAACTCCCCCTGAGGTACTGATCTGCTCTACGGCCTATCTGGAATTGTCATGCACCGCCCCGGCAATGGGGTGGTATCCCACTATGCCGGTGCCGCCTACGACGGCTGCGAGCGGGTCCTTGGTTCCCGGCCGCAAGGATCTTCGCTCAGCCCGTGATCCAGAGCGTCACGCGTCGTTGGTACGTACGGGGGACAGCCGGAGGGCGTTCAGCAGCAGGAGGACCGAGACTCGTGGCCGTGACCCAGCTCCCGCCGATGGCCCTGTCCGCCGTCTCCGACGACGGTGGCGCCACCCAGGGAATTCTGCGGCGCCAGGCGCTGCGTGAGTCGGCCGCCCGCACCTATGCCCGGGCGCTGCCCATCGTTCCGGTGCGCGCCCGGGGGATGACGGTCGAAGGGGCCGACGGCCGCCGCTATCTCGACTGCCTCTCCGGGGCCGGGGCGCTGGCCCTGGGGCACAACCACCCGGTGGTGCTGGACGCGATCCGGGCCGTTCTGGACTCGGAAGCGCCGCTGCAGGTCCTGGATTTGGCGACACCGGTCAAGGACGCCTTCACGGACGAGCTGTTCGCCACCCTGCCGCCCGGACTCGCCGCCCGCGCGCGGGTGCAGTTCTGCGGACCGGCGGGCACGGACGCGGTCGAGGCCGCGCTCAAGCTGGTGCGGATCGCCACGGGGCGCGATGGCCTGCTCGCCTTCTCCGGGGCCTACCACGGCATGACGGCCGGTGCGCTGGCCGCCTCCGGCGGGGCCTCTGCGGCCGGTGTGACCCGGCTGCCCTTTCCGTATGACTACCGCTGCCCGTTCGGGGTCGGCGGGGAGCGCGGTGCCGAACTCTCCGCGCGCTGGGCCGAGACGCTGCTCGACGACCCGAAGGGCGGGGTGTCCGACCCGGCCGGGATGATCCTCGAACCCGTACAGGGGGAGGGCGGGGTGTTCCCGGCACCGGACGGCTGGCTGCGCCGGATGCGCGAGATTACCGCGGCCCGCTCCATCCCGCTCATCGCGGACGAGGTGCAGACCGGCGTCGGGCGCACCGGGGCCTTCTGGGCGGTCGACCACAGCGGGGTGGTGCCCGATGTGATGGTGCTCTCGAAGGCCATTGGTGGGGGCATGCCGTTGGCCGTCGTGGTCTACCGGGAGGAGCTCGACGTCTGGCCCCCCGGAGCCCACGCGGGCACCTTCCGCGGCAACCAGCTGGCGATGGCCGCGGGCACGGCCACCCTCGCGTACGTCCGGGAGAACCACCTCTCCCAGCGGGCGGCGGTCGTCGGCCGACGGATGCTGGAGCGGCTGCGCCGATTCGCCGCCGGGCGCCCGCAGATCGGGGAGGTACGCGGCCGCGGCCTCATGATCGGCCTGGAACTGGTCGCCCCGGAGACCGGGCCCATCGCGGAGACGGGACCCATCGCGGAGACGGGACCCATCGCGGAGGCGGGGGCCATCGCAGAGGCGGGGGCCATGGCGGAGGCCGGGCAGGCCGGGGCCGCAGCGCGGGTCGGGCCGGTCGCGGACGCCGCCTGGGAGGGGGTCCCGGGCGGCGCAACCCCGTACGGGGCATCCCAGAGCGAGGCGGCCCTGAGCGAAGTGACCCCGTGCGAAGGAGCCTGGCTGACGGGCGCCGAGGGCGAGGGTGCGCGCGGAGCTTTGGGCGGGGGTGCGCGCCAAACCCCGGGCGGGGGAGCGTCGTACGCCGGTGTCGCGCGTACGGCGGCTCCGCCCGCCGCTCCCGCGCTCGCGGCGGCGGTCCAGCAGGAGTGCCTGCGGCGCGGGCTCATCGTCGAACTCGGCGGACGCCACAACGCGGTGATCCGCCTCCTCCCTCCACTCACCATCACCGACGAGCAGACAGAGGCCGTTCTGGACCGGCTTGCCGACGCCCTGGACGCGGCGATCCGCACCTCCGGAACCCGCTCCGGTGAACTCCCGCCCGCCGCTGCCCCGTTCGCCCCACCGCCCGCCGGAAACCGACGCTGACGTGCCCCGCACCGTACGACCGCACCGCCATCGCACCACCGAAGGAGGCAGGCGCCGGGCCCAGGACGTGAACGCCGTGATGCCCGCGCCATACCCACCATGCCGCACACCCCCGGGGGAGCCCCCTTGTCTCCCCGACCGCAGCCCGTGCCCGGCGCCCTGACCGACTCCGGCGACTCCGCCCACCCCGGCCCCCCGCCGCCCCTCCCGCACCCGCCCCACACAGCGCCTCCCCCGGCCGGGACGGCCAGACCGCCCGCCCCTCCCGCCCCATCCGCGGCGGTCCCAATGGTCAGGGCACCGTCCACCGCCATGACGGCCGCCGGAGACCAGGCGGAGCCCCCAGCACCGCCACCAACCCCCGCTGCGGTGCCGCCACCCCTGGCGGCAGTGCCACCCCGGTGGGCGGTGCCATCACCTGCGGCGGCGGGGCCACTTCCCTCGGCGGCGGCGCCACCATCCCCGGCGGCGGTGCCGCCACGCTCTGCGGTGGAGCCACTGCCCCTGGCAGTGTCGCCCGCCACGGCGCCGCTCGTCAGCGCGGCGGAAGCGAGTCCGGGAGCGAGAGCACTCCAGCCCTCCGACCCAGAGCCCTCGGCGGAGGAGCCGTCCGTGCCGCAACTGCCCGCCCAGGGGCCGCCCCTCCCCGCGATGGCCGTTCCCCGGCAGGACCGCGACAGCCATGAAGCGCCCGCCGACCGTGCCCGTGTGGTCGGCGTGGATCCGCTCGACGACCCCGACCCGCAGATCGCGGCCGACGGTGCGGCCGTCGAGAACCTGCTGCGCTGCTGGGTACGGGAGAGCGGCCTCGCGTACCCCGACGGGGACACCCTGCGTATCCCCCTCGCCGCCAGCGGAACCGTCCTCCTCGTCCCGGTGCGCTATTGGTCGCCCACCGGCTGGCACCGCTTCGGCCCGCCGCTGCTGGAGCACGGCCCCCACGACGCGCCCGCCGTCGGGGCGGTCACCCTCGCGGCTCTGCTCACCCGCGAGGCGGCCTACAGCGCACGGCGGGATGACCCCGACGCGGACGCCACCGAACTCGTCGGCCGTGTCGCGGACTCCGTACGACGCACCGCCCTCTTCCTCGCCCACCGCCGTGCGGCGCCCGCCGACCCCGGCACGAGCACCCCGTTTCTCAACGCGGAACAGTCCCTCCTCTTCGGTCACCCCCTGCATCCCACGCCGAAGAGCCGCGAGGGCCTCTCCGACAGCGAATCCACCGTCTGCTCACCGGAATCGCGTGGCTCCTTCCCCCTTCACTGGATCGCGGTCGCCCGGTCCGTGCTGGCCTGCGAGTCGGCCTGGACGGAGCGCGGCCGGACCGTGCCCGCCGAGCGGCTCGCCCTCTCCCTGGCGGGCAGCGGCCTCCAACTGCCGGACGGGACCGTCCCCTTGCCGCTGCATCCCTGGCAGGCTCGCGAGATCCGACACCGTCCGGACGCAGCCGCGCTCTTCGACTCCGGCCTGTTGCACGACCTCGGGCCCTCCGGCGGACACTGGCACCCCACCTCCTCGGTCCGCACCGTCTACCGGCCCGGCGCTCCTGCCATGCTGAAACTCTCCCTCGCTCTGCGGATCACCAACTCCCGTCGTGAGAACCTCCGCAAGGAACTCCGCCGCGGTGTCGAGGTGCACCGGCTGCTCCGCAGCGGACTGGCCGAGCAGTGGCGGGCGGCCTTCCCCGGATTCCCGGGATTCGACATCGTCCGCGACCCGGCCTGGCTCGCCGTCGACGGACCGGATGGCGAACCCGTGACCGGCCTCGACGTCGTCATCCGGCACAACCCGTTCGGTCCCGGCGACGACGCCGTCTGCGTCGCCGGACTCCTGGCGCTGCGCCCCTGGCGCGGACAGCCGGTGATGCGCTCCCGGCTCGCCCACCTCGTCGCCCGGCTCGCCGCTCGCACTGGCCGTTCCACCGCGGCCGTCGGCGCGGAGTGGTTCCTGCGCTATCTGCACACGGTCGTACGCCCCATGCTCTGGCTGGACGGAGAAGCCGGTATCGCGCTCGAGGCGCACCAGCAGAACACCCTGGTACTGCTGGACCCCGACGGCTGGCCGATCGGCGGCCGCTACCGGGACAACCAGGGCTACTACTTCCGCGCGTCCCGGCACGCCGAACTCCAGCGCCGGCTGCCCGGTATCGGCGGCCGCAGCGACACCTTCGTCCCCGACGAGGTCACCGACGAGCGGTTCGCCTACTACCTGGGTGTCAACAACGTCCTCGGAATGATCGGCGCCTTCGGGTCCCAGCGACTGGTCGACGAGCGCGTCCTGCTGGCCGCGTTCCGCCGCTTTCTCAGCGAGGCCGCGTCCGGCCCCGGCAGGACCCGCTCACCGCTTCCCGCCCGGCTCCTGGAGACGCCCACCCTGCGCTGCAAGGCCAATCTCCTCACGCGGCTGCGCGGCCTGGACGAGCTCGTGGGACCGGTGGACACCCAGTCCGTCTATGTGACCATCGCCAACCCCCTCGTCACTTCTGTCTCTCCTTCCGGCATCCCAGCTGTCACCCCCATGGCTTGACTCCGAGACCCGCGATCACGCCCCTCACCCTCACGTCCCTCACGACGTGCCGAGCCCCCTGAGAGGAGAGCGTCGCCGTGCCGCACACCGACTCCAGTACGAGCTCCAGCACCGACGACACCATCGACATGCGGCTGCGCCAGGAAGAGGACATCGCACGACTCATCGACCTGGACGCCACCGGACGGGAGGCCGACGGCCGGGCGGATCTGCTCGACCACATCGTCGAATGGCGGCCCACCAGCACCCCGTTGGGCACCTTCCAGCTCGTCCCGGTCCGCATCGGGCGTGATCTGCGGCTCATCGCCCAATGGATGAACGACCCCTCCGTCGCCGCCTTCTGGGAGCTCGACGGCCCCGACGAGACCACCGCGAGCCACCTCGGGGATCAGCTCGACGGCGATGGCCGCAGCGTGCCCTGTCTGGGCGTCCTGGACGGCGCCCCGATGAGCTATTGGGAGGTGTACCGCGCCGACCTGGACCCGCTCGCGCGGTACTACCCGGCCCGGCCGCACGACACGGGTATCCACCTGCTGATCGGCCGGGTCGGCGATCGTGGCCGTGGCCTGGGGACGATCCTGCTCCGCGCCGCCGCCGACCTCGTCCTCGAGCACCGTCCGTCCTGCACCCGGGTCGTGGCCGAACCGGATCTTCGCAACACCCCCTCCGTCGCCGCCTTCCTCGGCGCCGGATTCCGCTTCTCCGCGGAAGTCGAACTCCCCGGCAAACGCGCCGCGCTGATGCTGCGCGACCGTGCCCTGCGACACGTCCTGTGATCCTCCGCAACCATCCGTGCCCCCCGATGATGTGCCTGCTTCGATGCGAGACTTCACTGTTGATACACCGCTCGCCCGGTCCCGGTTCCCACGCAGCGAGGACGGCCGTCCCACGAAAGCGGGGTCCGTCCGTCCCAGGAAACGGGGATCCGCCCCAGCCCCGCGCTCGCCGAAACCGTCCGTCACCGACCACACCGACGGGAGTGATGTCGGTGCCGCCCCGTAGGCTGGCAGCCCTATGACTGAATCGTCCTCGCCTCCACTCGCCGATCTGCTGCAGGCCGCCGTAACCACCGTCGGCGGCACCGAGCGCCCTGGTCAGACCGCCATGGCCCAAGCCGTGGCGGAGGCGATCGACGACAGCTCCCACCTGCTGGTTCAGGCCGGGACCGGCACCGGGAAGTCCCTCGGCTATCTGGTGCCCGCCCTCGCCCACGGCGAGCGTGTCGTCGTCGCCACGGCGACCCTCGCCCTGCAGCGGCAGCTCGTCGAGCGAGACCTGCCCCGCACCGTGGAGGCCCTGCACCCGCTGCTGCGCCGCCGCCCCGAGTTCGCCATGCTCAAGGGCCGCTCCAACTACCTGTGCCTGCACCGGCTCCACGAGGGCGTCCCGCAGGAGGACGCCGATGAAGCCGGCCTCTTCGACCCGTTCGAGGCCGCCACGCCCACCAGCAAGCTCGGCAAGGACCTGCTGCGGTTGCGCGACTGGTCGGACGAGACCGAGACGGGCGATCGGGACGATCTGAGCCCCGGTGTCTCGGACCGCGCCTGGTCCCAGGTGTCGGTCACCTCCCGGGAGTGCCTCGGCGCGTCCAAATGCGCCTATGGCGCGGAGTGCTTCGCCGAGGCCGCCCGTGAGCGGGCCAAGCTCGCCGATGTCGTCGTCACCAATCACGCGCTGCTCGCCATCGACGCCATCGAGGGCGCTCCCGTGCTGCCCAGCCATGAGGTGCTGATCGTCGACGAGGCCCATGAGCTGGTCTCCCGGGTCACCGGCGTCGCCAGCGGGGAGCTCACCCCCGGCCAGGTCAACCGCGCCGTGCGGCGTGCCGCGAAGCTGGTCAACGAGCAGGCGGCGGACGCCCTCCAGACCGCCTCGGAGGGCTTCGAGCGGCTGATGGAGCTCGCGCTGCCCGGCCGCCTCGAGAAGATCCCCGAGGACCTCGGCTATGCGCTGATGGCGCTGCGCGACGCGGCCCGCACGGTGATCTCGGCGCTCGGCGCCACGCGGGACGCCTCGGTCAAGGACGAGGACGCGATCCGCAAGCAGGCGCTGGGCTCCGTGGAGAACATCCACCAGGTGGCCGAGCGGATCTTCGAGGGCTCCGAGTACGACGTGGTCTGGTACGAGCGGCACGACCGCTTCGGCGCCTCGCTGCGGGTCGCCCCGCTCTCCGTGTCGGGGTTGCTGCGCGAGAAGCTGTTCGACGACCGGTCCGTCGTCCTCACCTCCGCCACGCTCAAGCTGGGCGGGGATTTCAACGGGGTGGCGGCCTCACTCGGTCTCGCCCCCGAGAGCCCGCAGGATCCGGAGGGCGGCGAGGAGACCGCGCCGCGCTGGCAGGGCCTCGACGTCGGCTCGCCCTTCGACTACTCGAAGCAGGGGATCCTCTACGTCGCCAAGCATCTCGCCCAGCCCGGCCGCGACGGCAGCCGCGCCGATATGCTCGATGAGCTCGCCGAGCTGGTCGAGGCCGCGGGCGGTCGCACGCTCGGGCTGTTCTCGTCCATGCGCGCCGCCCAGGCGGCCGCGGAGGAGCTGCGCGGGCGTCTCGATTCGCCCATCCTCCTCCAGGGCGAGGAGACGCTGGGCGAGCTGATCCGTGCCTTCGCCGCCGATGCCCGGACCTGCCTGTTCGGCACGCTGTCCCTCTGGCAGGGCGTCGATGTGCCAGGGCCCAGCTGTCAGTTGGTGGTGATGGACCGGGTGCCCTTCCCCCGCCCCGACGACCCTCTGATGAGTGCCCGCCAGAAGGCGGTGGAGGAGGCTGGGGGAAATGGCTTCATGGCCGTCGCCGCGACCCATGCCGCGCTGCTGATGGCGCAGGGCGCGGGCCGGCTCGTGCGGGCTTCGGACGACCGGGGCATCGTCGCCGTCCTGGATCCGCGGGTCGAGCGGGCCCGCTACGGCTCGTTCCTCCGTAAGTCCATGCCGGACTTCTGGTACACGACCGACCGCAACCAGGTGCGCCGCTCGCTGGCCGCCATCGACGCGGCGGCCAAGGCCCAGGGGGCCTAGGCCCTGTCCGGCGGATCTTCGCGGGGCCCGCGACGCCTTGCGATGCTCCCCCAGCTACCGCTGGGAGGTGCCCCCTGCACCAGACGCCGCGGGCCCCGCGGCGGCAGCCGCTGATGTCACAGGCGCGAAGATCCACCGGACAGGGCCTAGCGGGCCAAGGACCGGGCGGCCTGGCGGGGCGTCGCGCCCCAAGGCCGCCACGGTCGCCACATGCGACAGGGCCCCGACGGTCGCCACATACAGCAGGGCCCCGGAACCGGCGCAGTGGTCCCGGGGCCCGGTCGTGGGGCACGCTCAGGGCGCACCTCGATCCGGTGCGCTCAGACGCGCCGCAGCACCGCGACCACCTTGCCCAGAATGGTGGCCTCGTCGCCGGGAATCGGCTGGTAGGCGGCGTTGTGCGGGAGCAGCCACACATGGCCGTCTTCACGCTTGAAGCGCTTCACCGTGGCCTCGCCGTCGAGCATCGCGGCGACGATGTCACCGTTCTCGGCGACGGGCTGACGGCGCACCGTCACCCAGTCCCCGTCGCAGATGGCGGCCTCGATCATGGAGTCGCCGACCACCTTCAGCACGAAGAGCTCACCGTCGCCGACCAACTGCCGGGGGAGCGGGAAAACATCCTCGACCGACTCCTCGGCGAGGATCGGCCCACCGGCCGCGATCCGGCCGACGAGCGGCACATAGGAGGCGGCGGGCTTGCCGGCGGTGTCCGTGGGCTGGGCGCTGGGCTGGTCGGAACCGCGGACTTCGTAGGCCCGGGGCCGATGGGGGTCGCGCCGCAGAAAGCCCTTCCGCTCCAGAGCCATCAGCTGATGGGCGACCGACGAGGTGCTGGAGAGGCCCACCGCCTGGCCGATCTCCCGCATGGACGGCGGGTAACCACGCCGCTGCACAGAGTCGCGAATGACCTCGATGACGCGCCGCTGCCGGTCGGTCAGCCCTGAGCTGTCCGCCCGGATGCCTGGAGGTCGCCCTGGTAGCGAGCGCGTGGGCTTCTGTCCTTCCGGATTCGTGGCGTCGTCGTTCATCGGGTGGGTCTGGTTCATCGCGTGTGTCTGTTCGAGTCGGCTCTGGGAGCGCTCCTGGGCGGTAACGGTGGCGCTCTCTGCGGTGGTGGTCACGACGGCCCCTCTCGAGATGTTCTCCCTAGTTGGACAACGGTAGTTGCTTTCGAAAGGTTGCGCCAAACACACGTTCGAGTGAAATTTCGCAGATGGGCTGACGTGATCACAGGGTTAGGTGTATGGACCGTTTGATCCGGCCGCCGTGGGGACGGCCCCAGTCTTGCATCCCGACCCCCGTGAATCCGGGACGCGTGGGGCTCGCGTAGTCTCGTGCCTGCTCCCCAGCCGTGACACGCCATCCGGCTCGGTTGAGTGCCAGCCACCAGATCTAGTGGTTTGATGGATGCAAGCCACCCACAAGTTGTGGTCCCTGGTGGATTCGCCGCCAAGGTTTTCGCCTATGCTTGTGGCCGTCCCGGCGGGCCTCCCGGCCCGATCGGGGCTAGTCAGGCATGTTCAGGCATGCGCCGTTCTTGAGGGTGAGGGAGGGTTCGGAGTCATGCACTGCCCCTTCTGCAGGCACCCCGACAGCCGTGTCGTCGACAGCCGCACTACCGACGACGGCTGCTCGATCCGCAGGCGCCGCCAGTGCCCCGACTGCTCGCGTCGCTTCACGACCGTGGAGACCGCGTCACTGATGGTGATCAAGCGCAGCGGGGTCACCGAGCCCTTCAGCCGCGACAAGGTCATCTCGGGTGTGCGCAAGGCGTGCCAGGGCCGTCCGGTCACCGAGGACGCCCTCGCCAAGCTCGGTCAGCAGGTGGAGGAGGCGGTCCGGGCCACCGGCAGCGCCGAGCTGTCCACCCATGACGTCGGGCTCGCCATACTCGGCCCGCTTCAGAAGCTCGACCTCGTCGCCTACCTCCGCTTCGCCTCCGTCTACCGCGCCTTCGACTCTCTCGAGGACTTCGAGGCGGCCGTGGCGGAGCTGCGTGACCAGCAACGGCCTCCCGCGCACGACCGCGGGTCCGGCGCCGAAGGGGCCGCGGAGGCCCCCGCGTCGGCTGTCGCCGCCGACTGACCGGCGACCCACACACCTACCCGGGGCGCTTGCCGCATCCGGGTGAAAGACAGATACGTGCCTGGGGAAGAAATGGGCACATCAGGGCGTTTTCGCCCGTACCAGGGAGGCGGAATGACAGAGACGACGAGCGGCCCGGCACGAGGCTCCCGCTCCAAGGGAAGCAAGGCGAACAAGGGTCTGCGCATCGAGCGCATCCACACCACCCCCGGCGTGCATCCGTACGACGAGGTGGTCTGGGAGCGTCGTGACGTCGTCATGACCAACTGGCGCGACGGTTCGGTCAACTTCGAGCAGCGCGGCGTGGAGTTCCCCGACTTCTGGTCGGTGAACGCGGTCAACATCGTCACGAGCAAGTACTTCCGTGGCGCGGTGGGTTCCCCGGAGCGCGAGGCGAGCCTTAAGCAGCTCATCGACCGCGTGGTGCGCAGCTACCGCCAGGCCGGTGAGGACAATGGCTACTTCGCCTCGCCCGCGGACGCCGAGATTTTCGACCACGAGCTCACCTACGCGCTGCTGCACCAGGTCTTCAGCTTCAACTCGCCTGTCTGGTTCAACGTCGGCACCAAGCAGCCGCAGCAGGTCAGCGCCTGCTTCATCCTCTCCGTGGACGACTCGATGGAGTCGATCCTGGACTGGTACAAGGAAGAGGGGATGATCTTCAAGGGCGGCTCCGGCGCCGGCCTGAACCTCTCCCGCATCCGCTCCTCCAAGGAGCTCCTCTCCTCGGGCGGCAACGCCTCCGGCCCCGTCTCCTTCATGCGCGGCGCCGATGCCTCCGCCGGAACGATCAAGTCGGGCGGCGCCACCCGCCGGGCCGCCAAGATGGTCGTGCTCGACGTCGATCACCCGGATGTCGAGGCGTTCATCGAGGCCAAGGTCAAGGAGGAGGAGAAGATCCGCGCCCTGCGCGACGCGGGCTTCGACATGGACCTGGGCGGCGACGACATCACGTCCGTCCAGTACCAGAACGCCAACAACTCCGTCCGCGTGAACGACACGTTCATGAAGGCGGTGGAGTCCGGCTCCTCGTTCGGGCTGCGCAGCCGGCTGACCGGTGAGCCCATCGAAGAGGTCGACGCCAAGTCCCTCTTCCGCAAGATGGCCGAGGCCGCCTGGGCCTGCGCCGACCCGGGCATCCAGTACGACGACACCATCAACCACTGGCACACCTCGCCGGAATCGGGCCGGATCACCGCCTCCAACCCGTGCAGCGAGTACATGCACCTGGACAACTCCTCGTGCAACCTCGCCTCGCTCAACCTGATGAAGTTCCTCCAGGACGACGACGCGGGCAACCAGCGCTTCGACGCCGAGCGCTTCGCCAAGGTCGTCGAGCTGGTCATCACCGCGATGGACATCTCCGTCTGCTTCGCGGACTTCCCGACCGAGAAGATCGGCGAGACCACCCGCGCCTTCCGCCAGCTGGGCATCGGCTACGCCAACCTGGGCGCCCTGCTGATGGCCACCGGCCATGCCTACGACAGCGACGGTGGCCGGGCCCTGGCCGGAGCCATCACCTCCCTGATGACCGGCACCTCGTACAAGCGCTCCGCGGAACTCGCCGCCGTGGTCGGCCCGTACGACGGCTACGCCCGTAACGCGGACGCCCACAAGCGCGTCATGAAGCAGCACTCGGACGCCAACGCCATCGCCAAGCGCATGGACGACCTGGACACCCCGGTCTGGGCCGCGGCCACCGAGGCATGGCAGGACGTGCTGCGCCTCGGCGACAAGAGCGGCTTCCGCAACGCCCAGGCGTCGGTGCTCGCGCCGACCGGCACCATCGGCCTGATGATGGACTGCGACACCACGGGCGTCGAACCGGACCTGGCCCTGGTCAAGTTCAAGAAGCTGGTCGGCGGCGGCTCCATGCAGATCGTGAACAACACGGTCCCCAAGGCGCTCAAGCGGCTCGGCTACCAGGAGGAGCAGGTCGAGGCGATCGTCGCCCACATCGCCGACCACGGCAATGTGATCGACGCGCCGGGGCTGAAGCCCGAGCACTACGAGGTCTTCGACTGCGCGATGGGCGAGCGCTCCATCTCGCCGATGGGCCATGTGCGGATGATGGCGGCCGCCCAGCCGTTCCTGTCCGGCGCGATCTCCAAGACGGTCAACATGCCGGAGTCCGCCACCGTCGAGGAGATCGAGGAGATCTACTTCGAGGGCTGGAAGCTCGGCATCAAGGCGCTGGCGATCTACCGCGACAACTGCAAGGTCGGCCAGCCGCTCTCCGCCAAGAAGAAGGAGGAGAAGGCACAGGCCGAGCCCGAGGTCGAGAAGGTCGTCGAGTACCGCCCGGTCCGCAAGCGGCTCCCCAAGGGCCGTCCCGGCATCACCACCTCCTTCACGGTGGGCGGCGCCGAGGGCTACATGACCGCCAACTCCTACCCGGACGACGGTCTCGGTGAGGTCTTCCTGAAGATGTCCAAGCAGGGCTCGACCCTGGCGGGCATGATGGACGCCTTCTCGATCGCCGTGTCGGTCGGTCTGCAGTACGGCGTGCCGCTGGAGACCTACGTCTCGAAGTTCACCAACATGCGCTTCGAGCCGGCCGGTATGACGGACGACCCGGACCTGCGGATGGCGCAGTCGATCGTCGACTACATCTTCCGCCGGCTGGCGCTGGACTTCCTGCCCTTCGAGACCCGCTCGGCGCTCGGCATCCACTCCGCCGAGGAGCGCCAGCGCCACCTGGAGACGGGGTCCTACGAGCCCAGCGACGACGAGATGGACGTCGAGGGCCTGGCCCAGTCGGCGCCGCGCCATGTGGAGGCTCAGAAGAGCAGCACGTCCCAGCCGCGGACCACGCCCGAGTCGGCGAGGGAGGCCCACAGCTCGACCGAACTGGTCGAGATCCAGCTGGGGATGAACGCGGACGCGCCGCTCTGCTTCTCCTGCGGCACCAAGATGCGCCGCGCGGGTAGCTGCTACCTGTGCGAGGGCTGCGGTTCGACCAGCGGCTGCAGCTGATCGCAGATCCTTACGGATGACATCCGCGGCGGGGCGCGGGCCTTCGGGCTCGCGCCCCGCCGCCGTCGTCTCCGGGCGTCGTACGGTGCGATGCCGAACCGGGGGCGGACTCTCCGGTATGTGATGGGGGCCACCGCACGGCCGTAGGATGGCGCGGTGCTGGTCAAGTGGATTCGCTGCACCGTGGTGGACCGCCCGGGTTTCGAGCGGGGGCAGCGGAAGTGGGCGGGGTTGCCCGGCGAACCGGGATTCCGGGGGCAGGGCGGTGGCTGGAGCCGGGGGCGCCCGGATGTGGCGCATGTCTTCGCGTTCTGGGAGAGCCGGGCGTTCTACGACTCCTTCATGGCGCGTTCGCATGACCGGCTGGCGGCCGCGCAGTCGGGCACGTACCGGGATATGCAAGTCCGGCTGTTCGAGCACCGATTCGATGTGAAGGTCGGCTTCGAGCCGCGGTTCTCCGACGCGGACGTGGTGCGCGTCGCGCACTGCCGTGTGCGTCCCGACCGGGTGGATCACTTCACGCTGGTGCAGGAGAAGGTGTGGAATCCGGCCATGGCCGGGTCGCCCGGGATGCTGCGCGGGGTGTTCGGCGAGGCGCCGGGCAACGAGTTCCTGGTGCTGTCGATGTGGGATTCGGCGGCCGAGCACGGGAAGTACCGGGTGGAGCGGGTCGAGCGGCTCGGCCTGCGCGCGCAGACGGAGGCGGATGTGGCGGCGATCGCCGGCGATGTCGTACGGGTCGAGTCTGCCTGGACGGTGGTGTGAGGACGGGATGAGCCCTCGGCCGGCGAGGGGCGGTCCTGCGCTCAAGAGGTGGCCATGCGCTCAGGAGGTGGCCTGATCACCGGCGGGCAGGGGAATACGCCCCGGCCCGGACCGCGGCGGCGACGGCGGCCGCCGTCTGGTCGGCGAGCGGCATATCGATGGGCTCACGGGTGATGAGCGCCCGGAAGAACAGGGGCGCGGAGACGGCGCGTACGACCGCCGCGGCGTCGGTGCCGGACGGGGCCTCACCGCGGTCGACGGCCCGCCGCACCACGGATTCGCAGCGGGCGAAGCGCTCGGTGTAGAAGTCGCGCAGCGCCTCGGCCGCGCGCTCGGACTGGAACGCGGCCGCGATGAAGGCGGTCGGCGCGGCGGCGGCCGGCGCGCTGCCGAAGGTCTCGGTCACCTCGCGGGCGAGGGCGCGCAGATCGCCCTCCAGGCTTCCGGTGTCGGGTGGTGTCCAGGCGTCCTCGCCCGCGAGGTCGAGCGCGTCCGCCACGAGCCCCTCGACGCTGCCCCAGCGCCGGTAGACGGTCGTCTTGTGGATGCCGGAGCGCTCGGCCACGTACTCCACGGTCAGACCGGGATAGCCGTGCTCGGCGAGGCCGGTGAGCACGGCGTCGCGCACCGCCGAGCGGGTGCGCGCGGTGCGCCCGCCGGGGCGGACGGTGCCCGGTGTCGGGGCGGCGCTCTCTGCGGACAAGTGCAACTCCAGTTGTGTTAGCGGGTTTCCTGTGTCATGATGAGGGTAACGCAACTGTAGTTGTGTTTGGAGCGTGCGGTCCGAATGGCCCACGTGCTCGCGTGCTTGGAGGTGCGCCCCTGTGCCCACGCAGATCTCACTCCGAGGCGTCACGCTGTCCCGGGGTGACCGGCTGCTGCTCGACGACGTGTCCTTCGCGGTCCGGCCCGGGGAGCGGGTCGGCGTCGTGGGGGAGAACGGGGCGGGCAAATCCACCCTCCTGCGGCTGCTGGCCGGGAGCGAGTCACCGGACGACGGCGCCGTGGTGACGGTGGCCGATGGCGGCATCGGTCACCTCGGCCAGACGCCCGAGCTGCCCCCGGACCACACGGTGCGCGACGCGGTGGACGCAGCCCTTGCCGAGGTGCGCGCCATGGAGCGCGGGCTGCGCGAGCTGGAGGCGGATCTCGGCGGTGGCGCCCCCGGCGCGCTCGCAGCGTACGGCGATCTGCTGACCGCGTTCGAGGCCCGCGGCGGCTATGAGGCGGACGCCCGGGTGGAGAAGGCCCTGCACGGTCTGGGGCTCGGTGGCATCGGGTACGAGCGGCGGCTCGGCAGTCTGTCGGGCGGTGAGCAGGCCCGGCTCGGGCTCGCCTGCCTGATCGCCGCTGCCCCTGAGGTGATGCTGCTGGACGAGCCGACGAACCACCTCGACGGTGCCGCGCTCAGCTGGCTGGAGGAGGCGCTGCGGGGGCATTCGGGCACCGTCCTCGCGGTCTCCCACGACCGGGTCTTCCTGGAGCGGGTGGCGACCGCGATCGTCGAGGTGGACGCCGACCGGCGCGCCTTGGTGCGGTACGGCGGGGGGTACGCCGGATTCGTCGCCGAGCAGACCGCCGCGCGCCGCCGCTGGGAGCAGGCGTACGAGGAGTGGTGCGCGGAGACGGCCGCGCTGACGGAGGCCGCCACGACCGTCGCACGGCGGGTCGCCCCGGGCCGCGGCATGAAGGACGGCAACAAGCTGGCCTACGACCGGGACAGGGGACGTGTGCAGTCCTCGGTGTCCAGCAGGGTGCGCAACGCCAGGGAGAGACTGCGCAGACTCCAGGAGGACCCGGTGCCGCGCCCGCCGGAGCCGCTGCGGTTCTCGGCGCTCCCCGCCGCGGGTACGGCGGACGGTGTGCTCATCGACCTCCACGACGTCCGCGTGGGGGAGCGGCTGGCGGTCGACCGGCTCACTGTGGCGGCCGGGGAGAGACTGCTCGTCCACGGCGCCAATGGCGCGGGCAAATCCACGCTGCTGCGGGTCATGGCGGGATGGGAGACACCCGATGCGGGCCGGGCGACCCGCCGGGGCAGGATCGGCTATCTCGCCCAGGAAGTACCGGTTGCCGGGCCCCGGGAGCGGCTGCTGTCGGCCTTCGGCCGTGGGCTGCCGGGGACACCGGAGGAGCAGGGCGCCCTTCTGCTGTCGTACGGACTGTTCCGCACGGATGATCTCCACGTCCCGGTGGGATCGCTCTCGGCGGGCCAGCGCCGTCGGCTGGCGCTCGCCCGGCTGCTGGCCCGCCCCGCCGATCTGCTGTTGCTCGACGAGCCGACCAACCATCTCGCCCTCGGCCTGGTCGAGGAGCTGGAGGAGGCGCTGGCCCAGTGGACCGGGGCGCTGGTGGTGGTGTCGCACGACCGGCTGCTGCGCAGCCGCTTCACCGGGCGCCGGTGCGAAATACGAGGAGGCCGGCCCATGGCCGAGGAGGGGGATGCGGCACCGGTCGCGGCCTCGATCTAGGGTGGCGCCATGGCACGACCCCGGCGCATCGTCCTCCTGCGGCACGGAGAATCAGAGGGGAATGTTGATGACTCGGTGTACGAAAGGGTGCCCGACCATGCTCTGAAGCTGACCGAGACCGGGCGTCGGCAGGCGACGGAGGCGGGCGAGCGGCTGCGCGCCGCTTTCGGCGACGAGCGCGTGTCGATCTATGTGTCGCCGTACCGACGCACCCACCAGACCCTGAGGCTGCTCGATCTCGACCCCACGCGCACTCGGGTCAGGGAGGAGCCGCGGCTGCGGGAGCAGGACTGGGGAAACTGGCAGGACCGCGAGGACGTGCGGAAGCAGATGGCGTACCGCGACGCCTACGGGCACTTCTTCTACCGGTTCGCGCAGGGTGAGTCGGGCGCCGACGTCTACGACCGGGTGGACGCGTTCCTGGAGAGTCTGTGGCGCAGCTTCCAGGACCCGGCACATCCGCCGAACGTCCTGCTGGTGACCCATGGGCTGACCATGAGACTGTTCTGCATGCGGTGGCTGCACTGGAACGTCGCCGAATTCGAGTCGCTGTCGAACCCCGGCAACGGCGAAACACGGGCCCTGCTGCTCGGCTCCGACGGGCGCTACCACCTGGACCGGCCCTTCGAACGCTGGTGCACCCCCAAGCCCTACGGCCGCACCGGTTAGAGTGCGCAGCGATGACCGCTGACCGTTTCCATCGGGCTCTTCGGAGTCTGCGCGGGCTGGCCGTGGGCGACGCCCTCGGTTCCCAGTTCTTCGTCCCCGCCAACTATCCGTTCCTCAAGCGTCGCGAGCTGCCGCCCGACCCCTGGCAGTGGACCGACGACACCGAGATGGCCTGTTCGATCCTGGCAATCCTGGTGAACCACGGCCGGATCGACCAGGACCATCTCGCCCGGTCCTTCGCCGACCACCATGATTTCGACCGGGGCTACGGCCCCGCCGTGAACCGGATGCTTCGCCTGATCAGGGAGGGCGGCGACTGGCGTGACCTGGCCGCCGGGCTGTTCCAGGGGCAGGGGTCGTGGGGCAACGGCGCCGCCATGCGGATCGCCCCGCTGGGAGCCTGGTACGCGGGCGATGTGGAGCAGGCGACGCATCAAGCGGAGATCTCGGCGTACACCACGCATCAGCACCGCGAGGCCGTGGCGGGAGCCATGGCGGTGGCCGCGGCCGCGGCGCTGGTGGCGGATCCGGCGGGCCACGGCGGGCCGGAGGAGCTGCTGGACCGGGTGGTCGAGGTGGTGCCGCGCAGCGCGGTCCAGGCGGGCCTGCGCCGCGCCCGCGACATGCTCGACTACGCGGACGCCGGGACCGTCGCCGCGGTGCTCGGCTGCGGCCGGCGCACCAGCGCCCATGACACCGTGCCGTTCGCCCTGTGGGCGGCCGCCCGCCACCTGGGCTCCTTCGAGGAGGCGTTCTGGAGGACGGCCTCGGCCGGCGGGGACGTGGACACCACCTGCGCCATCGTCGGGGGAGTGGTCGCGGCCGCTGCCGCCGGTGCGCCGCCCGCCGACTGGCAGGACCGCACCGAGGCGCTGCCGGAGTGGGTCCCGGTGCAGGCCGACTGACCCCTCCCGCGGGCGTGATGCGGTGCGTCGCCCGGTTTGCCCCACCGGTGAACCGACCCTCCGCCGCGCCGTGTTGAGGCGAATCGGCCACCCGATTCATCGGGGACGGGGCCGCCCGGATGAGCCGGGGACCGCTGCCGAGGATCCGGGTTCCGAACGCAGGTAAGAGCGGCGTAAGGTTGTCCTCGCCATGGCATATGAACCGCCCACCCACAGTGTCGAGCGCTCGCTTCGCGCCACGACGGGAGCCAAGATCGTCGTCGGTATCGACGAGGTCGGGCGCGGGGCATGGGCCGGTCCGGTGACGGTCTGCGCGGCGGTCACCGGTCTGCGCCGTCCGCCGACCGGGCTCACCGACTCCAAGCTGCTGAGCCCCAAGAAGCGCACGACCCTGGCCCAGGAGTTGCACTCGTGGGTCACCGCGCACGCCCTGGGTCACTCCTCCCCCGAGGAGATCGACGGCCTGGGGATGACGGCCGCCCTCCGGCTCGCCGCCACGCGTGCGCTGGACGCGTTGCCGGTCCGGCCGGAGGCGGTGATCCTTGATGGGAAGTACGACTACCTCGGCGCTCCCTGGGCGGTCCGTACGGTCATCAAGGGCGATCAGTCCTGTGTGTCCGTCGCCGCCGCCTCGGTGATCGCCAAGGTGCGCCGGGATGCGATGATGGTCGAACTGGGAGCCGAGCACATGGACTTCTGCTTCGAGGACAACGCCGGATATCCGTCCCCCGTGCACCGCGCCGCCCTGCGGGAACTGGGGCCCACGCCCCACCACCGGCTGTCCTGGGCCTATATGGACGGGCTGCCCCGCTGGCGGCACCTGAAGCGGGTCCGCAGCACCCCCGAACCGGTCGGGCTGGAGGGCGAAGGCCAACTCGGCTTCGACTTCTGAGCAGACCAAGCGGTCAAAACCGCCACCCGCCGATGCGACTCGCACCGACGTTTGATAGACATCAGCCCATGCCTCTCATCCCCGAGGAGCCTCAGATTCACGAGAGTGTCCCGGGTCCCCGCGCGACACCGGCCGCAGGCCGCACCGCGCCGACCCCTCGTCCTGTCCCTGGTCCCGGCCCCCGGCCCGCACCGCGGCGGCCCGGAAGCCCCGGTCCCAACCGTGGCTCCGCCGGAACCTCGTCGGCTCAGTCGCAGCGCACCACGAGCGATGCGACGAAGCCCCTGCCGACCGCCCCGGCGGCTTCGGCTGCCAAGGCCGCACCCGCCGCCGCGAAGGCCGGTCCCCAGCTCCAGCTGATCCCCGCCACGGTGGACGGCGCGCTGGACGCGGCGGACGAGGCGGTCGATCTGCTGCTGGATTCCGGCCGGGCCCCCGCTGACATCCTGGTGCTGACCACCGGGGAGCAGCATCCGTGGGCGGCGCATGAGTTGTCCTTCGGCGAGGCGTCGTACTGGGCGCAGCACGACGCCGGAGACGATGTCTTCTACGCCGGTGCGGATGCCGACCGCGTCAAGGGCCGCCCGGTCGTGGTCGTCGCCGTCAACGGCGGTGCGAACGACGCCGTGGCCCGCGCGCTGCCCGAGGCGATGGGCCGTGCCGGGATGCTGCTGATCGTCTGCGGCGACCCGAAGCGCATCAACGCCCTCATCGGTCCGGGCGCCTGAGGCCGCACGTCCCCGAACGCCCGGTGTCCGGCAGGCTCTGTCCCCCGTGGGCGGAGCTGTCCGGCGTCCGGACGGACGGAGGTGGCCACGGGCGCCCCGCGACCGGTCGGACGCGGGTGCCCGGCGACCGGTCAGACGGCGGCGGAGTGACTCAGCGCCGTACGCGCTCCGAGGTGGGGCCGCGGCAGCGCCTTCGGGTCGCCGTCGCCCTCGACGGCCACGTCCAACTCGGTGGGCAGCGAAGCGGAGTGCGGCCGACGGCCGCCCCGCCCCTCGCCGAGGACCCGCCATCCGTCACGGGTCAGCGTGATGTAGGCGCCGCAGCGCAGGCCGTGCAGGGTGCAGGCGTCGCGCAACCCCCACATCCAGGCGCCGTCCTCGTCCGTCCACCGGCTCTCGCCCTCGCGGCAGTAGAGCAGCACGGCGGTGCGGATCGGTGTGCGGCGCCGCAGATCGTGTGGGATCACCCGGCGCAACTGCGCCAGCAGCGCGTTCCGGAAGTCCCAGCCGTCGACGGCGGCGGTGCGGCGGACGAACGAGGCGCTCGCCGTGAGCCGTTCGTCCGGATCGAGGACCGCGACAACGACGGTCGAGGGCGTCGGCAGATGGCGGCTGTGCAGTCCGGTGACCACCTCGCGTGGATTGCGCAGCAGCGGGATCCCCGCTGCCGCCCACTCGGCGGGCTGGAGCATCCGGCCGACCCGGGCAACGGAATCGGCGGACGGTGGCGGAGCGAAGCCGAAGGTCACGGTCCTCCCTTCGTCTGCGCCCACGGTCCGTGCGAAGGGTCGGGCACGGGCGCGGGCCACGACACAGCCCCGTCGGACCACGGACGGACCGGGGGCGGGGGAGCTGTGGACAATTCTTGCGGTCGCGCCCGCGTGCGGCAATGAGCAGTTGGCCCCACTGACCGTTTTACCTGGATGTGCGTTCTATATTCCTGACTGGTTCATGCCCCGCCGCCGCCCTGGCCGCCCCTACCCCTGCACGGCCAGGACCAGCGGAAACACTCCAGCCGCTCCGGCCCGGCGGAGCAGCCGGGAGGCGACGGCCAAGGTCCAGCCGGTGTCTGCCATGTCGTCCACCAGCAGCACCGGCCCACCCGCCTCGGCAAGGGCCGCCGCCAGCGGGGGAGGCACGGTCAGCGCGCCGTGCAGCGCTCGCAGCCGCTGGGCGCTGTTGGTGCGCGGCACCCGGGTGTCGAAATCGCCGTCGTGGTACGCAACGCTCCCGAGCAGGGGCAACCGGCCGACGGTGGCGATCCGTTCGCCAAGTGTCCGGATCAGCTGCGGGCGGGTGCGCGAGGCGACCGTGACCACGCCCACCGGGCGGTCCGCGGCGTCCGGCGTGCCCGAGGCCCAGCCGCCGGGGCCCTTGGCCCAGTCGGCGAGCACCGTCACCACCGCACCGGCCACATCGTCGGGCACCGGGGCGTCCGGGCTCTGCGGGGCCAGCAGCGGCCGCAGCCGGTTTCCCCAGCCGATGTCGGAGAGACGGCCCAGGGCCCGGCCCGGGGCGGCCTGCTCATCCGCCGGAATGCGGCCCTTGAGGTCGACGCCCACCGCGGGCAGCCCAGTCGGCCACATACGGCGCGGCTCCACTTCGACACCGGGCCGCCCCAGCTCGCCGCGCGCCGCGTCCAGCGAGGCGTCGGACACCTCGGTGGTGAACCGGGCCCCCGCGCAGTTGTCACAGCGGCCGCAGGGCGCCGCCTTCTCATCGTCCAGCTGCCGCCGCAGGAACTCCATCCGGCAGTCGCCCGTCGAGGCGTACTCCCGCATGGCCTGCTGCTCGGCCTCCCGCTGGCGCGCCACCCACGCATACCGCTCCGCGTCATACGCCCAAGGCTGCCCGGTCGCGGTCCAGCCGCCGCGCACACGCCGCACCGCGCCGTCCACATCGAGCACCTTGAGCATGATCTCCAGACGTGACCGCCGCAGCTCGACCTGGGGCTCGAGCGCGGGCAGGGACACCGGCCGGTCCGACGCCGCCAGCACCTCGAGGGTGCGGCGCACCTGCTCCTCGGGCGGGAAGGCGAGCGAGGCGAAATACCGCCAGATCGCCTCGTCCTCGCGGCCGGGCAGGAGCAGCACCTCGGCGTGCTCCACACCGCGCCCGGCACGCCCGACCTGCTGGTAGTAGGCGATGGGGGAGGACGGCGAACCGAGATGCACCACGAAGCCGAGGTCCGGCTTGTCGAAGCCCATGCCCAGCGCGGAGGTGGCGACCAGCGCCTTGACCCGGTTGGCCAGCAGGTCCTCCTCGGCCTGCTGGCGATCCGCGTTCTCCGTCTTGCCGGTGTAGGAGGTGACGGTGTGGCCGCGCTGCCGCAGGAACGCGGTCACCTCCTCGGCCGCGGCGACGGTGAGGGTGTAGATGATCCCGGAGCCCGGCAGCTCATCGAGGTGCTCGGCGAGCCAGGCGAGCCGATGCGCGGCATCCGGCAGCGGCAGCACGCCCAGCCGCAGGCTCTCCCGGTCCAGCGGCCCGCGCAGCACCAGCGCCCGCGCGGTCCCTTCACCGGTGCCCAACTGCTCGGCCACATCGGCCGTGACCCGTGCGTTCGCGGTCGCGGTCGTGGCGAGCACGGGCACGCCCTGGGGCAGATCGGCGAGCATGGTGCGCAGCCTGCGGTAGTCGGGCCGGAAGTCATGGCCCCAGTCGGAGATGCAGTGTGCCTCGTCGACGACCAGCAGGCCGGTGGCGGCGGCCAGCTGTGGCAGCACCGTGTCGCGGAAATCGGGGTTGTTGAGCCGCTCCGGGCTCACCAGCAGCACATCCACCCCGCCCTCGGCCACCTCCGCCTGGATGGTGTCCCACTCCTCGGTGTTGGCGGAATTGATGGTGCGGGCCTGGATACCGGCGCGCGCGGCGGCCTCGACCTGGTTGCGCATCAGCGCGAGCAGCGGGGAGACGATCACGGTCGGACCGCTGCCGCGCTCGCGCAGCAGCGCGGTGGCGACGAAATACACCGCCGACTTGCCCCAACCGGTGCGCTGCACGACCAGCGCCCGGCGGCGCTCGGCGACCAGCGCCTCGATCGCCCGCCATTGATCCTCCCGGAGCCGGGCGGAGCCGGTGGTGTCCCCTACGAGGCGGGCCAGGACGCGGTCGGCCGAGGTACGCAGATCTTCGTCGCTCATGCCCCCATGCAACCCGATCCGGCCGACATCGCGCCAATGGTCCCGGCAGCCTGTGGATAACGTTATCCACAGGGGTGGCGGGGCCGACGGGGCTGAGGGACCGTCGGGCCATGACTCGACACAACGAAACGGCCGGTCTGCCCGGCGAAGAGCAGGTCACCCTCCGCAGCCCGGCCGAGCTCGCCGATGCCCTGCCTTATGTCCTGGGCTTTCAGCCTGACGACAGCATCGTGATGATCGCGCTGCACGGCTCCCGCGGCCGGTTCGGCGGCAGGCTGAGGCTCGGCATTCCCCGGATCCCGGAGGAGTGGCCCGAAGTCTGCGACCAGCTCGCCGAATGCCTGATCGGCGGCAGCGAGCGGCGTGGCGGGCGGCCGGACGGAGTCGTTCTGTTCCTGTGCCAGGAGCCGGCCGAGGGCGAGTCGGGGGAGGAGGCGATGGAGCGGCTGCGGCCACTCGCGCAGCGGCTGCGCACCGCGTGCGGCGGATTGGAGGTGCCGGTGTTCGAGGCGCTGTGCATCTCCGGCGGCCGGTTCTGGTCGTATGTCTGTCCCGACCGGCGCTGCTGCCCGCCGGAAGGCGTTCCGCTCGCCCTGCCCGGCACCTCGGTCATGGCCGCGGCGGCGACGTTCGCGGGGGTCCAGGTGCGCGGCTCGCTGCGCGAGATGGAGGCCAGGCTCGCCCCGCTCGGCGCACCCCGGGCCGACGGGCAGGAGCGGGCGCTGGACGCGGCCGGGGCCGAGCTCGTGCCGAGGATTCTGGACGGTGCTGAATCCACGACGGTATGTGCGCAAACCCTCGGTCTGGTGGGCCGGATGCTGGACACCTTCCAGTCCGCGCCGTCGGCCGCCGACGCGTGTGCGGCCGATCTTCACGATGACCGGCTGCTGGACGATCGGGAAGCGGCCGCGGTGATCATCGGGCTGCAGGACCGACGGACCCGGGACCGGGCGGCCGGGTGGATGGAGGAAGTGGACGCCGACGCGGCGCTGCGGCTGTGGCGCGCGCTGGCCCGTCGCTGCGTCGGCCCGTACGGGGAGCATGCGGCGGCGCCGCTCACCCTGGCGGGGTGGGTCGCCTGGTCGGCGGGTGATGAGCTCACGGCGCGAGTGGCGCTCGGCCGTGCCCTGCGGGTCGATCCCGACTATCTCTTCGCCAGGCTGCTGCATCAGGCGTGCAATGAGGGGGTCCATCCGAAGCTGCTGCGCCAGTGCCTGCGTCAGGAGGACTCCGACGGGGCCGACCGCGCCGAGCGTGCCGACCTCGCCGACCGTGCCGACCGCGCTGTGCACGCGGCAGTGCACGCGGAGTTGGAGAGGCTCGGCGATCCGGTGGACGCCGAGCCGTTGGAGACGGCCGGAGCGGTCGAGTCGGCTGAGCCAGCCGAGCGGGCCACCCGCGCGGAGGCCGAGGAGGCAGAGGAGACGGAGGAGCCGGCGGAGACGGAGGAACTGGCTGAAGCAGAAGCCAAGGAAGAGCGGCAGTCTGCAAGGGAGTGGCCGGGCGGGACCGTGGGCTCGGGTGGGAAGAGCGGCCCGGCCGGGGCGGCCGCCCCGGGTGGCAGGCGTCGCCCGGAAGGGCGGCCGCGCGCCCGGCGCCGGACCGGTGGACGGGGGACGCGCAGCCGCCGCTGACCCGGACCGGCGGGAGAGCCGTGGGGCGGGGCCAGAGGCGACGAGGGGAGCCCTGGAGCGTGGCCTGGGGTGGACGGCCGGTGGACGGTCGGTGGGTGGGCCGGGGTGCGGTGGTCGGGGGCGTGGGGCGGCTCGGAGGCGTTCGGAAGGAGGTACGGGATTCGTGCAGGCGAGCGCTTGAGAGAGCGATTTCCCGAACATTGGTGATCATGCCCAAGGGCCTGATTATCGTCAGGCAGACGACTATGATCGCGTCATGCCCTACGACCCGTCGGCCTTTCCGGCGTTCGCCGTCACCGTTGATCTGGTCGTGCTCACCGTGCGGCGGCATTCGCTGTGTGCGCTGGCCGTCCGACGCGGGGAGGCGCCCTTCAAGGGGCGGTGGGCGCTACCCGGCGGTTTCGTGCGGGCCGATGAGGATCTCGCCGCCGCCGCTGCCAGGGAGCTGGTCGAGGAGACCGGGCTGCTCGCCCATGACCCCACGCTTCCGGTCCCTCCGAACGCTGCCCATCTGGAGCAGCTCGCCACATACGGCGATCCGAAGCGGGACCCCCGCATGCGCGTGGTCAGCGTGGCGCACCTCGCGCTGGCACCCGATCTGCCCGCGCCTCGGGCCGGAGGCGACGCGCACAGTGTGCGCTGGGCCCCGGTCGGATCGCTGCTCGACCAGGACGGGGCCTTCGGCCGCGACGGCGATTTGGCCGCCCCGCTCGCCTTCGACCATGCCCGCATCCTCGCGGACGGGGTCGAGCGCGCCCGCTCCAAGATTGAGTACTCCTCGCTGGCCACCGCCTTCTGCCCGCAGGAGTTCACGGTCGGCGAGCTGCGCCGGGTGTACGAGGCGGTGTGGGGCGTGGCCCTGGACCCGCGCAACTTCCACCGCAAGGTCACCGGCACCCCGGGATTCCTGGTGCCCACGGGCGGTACGACGACCCGTCAGGGTGGCCGTCCCGCCCAGCTGTTCCGGGCCGGAGGAGCGACGCTGCTCAATCCGCCCATGCTCCGTCCCGAGGTGTGACGAGCCATGACACGACGAATCCACGGGAGAGCTATGTGCCGAAGAAATAGGACATAGCGGGTTAACGTGCTCCGGTACGCCACCAGTCCCCACGTGCCATCGAGCGGTTCCATGCCCCGCGGGAGAAGCCATGATCCAGGCCACCGGACTGACCAGCACCCCCCGCCGCAACCAGCCGCCCGTTGTCGACGACCTCACCTTCGAGGCCCCGGCGGGCCGGGTCACCGCACTGCTCGGCGGCCCAGGCGCGGGCAAGACCACCGCCCTGCGGCTTCTGCTGCAGCTCGACCGGGGCCATGGCTCCGCCTTCTTCCGGGGCCGCCCCCTGCACCGCATCCGGCGCCCGGCTCATGAGATCGGCGTTCTCCTCGAGGACGTCCCCGGTCACCCCGGCCGCACCGTGCGGGGGCATCTGAGGATGCTCGGTGCCGCGGCCGGGGTGCCCGCCGCACGCGCCGATGTGGTGCTCGACGTGGTCGGCCTCACCGATCTGGCGGACGAGCGTCTCGGTGATCTGTCGACCGGGGCGGAGCGTCGTCTCGGGATCGCCATCGCTCTTCTCGGGGATCCGCACACCCTGGTGCTCGACGAGCCCGCACGGGGCCTGTCGGCCCGGGAGACCGCCTGGCTCTACGGGCTGCTGCGCCAATTCGCCGCCCAGGGCGGCGCCGTCCTCGTCGCCACCGAGAACGCCGAAGGCGCCATCCGCGTCGCGGACCAGGTGCTCACCCTGGAGTCGGGCCGACTGGTGGCCGATCAGCCAGTGGACGAGTTCGCCCAGACCCGGCTGCGCCCCCGTGTCGTGGTCCACTCCCCGCTCGTCGGCCGGCTCGCCGCCGTCCTGGAGGAGGAGGTCCACGCCGCCCGTCAGCTGGCCGAGGTCAAGGCGGAGGAGGAGGCCCGGGCCGCGGCCGAGCTCGCGGCCAAGGCCGAGGCGGCAAAGGCCGACGCCGCCCCGTCCGACGTCGCCGAAGGGGGCGACGCGACCAAGGGCGAGGGTGCCGGGCCCAAGGTCAGGAAGAGGGCGATCTGGCGCAAGGTCAGGAAGGCCCAGCCCGCTGCCCGGGGCGCCGCTGTCGGGGCCGAGGCGAAGAAGGCCACCGCGGAGGCCGCGGCCAATGACAAGGCGGCCCAGCCGGACGACAAGGCGCCCGAGCCGGACCACAAGACGGCCAAGTCGGATGGCAAGGCGGCCAAGTCGGACAAGGCGAAAAGGGCTGTCCCCGCCCCCGTCCCTGTCCCCGCCGCCTCTGTGCCCGCCCCCGCTGCCGACGCCGATGCGGCCGTCGCGCGGACTGGGGCCGTGGCCCGGGCCGAGGCCGAGGAGGAACCGGTCCCCGCGCCCGCCGACCCGTTCTCCGTGGTGCGGGACGACGAGACCCACATCTCCGTCTACGGCCTGTCCCCCGCCTCCGTCGGGGAGACCGCCTACCGCCACGGCATCGTGGTCCACCGGCTGGTCGAAGAGACCGCAGATCTGGGCCCGGGCACCTCCGCGGGCGCCCGCGCCCGCGACCCCGAGGCACCCCCGATGCGTCTGCTCCCCAAGCTCCGCTTCCCCGGCCCCGCCTGGCCGATGCGCTACGAGCTGCGCCGCACCACCGGTGTACGGACCGGCTGGCTGATCGGCGTCGCCGCCATCGTCGCCTCCCTCCTCGCCTCCGTGCTGCTCGCCCGCACGGGTGGCGTCGGGGAGCTGCACCGGCTCACCGGCTGGCCCGCCGATCTCCCGCTGCCTCCCGTCGCCATCGCGGCCGGCCTGCTGGGAGCCCTCGCCTTCGGGGACGAGTTCCGCTTTCCGGCACTGGCCGCGACCCGGGACGCCGTGCCCCGACGGCTCGGACTGCTGGCCGCCAAATTCGCGGTCTGCGCGGCCGGTGCCATCATGCTGTCGCTCGGCGTCATCGTGCTCGACAGCGCGGCGCTCCTGCTGCTCGTCGGCGGCAACGCGGTACCGCTGCCGGGCGACTGGCCGGAGTTGGTGGTCGGCGTCTTCGGGCTGACCATCGGCTCGTCGTGGGCCGGGCTGCTCGCCGCCGGAGTCTTCCGGTCCACCGCCCTCGGGCTGGCCACCCTGCTCGCCGTGCCGATCCTCGCGGTGCCCGTCGTCCAGCGCGCGGCGGAGGATCCGTCGCTGCGATCGCTGGTCATGCTGCCGCACCGGCTGCGCGCGGCGACGCTGGACCGGCCGCCCTCCATGATCGACCGAGGGCTGGCGGTCGCGCTGCGGCTCGCCTCCCAACCGGTCGGGCAGGCCCTGATGTTGTCGGTCGCCGTCCTGCTGTGTGCCTACGCCATCACCGGCCTGCGCGGCAGGAGCACTCGCCAGTAGTACCCACCCCACCCCGGGCCGGGCCGCCGGGCCCGGTCCGCCGGTCGCCCGCCCGCGAAGCCAGTGGATCAGGCCCGAAGTGGATTCGCACACCCATAGCGCGAACTGCTCGCAACTCCCCGCAGCATGCTTCTTTCTGTCCGATTGAGCGTCAATTATGAGGTAATGGGCGATCACCCTTTCGTGTGCTTTTCACCAAAGACCTCAAGGGCTTCCGAGGCGTCGCCGACAAAGGATGCGTGAGTACCCTTGCGCACACCACGATGACCGCGGCTCGCCCCGCCGACTCCGGCCTGGCCGGTTCGGGCGAGCTTGACCGCTACTCCTACGCCGACGCCCCCGGCGCCGGCCGCGGCAGCGCCCCCTCCTCCTGGGACGGCGCCGAGGCAGAGATCGGCCGGGTGGGCCGACGCGCGGCCGGCAACCGGGGCCGCGGGCTGCACGGCCAACTCGTACAGCAGCTGGGCCAGATGATCGTCTCCGGCGACCTGGGTGCGGACCGTCCGCTCGTCCCCGAGGAGATCGGACAGCGCTTCGAGGTCTCCCGCACCGTCGTACGGGAATCGCTGCGCGTCCTCGAGGCCAAGGGCCTGGTCAGTGCCCGCCCCAACGTGGGCACCCGGGTCCGCCCGGTCAGCGACTGGAATCTGCTCGATCCGGACATCATCGAGTGGCGCGCGTTCGGCCCACAGCGCGACGACCAGCGTCGCGAGCTGTGCGAGCTGCGCTGGACCATCGAGCCGCTGGCCGCCCGGCTCGCCGCCGGGCACGGCCGTGAGGAGGTGCAGCAGCGGCTCGCCGACATGGTCGAGATCATGACCCATGCGCTGACACAGGGTGACACCCTCACCTTCTCCCGCGCCGACGCCGAGTTCCACGGGCTGCTGCTGCAGGTCGGGGGCAACCGGATGCTGGAGCACCTGGCGGGCATCGTCGCCGCCGCGCTCCACGTCTCCGGGGCGCCCGTCTCCGGCTGCGACCGCCTCAGCGAGGCGGGAGTCACCCACCACCGCAGGATCGTCGAGGCGATCGGCGAGGGCGACGCCGCGGCGTCCGAGGCGGCGATGCGCCAGCTGCTGACCGTCCACCCGGATCTCGATCATGCCGAGGTCGGGGTGCCCGCGCCGCGCGAGCACTGATCCGTCGGCGCGTCCGGTGCCCGGATCCCCGGGCGCCCGGAGCGTGCCGCGTACGACGTACGGCAAGGCGGTGTCAGTAGGCGGCGAGTGCCGGCCCGATGGATGCCGTACGGCGTACGAGAGGGCGTCGCCGGATCCCGCGCCGCGGGTTCGGCGGCGCGGCGCGACCGATCGGTCGGCACCGTACGACTCCCATCGGTGCGCGACTGGGAGTTTTCTGTCCCGTTGGATGGGCATTAAGACCGTTATGGGGTGTGACTCGGGCCACGAGTATTGGGCGTAACGCTCTTTGGGGTAGCGCGATGATTAAAGAGGTGGCAGCCGCGGAGGGAATACGGATGTCGCTCGTAACGCTGTACTCCTCCGCACTCCGCCCGCGCCGTCGGTTCATCCCTGCCGGCGGTCGTCGGCTCCGGTCCCCACCGGACTGAGCCGGAAGCCGTTTCCAACGTTCCGAGAGGTTGTTCGTGTCGGCCAGCACATCCCGTACGCTCCCGCCGGAGATCGCCGAGTCGGAGTCTGTCATGGCGCTCATCGAGCGGGGAAAGGCTGAGGGGCAGATCGCAGGCGACGATGTGCGCCGGGCCTTCGAGGCTGACCAGATTCCGCCAACCCAGTGGAAGAACGTACTGCGCAGCCTCAACCAGATCCTCGACGAGGAGGGTGTGACGCTGATGGTCAGTGCCGCAGAAGCGCCCAAGCGCACCCGCAAGAGCGTCGCAGCGAAGAGCCCGGCAAAGCGCACCGCCACCAAGACTGTCGCGGCCAAGACGGTTACCGCCAAGAAGGCCCCCACAGCCCCGGCCATTCCATCGGCGGACGCCGGCGATATCCCGGCCGATGAGGCCGCGGCGTCCCCCGCGAAGAAGGCCGCCGCCAAGAAGGCCACGGCCAAGAAGACGGTCGCCAAGAAGACCACCGCCGCCGCCAAGAAGACGGTCGCGAAGAAGACCACCGCCAAGAAGGACGTCACCGACGAGCTTCTCGAGGGCGACGAGGTCATCGAGGAGGCCGCACCGGGCAAGCCCGGTCCCGAGGGCGCCGAGGCCGAGCCCGAGAACGCGGGCTTCGTGCTCTCCGATGAGGACGAGGACGACGCCCCAGCGCAGCAGGTCGCCGCGGCCGGTGCCACGGCCGACCCGGTCAAGGACTACCTCAAGCAGATCGGCAAGGTCCCGCTGCTCAACGCCGAGCAGGAGGTCGAGCTCGCCAAGCGCATCGAGGCCGGTCTGTTCGCCGAGGACAAGCTCGCCAACTCGGACAAGCTGGCCCCCAAGCTCAAGCGTGAGCTGGAGATCATCGCCGAGGACGGCCGCCGCGCCAAGAACCACCTCCTGGAGGCCAACCTCCGTCTGGTGGTCTCCCTGGCCAAGCGATACACGGGCCGCGGCATGCTCTTCCTGGACCTCATCCAGGAGGGCAACCTCGGTCTGATCCGCGCCGTCGAGAAGTTCGACTACACCAAGGGCTACAAGTTCTCCACGTACGCCACCTGGTGGATCCGTCAGGCGATCACCCGCGCCATGGCCGACCAGGCCCGCACCATCCGTATCCCGGTGCACATGGTCGAGGTCATCAACAAGCTGGCGCGCGTCCAGCGCCAGATGCTCCAGGACCTGGGCCGTGAGCCCACCCCGGAGGAGCTGGCCAAGGAGCTCGACATGACCCCCGAGAAGGTCATCGAGGTCCAGAAGTACGGCCGTGAGCCGATCTCGCTGCACACCCCGCTGGGCGAGGACGGCGACAGCGAGTTCGGTGACCTCATCGAGGACTCCGAGGCGGTCGTCCCGGCCGACGCGGTCAGCTTCACCCTGCTGCAGGAGCAGCTGCACTCCGTGCTCGACACGCTCAGCGAGCGT
This sequence comes from Streptomyces sp. NEAU-YJ-81, assembly GCF_017592595.1. Classification (NCBI taxonomy): domain Bacteria; kingdom Bacillati; phylum Actinomycetota; class Actinomycetes; order Kitasatosporales; family Streptomycetaceae; genus Streptomyces; species Streptomyces sp. NEAU-YJ-81. Next base: position 46,266 of record NZ_JAGFNO010000030.1, on the reverse strand, counting down.
GAGGCGGGCGTGGTCTCGATGCGCTTCGGCCTCACCGACGGCCAGCCGAAGACCCTCGACGAGATCGGCAAGGTCTACGGCGTGACGCGTGAGCGCATCCGTCAGATCGAGTCCAAGACGATGTCGAAGCTGCGCCACCCGTCCCGCTCCCAGGTCCTCCGCGACTACCTGGACTGATGCGGACCGCCGCCGCATAAACCGAAGCGGTACAGCGCGAAGGCCGGGCCCCTCGAGGGGCCCGGCCTTCGCGGTGCCGCGGCGCCGTGTTCCCCGCTTGGCCCACTCGGGATGCGGTTTGCGACATAGGGGGTAACTCTGAGTGTGCGAGACGCTCCGTATGGTCAGGAGGCTGCATGCGTACGTCGCTCCGCTCGCTCCTCGTCGTCCTGGTGGTGCCGCTGGCCGCCGCGCTCGCGATGGTGCTCACCGCGCCCGCTCCGGCGACGGCCGACCGTGTCGTGATCGGCGGGCATCCGGCCCGTACGGTCGAGGCGCCCTGGACGGTGGCCCTGGCCAGCCGTGCGCTCTTCGGGGAGAAGAGGTCGGGCCAGTTCTGCGGCGGGGCGGTGGTGGGGCCCACGACGGTCGTCACGGCGGCCCACTGTCTGAGCCGTGGGGTGCTCGGCATGGACTGGCGGCAGGTCAATGACCTCAGGGTGATCATCGGCCGCAATGACCTGCGGAAGAGCGACGGGGTGGAGTACCCGACGGCGCGCGTGTGGGTCAATCCGGCGTACGAGGGCGACAACAGGGCCGGGGACATCGCGGTGCTCACCCTGGGGGTCGCGGTGCCGGCGCCCTACACCATCCCCATGGCGGGCAGCGGCGACCGGGCGTACCGGCCGGGGGAAAAGGCCGCGGTGTACGGCTGGGGCGATACGCAGGGCGATGGCAGCTATGCGTCGGCGCTGCGCACGGCGTCCGTGCAGGTGCTGGCCGACACGGTCTGTGAGCGCGCCTATCCGGGCAACGCGGAGGGGGACTATGACCCGCGGTCCATGGTCTGCGCGGGGGTGCCGGACGGGGGCCGGGACGCCTGCCAGGGGGACAGCGGAGGGCCGCTGGTCGCCCGGGGGCGGCTGGTGGGCCTGGTGTCCTGGGGCAGCGGATGTGCTGAGGCGGGGCGGCCCGGTGTCTACACGAGGATTTCGGCGGTGGCCGATCTGGTGGCGGCCCATGGCTGAGGCGAGCCCCGTGATGGCGGTGGATTCTGGAGGGAGCCCCGGAGGGCCCGTGGGGTTGTGCGGACGGGCCCACGAAACGAGCGTGGGCGGCCGCCCCACTCGGGGGCAGACCGCCCGGGATCCGGCCCTGAACCGGCGTCGCTCGTCGTCGTGGGTGTGAGGCGTCAGCGTTCGTCGTCGGACGCGGACGCCGGAGCTGCGGTGAGCCGCTCGGTCTCGTCCTGTATTTCCGCGGCGATCTTCTTGAGTTCCGGCTCGAACTTGCGCCCGTGATGGGCACAGAAGAGCAGTTCACCACCGCTGATCAGCACCACGCGCAGGTACGCCTGGGCGCCGCAGCGGTCGCAGCGGTCAGCGGCCGTCAACGGGCTCGCGGGGGTCAGAACAGTAGTCACGTCGCCTCTTCTCTAGCTCGACGAGCTGTCGTACCAGGGTCAACATCCAACCAGCCTGAAATCGTTCCCGCTCGTGGCTTTTTCCCAAAAATTGCTTCTGAGTAGGCCGGATGGTGACGTTTGGCGGCGAATGAGCCGTATTGCCTAGCTTTGGTGTATCGAGTCGTTTGTCTGGTTCACGCTCCCGGCCGGGTTGCCGGTTGTGAATGATGACGTGCCCGGAGCCTAAATGGTTCATGCCTGAAAGGGAACGTGATGTGTGCGTCACCGCCGTCAAGTATCGAACGTACGAGCGAAACGGTGGCCGGTGCGACTAGCATGGACGTTTCAACGGGTGGCGGCACAAAGGCTCTATCAGGCCTCGGTACGCTCTGACGGGCGACCATGCCACCATCGTGCCCACAGCTGGGCCAACCAGAAATTCAGCGAGGAGCGAACCGCGTGACCGCCGACACGTCCGTGCCGTCCACTGCGCTGCTGACCGGAGCAGACCGGGGCGGCTCCAACTACACCGCGCGGCACCTTCTCGTCCTCGAGGGGCTCGAGGCAGTGCGCAAGCGCCCTGGCATGTACATCGGCTCGACCGACAGCCGTGGACTCAGCCACTGCCTCTGGGAGATCATCGACAACTCGGTGGACGAGGCCCTGGGCGGCTTCTGCGATCACATCGAGGTGATCCTCCACGACGACGGCTCGGTGGAGGTGCGCGACAACGGCCGGGGGATCCCGGTGGACGTCGAGCCCAAGACAGGGCTGTCCGGCGTCGAGGTCGTGATGACCAAGCTGCACGCCGGCGGAAAGTTCGGCGGCGGCTCGTACGCGGCCTCCGGCGGCCTGCACGGCGTCGGCGCCTCCGTGGTGAACGCGCTGTCCGCCCGTCTCGACGTGGAGGTGGACCGCGACGCCAAGACCCACGCGATCAGCTTCCGCCGCGGCGTCCCCGGGATCTTCACCGAATCCGGGCCGGACGCCCCGTTCGACCCGTCCAGCGGCCTCCTCAAGGGCAAGAGGGTCCCCAAGACCCGCACCGGCACCCGCATCCGCTACTGGGCGGATCGCCAGATCTTCCTCAAGGACGCCAAGCTCTCCCTGGAGACGCTGTACGCCCGCGCCCGGCAGACCGCGTTCCTGGTGCCGGGGCTGACCCTGGTCGTCCGGGACGAGCGGGCCCTGGAGGGGCGGGAGGGGCCGGTCGAGGAGACCTTCCGTTACGACGGGGGCATCAGCGAGTTCTGCGAGTACCTCGCCCAGGACAAGGCCGTCTGCGATGTGCTGCGGCTGTCCGGGCAGGGCAACTTCAAGGAGACCGTGCCGGTCCTCGACGAGCGCGGCCATATGACGCCGACCGAGGTCACCCGCGACCTGGGCGTCGATATCGCGCTGCGGTGGGGCACCGGATACGACGCGACCGTGAAGTCGTTCGTCAACATCATCGCGACCCCCAAGGGCGGCACCCACGTCGCCGGCTTCGAGCGCGCGATCGCCAGGACGGTCAACGAGGCGCTGCGCTCCGCCAAGCTGCTGCGCGTCGCCGAGGACGACGTCGTCAAGGACGACGCCATGGAGGGCCTGACGGCGGTGGTGACCGTCCGGCTGGCCGAGCCGCAGTTCGAGGGCCAGACCAAGGAGGTGCTGGGCACCTCGGCGGCCTCCCGGATCGTGGCCAATGTGGTCTCCAAGGAGCTCAAGGAGTTCCTGACCTCCTCCAAGCGGGATGCCAAGCAGCAGGCCCGCGCCGTCCTGGAGAAGGTCGTGGCCGCGGCCCGTACGCGCATCGCGGCCCGCCAGCACAAGGAGGCGCAGCGCCGTAAGACCGCGCTGGAGTCCTCCTCGCTGCCCGCGAAGCTGGCCGACTGCCGCAGCGACGACGTGGGCCGCAGCGAGCTGTTCATCGTCGAGGGGGACTCGGCGCTGGGTACGGCCAAGCTGGCCCGGAACTCCGAGTTCCAGGCGCTGCTGCCGATCCGCGGCAAGATCCTGAATGTGCAGAAGTCGTCGATCTCGGACATGCTCAAGAACGCCGAGTGCGGCGCGATCATCCAGGTGATAGGGGCCGGATCGGGCCGGACCTTCGACATCGACCAGGCGCGCTACGGCAAGGTGATCTTCCTCGCCGACGCCGATGTCGACGGCGCGCACATCCGCTGTCTGCTGCTGACCCTCTTCCAGCGCTATATGCGGCCGATGGTCGAGCAGGGACGGGTCTTCTCGGCGGTGCCGCCGCTGCACCGGGTGGAGCTGGTGAACCCCAAGCGGGGGCAGAGCAAGTACGTCTACACCTACTCCGACCAGGAGCTCCAGGAGACGCTGCTGGACCTCCAGCGCCGCGAGGTCCGCTACAAGGACGGCATCCAGCGCTACAAGGGTCTGGGCGAGATGGACGCCGACCAGCTCGCGGAGACCACGATGGACCCGCGCCACCGCACCCTGCGGCGCATCAACATCAGCGACCTGGAGGCCGCCGAGCGCGCCTTCGACCTGCTCATGGGCAATGAGGTCGCTCCCCGTAAGGAGTTCATCACCAACTCGGCGGCGACTCTGGACCGGTCGCGCATCGACGTCTGACGCCCGGCCTGTCGCCGCGGCCGGTTCGGCGGGGTCTCCCACCCGGGAGGCCCCGTCGGCGTTTTCCCGCCCGGCTCGCGCCTGGAGTGCCGATTCCGGGCTGTTCATCACCTGAGTCACCTGATGGGGTGAACGTCCGGTATTGAAGGGTCCTGGATCTTTCTGATCTGCCCATCCTTGGTCACGCGGCGAATGCGGCAGTGAACAAGGAGTGTTCGGGGTGGACATGCACAACGCTCGCGATACGGGAGCGGCGCGGGTGGAAGATCCGTGGTACGACACGCTCGCGTCCGGCTGGGGCGAGCCGGACGACACGGACAGCGGAGCTCGGCGCGCGCGTCCGCCCGCCGCCCGGGAGGTCTACACGGAGGTGCACGGCAGCGCCGCCTTCCAGGAGGTGCGCCGGCGCTACCGCCGGTTCGTGTTCCCGGCGGTAGCCGCGTTCCTCCTCTGGTACCTCGCCTATGTCGTCGCGGCGACCACCGCCCCCGGTCTGATGGCCCGCCCGGTCGTCGGCACGCTCAATGTGGCGATGGTCGCGGGGCTCGGGCAGTTCGCCACCACCTTCCTGCTGACCTGGGCGTACGCCCGGCACGCACGGCTGCGCCGGGACCGGGTCGCGCTCGAACTGCGCTGGGTGACGCAGGAGATGATGCGGGGGCGCGGCCGGTGACCGGCGATCAGCAGAGCCTGGCGCTGCTGCTCTTCGCCGTCTTCGTGGCGGCCACCTTGGGGATCACCACCTGGGCGGGGCGCCGGCGGCACGGCTCACCGGAGGAGTTCTACGCGGGTGGGCGGCTGTTCTCCCCGATGGAGAACGGGTTCGCCATCGCGGGTGACTACATGTCCGCCGCCTCCTTCCTCGGCATCTCCGGGCTCATCGCGCTCTTCGGCTACGACGGGGTGCTCTACTGCGTGGGCTTCTTCGTGGCCTGGCTGGTGGTCCTGCTGCTGGTGGCCGAACTCGTCCGCAACTGCGGCCGGTTCACCCTGGCCGATGTGCTGGCCGCCCGGATGCGGGAGCGCCCGGTCCGGATCGCCGCGGGCGTCTCCTCGGTCACGGTCTGTGTGCTCTATCTCGTGGCCCAGATGGTCGGCGCGGGCAGTCTGGTCGCCCTGCTGATCGGGGAGACGGGCGGCCGTGCCCGCGCCTGGACGGTGATCGGCGTGGGCACCCTGATGGTGGTCTTCGTGGCGTTGGGCGGGATGCGGGCCACGACCTGGATCCAGATCGTGAAGGCCGCGCTGCTGATGGGCGGGGCGATCGCGCTGACCACCCTGGTGCTCATCCGCTTCCGCGGCGATCTCGACGCCCTGCTCAGCACCGCGGCGCGGAACAGCGGACACGGCGTGGACTTCCTCGCCCCCGGCCTCACATACGGCGGCGGCTGGACCGCCCGGCTGGACTTCGTGAGCCTCGGCCTGGCCCTGGTGCTGGGCACCGCCGGGCTGCCGCACATCCTCTCGCGCTTCTACACCGTGCCCACCGCCCGCGCCGCCCGCCGCTCGGTGATCTGGTCCATCGGGCTGATCGGCGGCTTCTACCTGATGACGATCGTGCTCGGCTTCGGCGCGGCCGCCGTGCTGGGCACCGACGCCGTACGGGCTTCCAACGCGGCCGGGAACACGGCCGTTCCGCTGCTCGCGCTCGACCTCGGCGGCGGCGCCGGATCGACCGGGGGCACGGTGCTGTTCGCGGTCGTCGCCGCCATCGCCTTCGCCACCATCCTCGCCGTCGTCGCCGGGATCACCCTCGCCTCCTCGGCCTCCGTCGCCCATGACCTGTATGGCTCGCTGAGCCGACGGGCGGGCCGCACACCGCGCGGCGAAGTGGTGGTCGCGCGGATCGCCGCGGTGGGCATCGGGGCGGCCGCGATCGGGCTCGGGCTGCTCGCCGACGACCTCAATGTGGCGTTCCTGGTGGGGCTCGCGTTCGCCGCCGCCGCGTCGGCGAACCTCCCGGTGCTGCTGTACTCGCTGTTCTGGCGGCGGTTCACCGCGCGCGGCGCGGTGTGGTCGGTCTACGGGGGGCTGCTTCCGGCGGTGGTGCTGGTGGTGCTCTCCCCGGTGGTCTCCGGTGGCCCGCACGCGATCTTCTCGGGGGTGGACTTCCACCTCTTCCCGCTGCAGAACCCGGGCCTGGTCTCGGTGCCCCTCGGGTTCCTCGCGGGCTGGCTCGGGACGGTCACCTCACCCGCGCCCGCCGACGTCCCCGGCCATGCCGCCAAGCACGCCGAGACGGAGGTGCGGGCCCTCACCGGGGCGGGCGCGGCCTGACGGGCAGGGGTTAAGGGCGGGGCTCAGACCCACACATACCGGTGCTCGGGACGGCCGGTCTCGCCGTATTTGAGGCTGAGCCGCACCCGCCCGGTGCGCTCCAGCAGCTTCAGATAGCGCTGCGCGGTCTGCCGGCTGAGCGAGGAGCGCTCGGCCACCTCCTGCGCGGACAGCGGGCCCTCGGCGCCCCGCAGCACCTCCCGTACGAGATCGGCGGTGAGTGCCGAGTGGCCCTTGGGCAGCTCGGCGGGGCCGGCCGAGGCGCCGCCCAGGGCGCCGAAGATCCGGTCCACCTGGTCCTGTCCGGCCTCGCCGTCGCCCTCCAGCGCACGGCGCAGCGCCGCGTACCCCCCCAACTTGGCGCGCAGCCCCGCGAAGGTGAAGGGCTTGACCAGGTACTGCAGCGCACCATGGCGCATCGCCGCCTGGACGGTCGCGATATCGCGGGCCGCGGTCACCATGATGATGTCGGTGTGGTGGCCGAGCTGCCGCAGCCGCCGCACCAGCGACAGCCCCGTCTCATCCGGCAGATAGTGGTCGAGCAGCACCAGGTCGACGGGGGTGGTCTCCAGGACGGCCAGCGCCTCGGCGGCGGAGTGCGCCTGCCCCGCGACACGGAAACCGGCCACCTTTCCGACGTACGCGGCGTTGACCCGGGCCACCCGGACGTCGTCGTCCACGACCAGCACCTCCAGGAGTCCGCCCGGTCCGGATCCAAGGGTCATCGCGGCTCTCCTGTCGCGGTCAGCGGCGTCCCGGCCGGCTGTTCGGTCAGTGCCTCGGGGAGGACGACGGTGAACTCCGCGCCCCCGCCCTCGCGGTCGGACACGCGGACGCTGCCACCCTGGCGTCCGGCCAGGCGGCGGACCAGCGCGAGCCCTATGCCGCGTTTGCCGTGCGCGGGCGGCTCCTTGGTCGACCAGCCCTCGGTGAAGACCACATCGCGCCGGTCGGCGGGGATCCCGGGGCCGGTGTCGGACACCCGCAGCAGCACCGTACGGTCGTCCGCGCACAGCTCCACCTCGACGTGCGGTTCCCGCGAACCGACCGCCGCGTCCAGGGCGTTGTCGATGAGATTGCCGACGATCGTCACCAGCCCCGGCGGGTCCACCAGCCGGTTGGGCAGCAGGCTGTCCTCGGCGACGGACAGCGAGACCCCGCGTTCGGTGGCGACCGTGGCCTTGCCGACCAGCAGGGAGGCCAGCAGCGGATCGTGCACCCGCTCGGTGACCTGCTCGGCGGTGGCCCGGTGCACCCCGATCGCCTCGGTGATGAACTCCACCGCCTCGTCGTGCAGTTCGAGTTCGAGCAGGCCCAGGAGGGTGTGCATCCGGTTGGCGTGCTCATGGTCCTGCGCCCGCAGGGCGTCGATCAGCCCCCGGGTGCCGTCCAGCTCGCGGCCCAGCCGCTCCAGTTCGGTGCGGTCGCGGAGAGTGACCACCGCACCGCCGTCGTCCGTCGGCATCCGGTTGGCGACCAGCACCCGGCCGCCGCTGACGGTCAGCAGATCGGCGCCGGTGACCCGGCCGGACAGCACACCGGTCGTACGGCCCGGGGCGAGCACCGCCTCCAGGGGCCGGCCGGTGTCCTCGGGGCACAGATCCAGCAGCCGCTGCGCCTCGTCGTTGACCAGCCGGATGCGGCCGTGGGCGTCGAGGGCGACGACGCCTTCCCGGATGCCGTGGAGCATCGCCTCGCGCTCGGCGAGCAGCGCGGAGATATCGGAGAAGGCCAGATCATGGGTGCGTCGCTGGAGCCGGCGGGCGACCACATACGCCGCCAGGGCGCCGACGGCGAGCGCGCCGCCCGCGTAGGCGAGCATCTCCGGGACCGAGGCGACGAGCCGGGCGCGCACGCTCTCGTAGGAGATGCCCACCGAGACGGCGCCCACGATACGGCCGCTCTCGGCGCGCAGCGGCACCTTGCCGCGGGCCGAGCGGCCGAGGGTGCCCTCGTCGATCTCCATGATCTCCCGGCCCTCGATGGCGTCGGTGGGGTCGGTGGAGACATGCTTCCCGATCTCGCCCGGGGAGGTGTGCGACCAGCGCACCCCGCGCCGATCCATGATCACGACGTATTCGGCGCCGGTCGCCCGGCGGATGCGCTCCGCCTCGGTCTGCACGGGTCCGTCGGGGGTGGGCCGGGTGTGCTGGAGCGCCTCGGCCAGCCGGGGCTCGGCGGCCGTGGTCTGGGCGATGGCGAGGGCGCGGCGCATGGCCTGGTCGTCGAGGTGGTCGCTGAGCGGCGCGAGGAAGAGGCCGGTCGCGAGCACGGTGACACCCGTGGCGATGGCCAGCTGCATCAGCAGGACCTGGGAGAAGACGCGTCGGGGCCAGCCGATGCGCCACCTTGTGGCCGTGGCTGTCTGCCCCGGCGGTATCGCGGCGCTCATGGCAACGAAGGGTAACCAAGGGCGGGCCGGAGGGGCCGCGTCAGGACCCCGGGGAGGGGGCCGGGAGCGGCGATCCCGGGGTGGCATGGCGTGTCAGAGAGGGGCGGCGATCTCGGAGTGCCACGGGCGCGGGGCGTGGGCTCAGAGGCGGCCGGCGGCCATCGCCCGTACGCCATGCGCGGGCTGCCTCGCGGCCCGGATCCCGACGACCTCCATCCGGGCCGGGGAGCCCAGCGGCAAGCCGCAGCTCTCCGGCCGCGGCGGCGCCGTGGCGACCTGCGCGACGCTCACCCGCCAGGCCCGGCCGTCGCGGTGCGCGACGGTCACCGACCAGACCGGGGCCTCGCCCTCGGTCCCCGCGACGGTCAGCGCGTCCGCCCCGTCCTCGCCGGTCAGCTCGCGGACGGCCAGCTCCGCCGCCTGGCCGGGGCGCTCCCAGGCGGAGCGGCCACGGCAGCCCTCGGTGACCACCCGGCCCTGCCGCAGCGCCTCGATGACGTCCTTGACGCCTTGCGCGGTGGCACGGCCGTAGGTGTAGCCGTGCGGCAGCACGACGAGGGTGGGGGAGAAGCGATGGCCGCCGATATGAGTGATCTCCCAGGTGCCGTGGACACCGGAGGCGGCCAGCTCACCGGCCAGCGGGCGGCCGAGGAGGGCGCAGCAGCGGTCGCGCTTGCCGTTGGTGCACACCAGCACCAGCGGATCGCCGGTGTACTCCTCCCAGGCCGCGGGGTCGTGGGGGCGCAGGGTGAGCCCGCCGGGGTCGCCCGCGCCCAGCGCGGCGAAGTCCAGGCCGAGCAGCCGTGCGGGGTCGTCGAGGGCGGTGGTGCGGATCCAGGAGCGGCCGGGCCGGGTGTGGGCCACGAAGACCCGGTGCCGCGCGCCGGTGTGCAGATCGGCGTGACGGCCGGGGCGGCGGATCAGCGCGACCCGTACGCCGGTGTCCTCGGTGGCGTGCTCCAGCGCGCGTCCGAGGGCCCTGTCGAGCCTGCTGGCGGTGAGGGCCTCGGTGCCCCAGGGCCCGGGCTGTTCCACCAGCAGCCAGGTGGGGGCGGTGGCCGCCGTCCCGGCGAGCGGCTCGGACAGGTCGCGGGAAGCGGTCGCGCACGTGCTCACGAAGGTAAGCCTAACCTCTCTTGATCGATAGTGCGCGCCGGAGCCGTGAGCGCGCGCCGTGCGTGCGCACCGGAGCCCCCGGAAGAACGAGCGGCGGGAGCCGCATGGGCGCCTTACGGTCCGCAAGCGGCGGAGGGTGGCAGTCCGCATCCCGCCGTGTGCCTGCCGTTCCATGGGGTGGGAGCCAGGCGCGACAATGGCGCTTCGGGGGTGGAGGGGGCGGATATGGGCGGTTTATGGGCGCGATGGCGCAGGCGCCGGGGGAGACGCGGGGCGCGCTCGCTGGACCCCGGGCTGAGGGCGATGGTGAGGGCGGCCTACGACGAGGGGCGGCCGATTCCCGAATCGCTCGCCCGTAAGGCGGCCGAGGCCGGTGATCCGCGGGGGATGACCGTCTACGGCATCGGGCTGGGCGAGCGGGGCGCGTACGCCGAGGCGGTCCACTGGCTCGGCAAGGCCGCCGCGACGGGTGACCTCTCGGCCATGGTGGTGCTCGGCACCGTCCACCTGGACCGCGGTGAGCTGGCCGAGGCGGAGCGGCACTTCCGGCGGGCGGCGGACCGCGGCCACGCCGGTGCGCGCCTCGCCCTCCGGCAGCTGCGCGCCCGGCGCAACGGCAGCGGCCACTGACACGTGTGCCGTGACCTTCCGCCGCCCGCGAGGGTCGGGGCCTTCCGTAAGCCTTCCGCCGTCCCAGGGCGCCGGGGCCAGGGGAGTGATCGGCGCGGGTGCCTGTGAACGCCGTGGGCGCCCGTGAACGCCGCGGGGGCCTGTGAACGCCGCGGGGGCCTGTGAACGGTGAGGGTGCCCGCGAAAGCCGCAGGGGCCCGTGAACGGCAAGGGGCGCGGCACCCTCGCGGTGCCGCGCCCCTGCTGCGCGCTCGTCCTGTTCGTGCCGGGCTACACCGGCCCGGCCACCACCGTCACCGGCTTGGCGAGCGGCTCACCCGAGCCGTCCCGGCGCGGGTCGATCTCCGGCAGCGCCGCCGGGGTTCCGTTCGCCCCCGCCGCGCGGGCCGGGGTCGCGCCCGCCCAGGCCAGGACCAGGATGTCCTCGCCCTTCAGGAACCGCTGGCAGCGCACCCCGCCCGTGGCCCGGCCCTTGCGCGGGTACTGGTCGAAGGGGGTGAGCTTGGCCGACTGCTGTACCGAGTCATCGAGCGTGCCGCTCGAGCCCGCGATCGTGAAGACCACCGCGTCGCTCGCCGGGTCGACGGCCGTGAACGAGATCACCTTGGCGCCGGAGGCGAGCTTGACGCCCGCCATACCGCCCGCGGCGCGTCCCTGCGGCCGCACTTGGCTCGCCGCGTAGCGCAGCAGCTGGGCGTCGTCGGTGATGAAGACCAGATCCTCCTCGCCGGTGCGCAGTTCCACCGCGCCCACGATCCGGTCGCCCTCCTTGAGGCCGATGACCTCCAACTCGTCCTTGTTGGCCGGGTAGTCGGGGACCACGCGTTTGACAACGCCCTGCTCCGTGCCGATCGCGAGCCCCGGTGAGGACTCGTCCAGGGTGGTGAGGCAGATCAGCTCCTCGCCCTCCTCCAGGGAGAGGAACTCGGCGATGGGCGCTCCTCCCGCCAGATTGGGCGGCCCGGCCGACTCCGGGAGCATCGGGAGGTCGATCACCGTGAGCCGCAGCAGCCGCCCGGTCGAGGTCACCGCCCCCACGGATCCCCGGGCCGTCGCCGGGACCGCCGAGAGGATCACATCGTGCTTGGCGCGCTTGGCCTTCCCCTCGACCGGGAACGGCTCGCCGTCGGCGGTACGGGCCAGCAGCCCGGTGGAGGACAGCAGCACCCGGCAGGGGTCGTCCGCGACCTCCAGCGGCACCGCGGTCACCGGTGCGTTCGACGACTCCAGCAGCACCGTCCGGCGCGGGGTGCCGAACTTCTTGGCCACCGTGGCCAGTTCGCCGGAGACCAGCTTGCGCAGCTCGGCGTCGGAGTCGAGGATCCGGGTCAGCTCCTCGATCTCGGTGTTGAGCCGGTCGCGCTCCGACTCCAGCTCCAGCCGGTCGAACTTGGTCAGCCGGCGCAGCGGAGTGTCCAGGATGTACTGCGTCTGGACCTCGGAGAGGCCGAAGCGCTCGATGAGGGACCGCTTGGCCTCCGCCGCGTTGTCGCTCTGCCGGATGAGGCGGATGACCTCGTCGATGTCGAGGAGGGCCACCAGCAGACCCTCGACCAGGTGCAGCCGGTTGCGCCGCTTGGTACGCCGGAACTCGCTGCGCCGCCGGACCACGTTGAAGCGGTGGTCGAGATAGACCTCCAGCAGCTCCTTCAGCCCCAGCGTGAGCGGCTGGCCGTCCACCAGCGCCACGTTGTTGATGCCGAAGGACTCCTCCATCGGCGTGAGCTTGTAGAGCTGCTCCAGCACGGCCTCGGGGTTGAAGCCGTTCTTGATCTCGATGACCAGCCGCAGCCCGTGCTCGCGGTCGGTGAGGTCCTTGACGTCCGCGATGCCCTGCAGCTTCTTCGCGCCGACCATGTCCTTGATCTTGGAGATGACCTTCTCGGGTCCCACGGCGAAGGGCAGCTCGGTGACGACCAGGCCCTTGCGGCGGGGCGTCACGTCCTCCACGGCCACCGTGGCGCGGATCTTGAAGGTGCCGCGCCCGGTCTCGTACGCGTCCCGGACGCCGCTCATGCCGACGATCCGGCCACCGGTCGGCAGATCGGGGCCCGGCACATGGCGCATCAGGGTGTCGAGGTCCGCGCCCGGGTGCCTGATGAGATGGCGGGCGGCGGCGATGACCTCGCCGAGGTTGTGCGGCGGCATATTGGTCGCCATGCCGACCGCGATCCCGGACGTGCCGTTGACCAGCAGGTTCGGATAGGCGGCGGGGAGGGTGACCGGCTCCTGCTCACTGCCGTCGTAGTTCGGTGAGAAGTCGACCGTTTCCTCGTCGATCGACTCCGTCATCAGCGAGGTCGCCGACGCCATCCGGCACTCGGTGTACCGCATCGCGGCGGGCGGGTCGTCGTTGCCCAGGGAGCCGAAGTTCCCGTGGCCGTCGACCATCGGCAGGCGCATGGAGAACGGCTGCGCCATGCGCACCAGCGCGTCATAGATCGACGCGTCGCCGTGCGGATGGAGCTTTCCCATCACCTCACCGACGACGCGGGCGCACTTGACGAAGCCGCGCTCGGGGCGCAGCCCCATCTCGTTCATCTGGTAGAGGATGCGGCGGTGCACGGGCTTCAGCCCGTCTCGGGCGTCGGGCAGCGCGCGCGAGTAGATGACCGAGTAGGCGTACTCGAGGTAGGAGCCCTGCATCTCGTCGACGACGTCGATGTCGAGGATGCGCTCCTCGAAGTCGTCCGGCGGCGGGGTCTTCGTGCTGCGGCGGGCCATCGCGCTTGCGGCTCCTTCAACTGCCGATGCGGGATCTGACGCGGACCATTGTGGCCCGGGCCGCCGACAAGTGTGGAACGGCCCGGGGTCGCAAGGGCCGGAGCGGGTCCCGAAACCGGGTCCGGCGGCCCCGTGTGACGGCCCCTCGAAGGGCGCCGCGCGGCGCCGGAGAGGCTGCGGAAACGGTTCGCGGCAGCTCGGGAGGACGGGAACGGACCGGAACTTCGCCAGATGTCCGTCCCCTTGCATACAGTGACAGAAGCGCTGCGCATGCGGCTGGCACGCGCTCCATCACGCGATCGAAGGGACGTACATGCCCATGGGTCACACGGCCACGCAGCAGGCCGGCTCCGGCGGCCTGAAAGCGACCGAGCACCGCCTGGCCAATGGCCTGCGCGTGGTGCTCTCCGAGGACCATCTGACCCCGGTCGCCGCGGTCTGTCTGTGGTACGACGTCGGCTCGCGCCATGAGGTCAAGGGGCGCACCGGCCTGGCTCACCTCTTCGAGCACCTGATGTTCCAGGGCTCGGCGCAGGTGACCGGCAACGGCCACTTCGAGCTGGTGCAGGGGGCCGGCGGCTCGCTCAACGGCACGACCAGCTTCGAGCGCACCAATTACTTCGAGACCATGCCCGCCCACCAGGTCGAGCTCGCCCTGTGGCTGGAGGCCGACCGGATGGGGTCCCTCCTGACCGCGCTGGACGAGGAGAGCCTGGAGAACCAGCGCGACGTCGTCAAGAACGAGCGCCGCCAGCGGTACGACAACGTCCCGTACGGCACCGCCTTCGAGAAGCTCGTCTCCATGGCGTACCCCGAGGGCCACCCGTACCACCACACCCCGATCGGCTCCATGGCCGATCTGGACGCGGCCTCCCTGGAGGACGCGCGGGAGTTCTTCCGCACCTACTACGCCCCGAACAACGCCGTGCTGTCGATCGTCGGCGACATCGACCCCGAGCAGACGCTCGCCTGGATCGAGAAGTACTTCGGCTCCATTCCCTCCCACGACGGCAAGCGGCCGCCCCGCGACGGCACGCTCCCGGAGGTGATCGGCGACCAGCTGCGCGAGGTCGTGGAGGAGGAGGTCCCGGCCCGTGCCCTGATGGCCGCCTACCGGCTGCCGCACGACGGCACCCGTGAGGCCGACGCCGCCGATCTGGCGCTGACCGTCCTCGGCGGCGGGGAGTCCTCCCGGCTCCACAACCGCCTGGTGCGCCGCGACCGCACCGCCGTGGCCGCCGGATTCGGCCTGCTGCGGCTGTCCGGCGCCCCCTCGCTGGGCTGGCTGGACGTGAAGACCTCCGGCGGTGTCGAGGTGCCGGCCATCGAGACCGCCGTGGACGAGGAGCTGGCCCGCTTCGCCGAGGAGGGGCCGACCCCGCAGGAGATGGAGCGGGCGCAGGCGCAGATCGAGCGCGAGTGGCTGGACCGGCTGGCCACGGTCGGTGGCCGGGCCGACGAGCTCTGCCGGTACGCCGTGCTCTTCGGCGACCCGCAGCTGGCGCTGACCGCCGTGGAGCGGGTGCTCGACATCACCGCCGAGGAGGTGCGGGCCGTGGCCGCGGCGCGGCTGCGCCCCGACAACCGCGCCGTGCTGGTCTACGAGCCCCTCCAGGGCGCCGAGGACGCAGCCGACACCGCCGAAGCCGCCGAGACCGACGCAGAAGGGGAGGCGGCCCAGTGAGCGACGCCGTCACCGCGACCATGACCTTCCACCCGCAGCCCAAGGGCGGTGCGCCCAAGCCGTGGGCGTTCCCGGCCCCCGAGCGCGGTGAGCTGCCCAACGGCCTTACGGTGCTGCGCTGTCACCGCCCCGGCCAGCAGGTCGTCGCCGTCGAGATCAATCTGGAGGCGCCGCTGGACGCCGAGCCGGCCGGGCTCGAAGGCGTCGCCACGATCATGGCGCGCGCCCTGTCGGAGGGCACCGACAAGCACGACGCCGAGGAGTTCGCCGCCGAGCTCGAGCGCTGCGGCGCCACGCTGGATGCGTATGCCGACCACCCCGGCCTCCGCGTCTCCCTGGAGGTCCCGGTCTCCCGGCTGCCCAAGGCGCTCGGACTGCTGGCCGACGCACTGCGCGCCCCCGCCTTCCCGGACGGCGAGGTCGAGCGGCTGGTGCGCAACCGGCTGGACGAGATCCCCCATGAGCTGGCCAATCCGGCCCGCCGCGCCTCGATGGCCCTCTCCGCGGCCCTCTTCCCGGCCGAATCGCGGATGTCCCGGCCGCGCCAGGGCACCCAGGAGACCATCGAGGGCATCGACGCCGCGGCCGTGCGGGCCTTCTACGAGGCGCATGTCCGCCCCTCCACCGCGACCGCCGTCATCGTGGGCGACCTCACCGGGGTCGACCTCGACGGGGCGCTCGCCGACACCCTGGGCGCCTGGACGGGTGGGGCGGGCGCGCCGCGCACGGTTCCCCCGATCGTCGCGGACGACCTCGGCCGTGTGGTGATCGTCGACCGGCCTGGCGCGGTGCAGACCCAGCTGCTCATCGGGCGCGTCGGCGCCGACCGCCATGACCGGGTCTGGCCCGCGCAGGTGCTCGGCACGTACTGCCTCGGCGGCACCCTCACCTCCCGCCTCGACCGTGTGCTGCGCGAGGAGAAGGGCTACACCTACGGGGTGCGCGCCTTCGGCCAGGTGCTGCGCTCCGCGCCCCCGGCGCCCTCGGGCGGCTCCGCGGGCGCCGCCATGCTGGCGATCAGCGGCTCGGTGGCCACCGAGGTCACCGGGCCCGCGCTGGAGGACCTCTGGAAGGTGCTGCGCACGCTGAAGGAGGAGGGGCTCACCGACGAGGAGCGCGATGTCGCGGTGCAGAACCTGGTGGGCGTCGCCCCGCTGAAGTACGAGACGGCGGCGTCCGTCGCGGGCACTCTCGCCGACCAGGTCGAGCAGCACCTTCCGGACGATTTCCAGGCGCAGTTGTACGCCCGCCTCGCGGAGACCGGCACGGTGGAGGCGACCGCTGCGGTGGTGTCCGCCTTCCCGGCGGACCGGCTGGTCACGGTGCTGGTCGGGGACGCCTCGGCGATCGAGGAGCCGGTCCGGGCGCTGGGCATCGGCGAGGTGCGCGTCATCTCCGGCTGAGCCGCCCGGAGTTGGCCGGTTGGCCGGATCCGGACCAAGAACCGGCGATCCGGCCGGCTCACTGACGATCCGGGTCCGCTGACGATCCGGCAGCCGGTCCCGTCAACGAGCTCACAGCGGAAGGACCCTGGCCCCGTAAAGGTGCCGGGGTCCTTCCTTCATGCCCGATTTGCGGGAGTGACAGCTTGTTTGGTTTGTGGCGAGAGCAACAAAAAACCGGAACCGTTTGGTGATCGAAAGCGGGCCCGTTTAGCGTCAGTCCGGCTGTTCGCCAGCAACCCGCCGCACCCGCGGCACGGACAGTCATCGCCGAGTCCCCGTACGGCGCGAGCCAGGGGAGCCGGGGACCCACACGTCCCCAGGGGTGAATCGGGCGCCTTCCCCGGCCGGGGGAGGAGTCCGTAGGAGACCTTCCTGCTCCGAACCCGTCAGCTAACCCGGTAGGCGAGAAGGAAGGAAAGGAGTGCGCCTCAGCATGGCGTCCACCCGCACTGCCACCGGGAAACACCGCCGCACCACCAAGATCAACGTCCGCACCGGCGCGAACGTCGTGGGCATCACCACCGTCGCCTCGGGCGTCGTCGCCGGGATCACCGGACAGGCGTTCGCGGCCGACACCGGCCCCAGCCCCCAGCAGACCGGTCTGACCCAGGCGATCGTGATCGGCGACGGGATCGCGGACCACATCGAGGCCCAGGCGCAGTCCCAGGAGACCGCCGCCGAGCAGGCCGCCGCCAAGGCCAAGGCGGAGGCGATCGCCCGCCAGGAGGCCGCCAGAAAGGCGGAGGCCGCGGCGAAGAAGGCCAAGGCCGAGCGCGAGGCCAAGGAGCGCGCGGCGCGCGAGGCCGAGCGCAAGCGCCTCAACACCTTCGAGACGCCGATCGGCGGCTCCTACGTCTCCACCGGCTACGAGGCGGCCAGCGGTCTGTGGTCCTCCGGCAGCCACACCGGCATCGACTTCCACGCCTCCTCCGGCACCTCGGTGCACTCCGTGGGCATGGGCGAGATCGTCGAGGCGGGCTGGGGCGGCTCCTACGGCAACAACGTCGTCATCAAGATGAACGACGGCACCTACACCCAGTACGGCCACCTGTCGTCGATCAGCGTCTCGGTCGGCCAGAAGGTCACCCCCGGCCAGCAGATCGGCCTGTCGGGCGCCACCGGCAACGTCACCGGACCGCATCTGCACTTCGAGGCCCGCACCAGCCCGGACTACGGCTCGGACATCGACCCCCTGGCGTATCTGCGCTCGCACGGCGTCAACGTCTGACCTCGCGGGACTCCGCGCACGCCCGCGGTCCCGCGAGAATCCGAGAAGGCCCCGTCCCCCGGACGGGGCCTTCGGCGTGCCGCGCCGCCGGCTGACCAAAAAATATCCATGAAATGCACTCCGCCATCGGAAATGACGTCCGATTGGAATAGAGTCGTTCAATGCGCGTTCCATGGATGCGTTTCGCGGGCGTTAAGGCGGAGGTTCGACAATGTGGGACCGGAAGTGAGCGGGGATACGACCGCGGTCCAGAGCGGTCGCCGGATTTCGGCGCATGCGGTGTGTACGGCGATTCGCGACGACATCGTCTCCGGCACATATCAGCCCGGCAGCCGGCTCACCGAGGAACTTCTCGCCCGGCGCTACGGCGTCTCGCGGGTGCCGGTCCGAGAGGCCCTGCGCACCCTGGAGTCCGAGGGCTTCGTGACGACCCGCCGACACGCGGGTGCCTGCGTCGCCCAGCCCTCCGAGCGCGAGGCGGCCGATCTGCTGGACATCCGGGCGCTGCTGGAGCCGCTGGGCGCCGCACGGGCCGCACAGCGCCGCACCGAGGCCCATCTGAAGGTGCTGCGCGGGCTGGTCCGGCTCGGCCGGGAGCGGGCCCAGCACGGCCGGCTCGGTGAACTGCGGCCGCTGGGCGACTGGTTCCACGAGACGCTCGCCCAGGCGTCCGGCAGCCCGAGCCTGGCCGCGATGCTCGTCCAGCTGCGCCGCAAGACCGTGTGGGTGTACGCGGCCGCTCCCGCGCCGCAGCCCGCACCGCCCGGGGGCGCCCGGCGCCCCGACCCGGCCGCGCGGGCCGTGGAGTCCTGGGCGGAGCACGGCGCGCTGGTGGACGCGGTGGCGCGCGGCGACGCCGACCGGGCGCGGGCGCTCGCCGCGGCGCACACCGAGCGCGCGCTGGCGGAATACCGGCAGCGCCGCCCCACCCCGGTGAGGGCTTCGAAACATTCCGTAAACACGGCGAGCGGCCGGAATTAACAGCGATCCCGTATACAACTCTCGGGAATTCCCGGCGCGGTTTCGCGGCGCCCGGTTCTCGGTACTCCGAGTCGGGATGGAAACGGAAAAACAGCGGGGCCGCGGTGACCGTAATGGTCACCGCGGCCCCGCCGTGTCGAATCCTTGATTCACACGGGAATCACCTGTGAATCAGAGGGGGGATCAGACGGTCTCGGGAAGCTCCTCGAGGCCCTCCGCCACCAGCTTCGCCAGCCGGTCGAGCGCGACCTCGGCATCGTCCGCGTCGGAGGCGAGGACGACCTCCTCGCCGCCCTGGGCGCCGAGGCCCAGCACGGCCAGCATGGAGGCGGCGTTGACCGGGGTGCCGTCGCCCTTGGCGATCGTGATGGGGACGCCGGCGGCGGTGGCCGCCCGGACGAAGATCGACGCAGGGCGGGCGTGCAGGCCCTCGGCCCAGCCGATGGTGACGCGGCGCTCAGCCATGGTGTTGCCCTTCAGGTGTGACGGGTGCTGTTGTCTAGACCAAAATCATACGGTGTCCGGATCCACCCGGTCTATGTCCGAGTGAGCCCGGGCATGCCCGGACTGGCCCGATACGGACCTTCCCCCGACACTCGGCCCCGACGCAAGGGTGTCCACCATCCGGACCGGGCGGGCCCGTACCCTGGGCCCCATGCGGAGCCCGTCGGACCATCACGCCTACCCGACCCACTGGGAAGCCGATGTGGTGCTCCGGGACGGCGGCACGGCACAGATCCGTCCCATCACCCCCGATGACGCCCAGCGGCTGGTCAGCTTCTACGAGCGGGTCTCGGACGAGTCGAAGTACTACCGCTTCTTCGCGCCCTACCCCCGCCTCTCCGACCGTGACGTCCACCGCTTCACCCACCACGACTACGTCGACCGGGTGGGCCTGGCGGCCATCGTGGGGGATGAGTTCATCGCCACGGTGCGCTACGACCGCATCGACGGACGGGGGATGCCGGCCGCGGCCCCCGCCGACGAGGCCGAGGTCGCCTTCCTCGTCCAGGACGCCCACCAGGGCCGCGGAGTGGCCTCCGCGCTCCTCGAACACATCGCCGCCGTCGCACGCGAGCGGGACATCCGCCGGTTCGCCGCCGAGGTGCTGCCCGCCAACACCAAGATGATCAAGGTGTTCACGGACGCGGGCTACACCCAGAAGCGCAGCTTCGAGGACGGCGTCGTCCGCCTCGAATTCGACCTCGAACCCACCGACCGCTCCCTGGCCGTCATGCGCGCCCGCGAGCAGCGGGCCGAGGCCCGCTCCGTCCAGCGGCTGCTCGCGCCCGGCTCCGTCGCCGTCATCGGCACCAGCCGCACGCCCGGCGGAGTCGGCCGCACCGTGCTGCGCAACCTCCTGGACGGCGGCTTCACGGGGCGCGTCCACGCCGTCAACCACGCCTTCCCCGACGACATGGCGCACCTGGAGCCCGAGGGGGTCCCTGCCCACCGCTCGCTGCGCGCCATAGAGGAGCCCGTGGACCTCGCCGTCGTCGCCGTCCCCGCCGAGCGGGTGCCCGCCGTCGTGGCCGAATGCGGTGAGCACGGCGTCCAGGGCCTTGTCGTGCTCTCCGCCGGATACGCCGAGAGCGGGAGCGAGGGCCGCGACCGGCAGCGCGACCTCGTCCGCCAGGCCCGGTCCTACGGCATGCGCGTCATCGGCCCCAACGCCTTCGGCGTCAGCAACACCGCCGAGGGCGTCCGGTTGAACGCCTCCCTGTCCCCGCAGCTGCCCAACCCCGGCCGGCTGGGCCTGTTCACCCAGTCCGGGGCGATCGGCATCGCGCTGCTGTCCGGGCTGCACCGGCGCGGCGCCGGGCTGGCGAGCCTCGCCGGGATCGCGGGGATATCGACCTTCGTATCCGCGGGGAACCGCGCCGACGTCTCGGGCAACGACCTCCTCCAGTACTGGTACGACGACCCGCGCACCGACGTCGTCCTGATGTACCTGGAGTCGATCGGCAACCCCCGCAAGTTCACCCGGCTCGCCCGGCGCACCGCCGCCGTCAAACCGGTGGTCGTCGTCAAGGGCGCCCGCCACACCGGCAGCGCCCCCACCGGCCATGCCGTGCCCACCACACAGATCCCGGACGCCACCGTCTCCGATCTGCTGCGGCAGGCGGGCGTCATCCGGGTCGACACCGTCACCGAACTCGCCGACACCGGGGTGCTGCTCGCCTCCCAGCCGCTGCCCGCCGGTCCACGCGTCGCCATCCTCGGCAACTCCGAGTCGCTCGGCCTGATCACCTACGACGCCTGCCTGACCGAGGGGCTCCGCCCGCTGCCGCCCCGCGACCTGACCACGGCTGCCGCCCCGGACGACTTCCGGCGCGCCCTGACCGAGGCCCTTACCGACGACGCCTGCGACGCCGTCGTCGTCACCGCCATCCCCTGGGTCGGCGACGGGAATGCCGGCCCTGGGGACGGCGACGGCAGCGCGAAGGCCCTCGCGACGGCCGTAAGGGAGGCGGCCCAGGCTTCCGGGCCCGGTCCGGCCAAGCCGGTGGCCGTGGTCCACCTGGAGATCCAGGAGCTCGCGGAGGCCCTGGCCGGCACCGGCGGCGAGCCCGCCCCCGGCACCCGCCGGATCCCCGCCTATCCCGCCGCCGAGCGGGCCGTGCGCGCGCTCGCCGAGGCGGTGCGGTACGCGCACTGGCGGCAGGAGGCCGCCGAGCCCGGACGGGTCCCCGAGTACGACGACATCGACGAGGCGGGTGCGGCCGCCGACATCCAGGTGCTGCTCGCCCCGGCCGACGTCACCCCGGGCGACGGCGCGGGCGGCGGGACCGGCGACGGTAAGGGCGGCGGCACAGGCGGCGGGACCGGCGAAGCCACGGGCGTCCGGACCAGCGACGGTAAGGGCGGCGGCACGGGCGGCGGGACCGGCGACGACGCGGGCCTCGGCGTCGAGCTGTCCGCCGCCGACACCCAGCGCCTCCTGGCCCGCTACGGCGTCAGCGTGCTGCCCGCCCTCCCCGCGCCCGACCCCGACGCCGCCGTGCGGGCCGCCGAGCGGCTCGGCTTCCCGGTCGCGCTCAAGCCCACCGCCGCCCACCTGCGCCACCGCGCCGACCTCGGCGGGGTACGGCTGGAGCTGGGCAGCGAGACGGAACTGCGCCGGGCCTACGCCGAGTTGACCGACTACCTGGGCCGGCCCGAGGAACTGGGGCTGGTCGTGCAGCGGATGGCGCCACGCGGCGTGGACACCGTCGTACGGGCGGCCATCGACCCCGCCGCCGGGGCCGTGCTCTCCTTCGGGCTCGCCGGCGCCCCCTCCGAACTGCTCGGCGACACCGCCCACGGCCTCGTCCCCGTCACCGGCCGGGACGCCGCCGAGCTGATCCGGTCCATCCGGACCGCGCCGCTGCTGTTCGGCTGGCGCGGCTCCAAGCCCGTGGACACCGCGGCCCTGGAGGAACTGCTGCTGCGGGTGTCCCGCCTGGTGGACGACCAACCCGAGATGGTCGCCGTCGACCTCGAACCCGTCGTCGTCGCCCAGCAGGGCCTCTCCGTGCTCGGCGCCTCGGCGCGGCTCGCCCCGCCGCCCCCGCGCACCGACCTGGGCCCCCGCCACATGCCCGCCTACTGAGTCGTCCGGCGCCTTGGCGGGCACCGGCGCCGGTGTCGGCGCGGCCCCGTAGGATGGTGCACATGGCGAAGACCGGTACGACGACCCAGGGGCTGCGCGCGGCGATCGAGCGCAGCGGCTATTACCCGGCACTCGTGGCCGAAGCGGTGGAGGCCGCCGTGGGTGGTGAGCCCATCGTGTCGTACCTGGTCCATCAGGAGACCACCTTCGACGCCAACGAGGTCCGCCGCCATGTCACGGTCCTGGTCCTCACCGGCAACCGCTTCATCGTCAGCCACACCGACGAGCAGGCCGCGGACGGCACCTCCCCGTCGCCGTACGCGACCACCTCCACCGAGTCCGTGAAGCTCCAGCGGATCTCCTCGGTCGTGCTCAGCCGGGTCGTGGCCAACCCCGAGTCGTACACGCCGGGCACACTGCCCCGCGAGGTGGTGCTGACCATCGGCTGGGGGGCCGTCAGCCGCCTCGACCTGGAGCCCGCCGCCTGCGGCGACCCCAACTGCGAGGCCGACCACGGCTATACGGGCTCGTCCACCGCCGACGACCTCAGCCTGCGCGTCAGCGAGGCGGGGGACGGCCCCGACACCGTCCGCCAGACCCTGGCCTTCGCCCAGGCGCTCTCCGAGGCCACCGCGGCCACGCCGGACACCGGCCGCTGATGTCCGGCTCCGCCACCGGCCCGCTGCCCTCCGCCGCCTCCTTCTGGCCAGAGCCCACCCCGCTCGACCCCCGCTCCGCCCCCCTGCCGAAGTACGGCACCGGCTCGCTCGCCGATCTGCTGCCCGCCGTCGCCGCGGGCCAGGAGGTCCCGGGGCTCTCCTCCGGTCTGGGGCTCGCACCCGCCGACCGCGTCTGCGTCTTCCTGGTCGACGGCCTCGGCTGGGAGCTGCTGCGCGCCCACCCCGGCGAGGCGCCCTTCCTGACCTCGCTGCTGCCCAGTTCGCTGGGCGGTGCCGGGAAGCCGCTCACCGCGGGCTTCCCGTCCACCACCGCGACCTCGCTCGCCTCGGTGGGCACCGGACTGCCTCCCGGCGCCCACGGTCTGCCCGGCTATACGGTGCGGGACCCCGGCACCGGCCAGCTGATGAACCAGCTGCGCTGGCAGCCCTGGACGGATCCGCACGACTGGCAGCCGTATCCGACCGTCTTCCAGCTCGCGGATGCCGCGGGCGTGCACACCTGCCAGGTCTCCGCGCCGACGTTCGCCGAGACCCCGCTCACCAAGATCGCCCTGAGTGGCGGCACCTTCCACGGGCGGCTCACCGGCGAGGAGCGGATGGACCTCGCGGCCGAGCAACTCGGCGCCGCGGGCCGCTCGCTCGTCTACACGTACTACAGCGAGGTGGACGGCAAGGGGCACCGCTTCGGCGTGGACTCGCCCGAGTGGCGTGATCAGCTCCGCTATGTCGACGGGCTCGCCCAGCGGCTCGCCGAACAGCTCCCGCCCCGCTCGGCGCTCTATGTGACCGCCGACCACGGCATGATCGACATCCCCTTCGACCCGGAGTCGCGCATCGACTTCGACGAGGACTGGGAGCTGCGCGCGGGCGTCTCGCTGCTGGGCGGCGAGGGCCGCGCCCGCCATGTGTACGCCGTTCCCGGCGCCGCGGGTGATGTGCTGGCCGTCTGGCGTGAGGTGCTGGGGGAGCGGATGTGGGTGGCCGGCCGTGACGAGGCCATCGAGGCGGGCTGGTTCGGCGGGCCCGGCGGTGCCGATGGCGGCGGTAAGGGCGTCGACGACCGGGTCTACCGCCGGATCGGCGATATCGTGGCCGCCGCGTGTGACGACGTCGCGATCGTCGCCTCGCATACCGAGCCGAAGGAGTCCGCCATGGTCGGGCTGCACGGTTCGATGACCCCCGTGGAGCAGCTGGTGCCGCTCCTCGAAGTACGCTCCTGAGCGCCCCCGTTCACCCCCGCCCTACGAAAGGCTCCGCTTCCCCATGCCCGAGCTGGTGTTCTTTTCCGGAACGATGGACTGCGGAAAGAGCACCCTCGCTCTGCAGATCCAGCACAACCGCTCGGCGCGCGGGCTCCAGGGCATGATCTACACCCGGGACGACCGGGCGGGCGAGGGCAAGCTCTCCTCACGGCTGGGTCTTGCCACCGAGGCGGTCGAGGTCGCCGACGACCTCGACTTCTACGACCATGTGGTCCAGGCGCTGACCGCCGGGGGCCGGGTCGACTACGTCATCGTGGACGAGGCGCAGTTCCTGACCCCGCCCCAGATCGACCAACTCGCCCGGGTGGTCGACGACCTGGAGCTGGACGTCTTCGCCTTCGGCATCACCACCGACTTCCGCAGCAAGCTCTTCCCCGGCTCCCAGCGCCTGGTGGAGCTCGCCGACCGGGTGGAGGTGCTGCAGGTGGAGGCGCTGTGCTGGTGCGGCGCCCGGGCGACGCACAACGCCCGTACCGTCGGCGGCCAGATGGTCGTCGAGGGCGCCCAGGTCGTCGTGGGCGACGTCAACCGGCCGGAGAGCGAGGTCGGTTACGAGGTGCTGTGCCGACGTCACCACCGGCACCGGGTGACGGCCGCCGGAGCCCGCGCCGCCGCCCTGTCGCCGGATGTGCTGCCCGTCGACTGAGGGGTCTCCCTTTGATCAGCCCCTCAGCCCCTCAGCCCCTGGCCCTCCGGCCGGCGCTCCCGCCTATCCCTCGGCGCGCCGTACGACGGTGAAGGCGGCCCCTTCCGGGTCCCGCACCGTGGCCCGGTGGCCGGTCGCTCCCCGCGACGGCGGCCGCACCACCTGACCGCCCAACTCGGTGACCCGGCGCACCGTGTCGTCCACATCGTCCACCGCGAAGTGCGTCATCCAGTACGGGCCCCGGTCGCGCGGCAGGGCGTCGCCCACGCTCTGGATCGCGCAGACCGGCCGGCCGTCCAGGTGCAGGGTGCGGCAGCCGGGCTCCTCCCCGGCCGCCGTCTCCGCCTGGTAGCCGAAGACCATCCGGTAGAACTTGTGGACCCCGGTGCCCTCACGGGTCAGCAGCTCGTGCCAGACCGGGGTGCCCGGCGCCCCGGTCTCCTCCGCCGTGTACGTGGACTCCTGCCACACCCCGAACACCGCGCCCTCGGGGTCGGCGGCGATCAGCATCCGGCCGGCCTCGTCGGCGTCCAGCGGGCCCACCGCCACGGTGCCGCCGCAGGCGCGGATCATCTCGGCGGTCTCATCGGTGTCGTCGGACGCCAGATAGGTCGTCCAGGCCACGGGCAAATGGCGTTCCGGAGGCAGCTCGCTCAACCCGGCGACCGGCCGGCCGCCCTGGACCGCGCGGACGTACGCGCCGAGCTGCTGTGGGCCCGGTGTGAACTCCCAGCCGAACAGGGAGTGGTAGAAGTCCTGTGTCGCGGCAAGGCTGTGCACCATCAGACTCGTCCAGCAGGGCGTGCCCGGTGTGCGCCGAGTCGCTGCCTGGGTCATACGTCAATCTCTCCTCGGACCATCGTGGTGGACATGCGGCCCCGGGCCGGTCGGCGGCGCGGGACGGTCGTGCGGAGGTGCTGATGCGGGGGGTCCGACCGATGTTTTCACCACCTGTCGCACATGGCGCCCTGGCGGAACCGCAATTCGCCGTACCCCGCAGCAGAATGTCTGAATTACTACCGCACGTCCGTTTCGGCTTCATTGCGCTCTGGTGTCACTCGGACGTACACCGGGTGACCGGGTGGTCCAATCGACGCAGAGATATCTACGCAAGGATGGTTCCTATGCATGCCATCATCACCGCATCCGATCTCATGAGTGAGCTGGCGGAGGAGCAGCCTCCGCTCCTGCTCGATGTGCGCTGGCAACTCGGTGGGCCGCCCGGCCGCCCCGCATACGAGGCGGGGCATCTGTCCGGTGCCGTCTACGTCGATCTCGACACCGAGCTCGCGGCCCCGCCCGGAAAGACCGGCCGCCACCCCCTGCCCGATCTTTCCGCGTTCGCGGCCGCGATGCGCCGGGCCGGGGTGAGCCAGGACCGGCGCGTAGTGGCGTACGACGGCGGACAGGGGTGGGCCGCGGCGCGCGCGTGGTGGCTGCTGCGCTGGGCGGGGCATCCGTCCGTCAGGGTGCTCGACGGAGGTCTGCCCGCCTGGACGGCGGTCGGCGGCGCCCTGTCCACCGATGAACCGGACGCGCCCGAGGGCGACTTCGTCCCGCGGCCCGGGGCCCTGCCACTGCTGGAGGCGGACGACGCGGCGGCGCTCGCGCGGCGCGGGGTGCTGCTGGACGCGCGCGCGGGCGAGCGCTACCGGGGCGAGGTCGAGCCCATCGACCCCGTCGGCGGCCATATCCCGGGCGCGGTCTCCGCCCCCACGGTGGAGAACGTCACGGCCGACGGTCACTTCCTGCCCGCCGACCGGCTGGCCGAGCGATTCGCGGCCCTGGGCGCCACGGAGGACGGCGAGGTCGGGGTGTACTGCGGCTCCGGGGTCTCGGCCGCGCACCAGGTCCTGGCGCTGGCCGTCGCGGGCGTTCCGGCGGCGCTGTACGTCGGCTCCTGGAGCGAATGGTCCTCCGACGGCGACCGTCCGGTGGCCACGGGCCCCGAGCGGGGCTGAACACGCCGCAGGGCCCCGCCACCGGCGTGCGGTGGCAGGGCCCGGATCGGCCGCCGCCGGCCGTGGTGCGGCCGGCGGCTTCCTTCGCTGCTACTCCTGCTTCTTGCGGCGGGTGCCGAAGACGATCTCGTCCCAGCTCGGCACCGCGGCCCGGCGGCCCGGGCGGACGCCGTCCGCCTCCGCCTGGCGGTCCGTCGTACCGGTCAGCCGGTCGCGGTGGCCCGCCACCGAACGCGGCATCAGCACATCCGCGTACGCCGAACCCGCGCTCGCCGCGGAGGCGGGCGGCTCGACGGCCTCCGGCTCCTCGTCGGGCTCCTCCGGCGGAGCGGCCGACGCGACCGGCGACTCCGGCACGACCATGTCGCCCCGGAAGTTGGGCACGGCCTCCAGCAGGCTGGTGAGCGAGTCCCGCTCACCGAGACCGTCGTCCAGCGAGGCGGACGCGGGCGTGGCCGCCGGGGAGTCGTCGTCGAAGCGCTCGGACGACGGCCGGTCGCGGTCCCGATCCCGGTCACGCGGCAGCCGGGCGATCCGCGGCACGAACGGGAAGCTGGGCTCGGGCGTGTCGTCGGCCTCGCCGATCAGCGACCGCGCCTCGTCGTCCACCGCCTGGACCAGCCGCCGGGGCGGGTCATAGGTCCAGCTCGCCGAGTGCGGCTCACCGGCGACCCGGTAGACCAGCAGCACCTCCCAGGTGCCGTCGTCGCGCCGCCAGGAGTCCCACTGCGTGGTGTCCTTCTCGGCGCCGCGCAGCAGCAGTCGCTCCGCTACGGCCTCGCCGAGCTGCGGTCCGGTGTTCTCGCCGGGGCGGCGCACGGGAGTCTTGCGGGCGCGCTCGGCCATGAAGGCGCGCTCCGCGAGCACCGGGCCCTCGAAGCGCCGCACGCGGTCGACGGGGATGCCCGCCATCTGCGCGACCTCTTCGGCCGTGGCGCCGGCACGTATACGGGCCTGGATGTCACGGGGCCGCAGATGGCTCTCGACCTCGATCTCGATCTGGCCGAGCCGAGCGCGGTCATTGCGCACCGCGGCGCGCAGTCGCTCGTCGATGGGAAGCGTGTACTCCGTGCTGTCCGCAGCCTTGAGCACCAGCCGTGTGCCGTCGTTGCTGACGGCCACGACACGCAGTTCGGGCATGGGAACCTCCCGGGTGGTGCCTGCCGACGTCACGGTTGCGTCGCTGCTCTCCCGCTAGACGAGTGTGGCCTGCCCGGGTGCAGCCTGCCACAACTTTGCCGAGTTGCCCGGGCCGGTTGGTTGCCGCCTTCTGACCCCTCCCGCTGGGTCCGGGCGGCCGGACGGGAAAGCGGGGCCAGGGCTCGCCACAGTACTCCATTCGGGCCGCTCGGGTGGAGCGGCACGCCAGCCGAGTTCATGGCCGGAAGGGGGATCGGAGCCTGAATCCTTCGAAGTGAGGCCCAATTTGGGTGGCAAGTTTCACAGAAACGACAGAATCGGAACGATCTGCTTCGTTTATCGGTCACTTCTCCCTGCAGGCTGGAACGAATGTCCAAGCGAGGCGGGAGATGCACGGTAAGGCCGACGGCGACGGACAACCCAAGAGCGGGCGGATCGAGCTGAGCGTGGCCCATGTGGCCGGCAGCGCGCTGGCGGCCATCGCCGCCGCGGTACTCGCCTCCAAACTGGGCGTCTACGGGACGATCCTGGGCGCCGGTGTGATGAGCGTGGTGGCGACCGCGGGCGGCACCGTCTTCCAGCATCTGTTCCACCGCACCGGTGAGCAGATCAAGGAGGTGCGGGTCCAGACGGGGCCCCGGCGGCCCGCCGGGCCCGTCACGCTCCGGCGGAAGGGGGCGGCCGGTGAGTACGGCGAGCCGACCACGCACGGCACCCGGCTGCGCGGGAGGCGGCGCCACGTCCTCGGGGCGCTGGCGGTCTTCGTCACCGCCATGAGCGTCATCACGGGGATCGAGATGTACTCCGGAGGCCCGGTGTCCAACGTCTGGGGGGAGAGCCGGAGCGGAACCACCGTCAGCGACAGCGTGAGCGGCTCCTCCGGGTCGAAGTCCACCCCCGGCCCCTCGCGCCGCGGCCCGGCCGCCCCGTCCCAGAGCCCCGGCGTGTCCCGGGGCGGCGGCGATCCGACACCGTCTCCACGTACCTCTCGCGGGGGCGGCGCGGCCGACGCGTCGACCGCGCCGACGCCCGGTTCGTCCGGATCGTCCGGCTCCGGCAAGGGCTCCGGCCCCGAGAGCGGCACCGGCGGCACGACCGCGCCCGGCACCTCCGCGCCCGCCACCCCCGGCCCCTCCCGGACCCCGTCCGGAGGTGCCACGGAGGGCGGAACGGATGGTTCCGGCGATGTCACGCCCACGCCCGGCGCCACCGACGGGCCGTGACGTGTCAGTCGCCCAGCACCCGCCGCAGATAGTCGTTGGCGAACAGCCGGTCCGGGTCCAGCCGGTCGCGTACCGCCGTGAACTCACCGAACCGCGGATAGACCCCGGACAGGTATCCCGCGTCGCGGCTGTGCAGCTTGCCCCAGTGCGGACGGCCGCCGTGGGCGATCATGATCTGCTCGGCCGCCGTGAAGTACGCCCGGTGCGGGGTGCCCCGGTACAGATGGACGGCGATGTACGCGGTCTCGCGCCCGGAGGCGGTGGACAGCGCGATGTCGTCGGCGGGCGCGGTGCGCACCTCCACCGGGAAGCTGACCCGCAATCCGGACCGGTCGACGGTTGATTTGAGCTCGCGCAGCACGGTGACCGCGGCCTCGCGCGGCACGGCGTACTCCATCTCCAGGAAGCGCACTCGGCGCGGAGAGGTGAAGACTTTGTAAGGGATGTCCGTGTAGGTCCGGGCAGATAGGGCGCGGCTGGAGATTTTGGCGATTCCGGGGATGGTGGCGGGGACCGCCCGGCCCACCGAACAGGCCACCTGGAAGATGCCGTTGGACAGCAGCTCGTCGTCCACCCAGCCGCTGACCCGGCCCACCGGGGCGGCGGGGCCGGTGCTGCGGTTGTTGCGTTTGGTGTTGCAGTTCCCGGTGTGCGGGAACCAGTAGAACTCGAAGTGCTCGTTCTCGGCCACGAGCCTTTCGAAATCGGCCATGACGCGGTCGAAGGGCATCGGCTCCTCGCGCGCGGTGAGCAGGAACTCCGGTTCCACGGCGAAGGTGATCGCGCTGACCACGCCGAGCGCGCCGAGCCCGATCCGGGCGGCCGCGAAGATCTCCGGGTTCTCCGCCGCCGAGCAGCGCAGCACCGAACCGTCCGCCGTCACCAGCTCCAGGCCCTTGATCTGGGCGGCGATCGAGGCGCTGTCCCGGCCGGTGCCGTGGGTGCCGGTGGCGGTCGCCCCGGCCACGGTCTGCTCCATGATGTCGCCCATATTGGCCAGCGACAGCCCATGGGCCGACAGCGTCTCGTTGAGCTGCCGGAGCGGGGTGCCGGCGGCGACGGTCACGGTCCCCGCCTCGCGGTCCAGCCCGCGCACGCCCGCCATGCGGTCGGGGCGTATGAGCAGCCCGTCGGTGGCGGCCGTGGTGGTGAAGGAGTGCCCGGAGCCCACCGCCTTCACCTTCAACCCCTCCGCCGCCGCCCGGCGGACCACCTCGGCGAGCTCCTGAGTGGACGACGGCGCGACGCTCCGCACCGGGCGGGCCGTCACATTCCCCGCCCAGTTACGCCACACGCTGCTCCGTACGGTCTTCATGGTCTTGACGGCCATCCGCACCCGACCCCTCCCGCTGTGGCGCCGGCCGGAGCCGGCGGTACCCGAGGAACGCCACCGCCGCCGCGAACACCCCGGCCACGGCCGGCACCGCGTACCCCGCCCGGGCCCCGGCCGCGTCCACCACCCCTCCGGCGGCCGACGAGCCGAGCGCCACCCCGACCGCGAGCCCGGTGCTCACCCAGGTCATCCCCTCGGTCAGATGCGCGCGTGGTACGTGGCGTTCGACGAGGGCCATGGTGGTGACCATCGTGGGTGCGATGGCCAGGCCCGCGACGAAGAGCGCCACGGCCAGGAACGGCAGGTTCCCGACCAGTTGGAGCGGGATCATACTCACGGCGATCGCACAAATACCCCACAACCAACGACGGGACACCGATCCGCTCAGCCGCAGCAGT
The DNA here is from genome assembly GCF_017592595.1 of Streptomyces sp. NEAU-YJ-81. Classification (NCBI taxonomy): domain Bacteria; kingdom Bacillati; phylum Actinomycetota; class Actinomycetes; order Kitasatosporales; family Streptomycetaceae; genus Streptomyces; species Streptomyces sp. NEAU-YJ-81. The sequence continues at coordinate 15,410 of NZ_JAGFNO010000030.1, read as the reverse complement.
CCGAAGACCGCGCCCGCGAGACAGGAGCCCAGCGCGTACACCGCCAGCACCAGGCTCGCCGCGCCCTTGTGGCCCTCGTCCTCGGCGAAGGCCACCGTCACCACGTCGATCGCCCCGAAGATCGCGCCGGTCGCCACGAAGGTGGCCACCAGCACCTGGAGCCCGCGCGAGCGCAGTGCCGAACGGCCGGTGTGCTGCCCGCGCGGATGCGGTACGGGCTCGGTGGCCCGCTGCGCGGTCAGCGAGAAGACCCCGGCCGCCAGGAAGCAGGCGGCCAGCAGCGGGCCCGCTTCCGGGAACCAGGTGGTGGACAGCCCGATCGAGATGACCGGCCCGAGGATGAAGCAGACCTCGTCGACGATGGACTCCCAGGCGTACGCGGCGTGCAGCTCGCGCGGGCAGTCCCCGTAGATCGCCGCCCAGCGGGCCCGCACCATGGAGCCCACGCTGGGCACACAGCCGGCCCCGGCGGCGAAGACGAACAGCGTCCAGTCGGGCCAGCCCCGGTGCGCGCTCAGCAGCAGTCCGCAGACGGCGGTGAGCGCCACGAGGGTCGCCGGGCGCAGCACCCGGCGCTGTCCGTGCCGGTCGACCAGCCGGGATATCTGCGGGCCGATGGAGGCCGCGGAGAGCGCCAGCATGGCCGACAGGGCGCCCGCGAGCCCGTACCGGCCGGTGAGTTCGGAGACCATGGTGACGACGCCGATGCCCGCCATGGACAGCGTCATCCGCCCGAGGAAGCCGGCCGCGGAGAACTCCTTGGTTCCGGGGGCGGCGAAGATCGCACGATAGGGGCTGGTACTGGGCAAGGCAGGCTCCGCCGTGAGCAGGGTAAGGATCGTACGAGCTGATACAGATTACGGGCATGTCCCTGGTTCGCGCAGGGCCGTTTCCCGCCTGTCAGCGGCTGGTGGCAGGATCGGAAGCATGCCGGATCAGTCAGTACAGCCTTCCCCCGACCCTTATGACGCACTGCTGTTGCTCTCCTTCGGCGGGCCGGAAGGCCCCGAGGACGTCGTGCCGTTCCTGGAGAACGTCACGCGCGGGCGGGGCATCCCCCGCGAGCGGCTGAAGGAGGTCGGCCGGCATTACTTCCTCTTCGGCGGGGTCAGCCCGATCAACGCGCAGAACCGCGAGCTGCTGCACGCGCTGCGCAAGGACTTCGCCGAGCACGGCCTGGACCTGCCGGTCTACTGGGGCAATCGCAACTGGGCGCCGTATCTGACCGACACCCTGCGCGAGATGGCCGCCGACGGCCACCGCCGCATCCTGGTGCTGGCCACCAGCGCCTACGCCTCGTACTCCGGCTGCCGCCAGTACCGCGAGAACCTCGCGGACGCCCTGGCCGCCCTGGAGGGCGAGGGCCTGCCGCTGCCGCGCGTCGACAAGCTGCGGCACTACTTCAGCCACCCCGGCTTCGTGCGGCCCATGGTGGACGCCACGCTGGCCGCCCTCGCCCAGTTGCCCGAGGAGCGCCGCGCCGGGGCCCACCTCGCCTTCACCACGCACTCCATCCCGACCGCCGCCGCCGACACCTCCGGCCCGGTGGAGGCGCACACGGAGGACGGGGAGGGCGGCGCGTATGTCGCCCAGCACCTCGATGTGGCCCGGCTGATCGCCGACGCGGTGCGCGAGGAGACCGGTGCGCCGCACCCCTGGCGGCTGGTCTACCAGTCGCGCAGCGGCGCGCCGCACATCCCCTGGCTGGAGCCGGACATCTGCGATCACCTCGAGGAGCTGCACGGCGAGGGCGTGCCCGCCGTCGTCATGGTCCCGATCGGCTTCGTCTCGGACCATATGGAGGTCAAGTACGACCTCGACACCGAGGCCACGGCCAAGGCCGCCGAGCTCGGTCTGCCGGTCTCCCGCGCCTCGACCGTCGGCGCCGATCCGCGGTTCGCCGCGGGCGTGCGCGATCTGGTGCTGGAGCGCGCGGCCACCGAGCGCTTCGCCGAGGACCGGGCCGCGGCCGCCCCGGAGCGCTGCGCCCTGGGCGCCCTCGGCCCGAGCCATGACGTATGCCCGGTGGGCTGCTGTCCGGCCCGCTCGCCGCGCCCCGCCGCCGCGGGCTCGGACTGAGCGTCCCCGCCCCGCCACCGCCGCTGCCCGTCCGGGCAATCCGCTAAGGAGCACGATGACCGACCCGCTCATGACCGAACTCCTCGATACGGCGCTGGAGGCCGCCCGTGGCGCGGGGGACCTGCTGCGCGACGGCCGCCCGGCCGACCTCGGGGTGGCGGCCACCAAGACCAGCCCGATCGACGTCGTCACCGAGATGGACATCGCCGCCGAGAAGCTGATCACCGACCTCCTCGCGCGCCGCCGCCCGCAGGACGGCGTGCTCGGGGAGGAGGGCGCCAACAGCGAGGGCAGCAGCGGGGTGCGCTGGGTGATCGACCCGCTCGACGGCACGGTGAACTACCTCTACGGCCTGCCGTCGTGGGCGGTCAGCATCGCCGCCGAGAAGGACGGCGAGACGGTCGTCGGGGTGGTGACCGCCCCGATGCGCGGCGAGACCTTTCAGGCGGTCCTGGGCCGCGGCGCCCGGCTGAATGGGGAGCCGGTGCACTGCCGCCCCGCGGCCCCGCTGGAGGAGTCGCTGATCGGCACCGGCTTCGGGTATGTGCGCGAGCGCCGCATCGGGCAGGCCAGGGTGCTCAACGACGTGTTGCCGCGGGTGCGGGACATCCGGCGCGGCGGATCGGCCGCCATCGACCTGTGCGATGTGGCCTGCGGCCGGCTCAACGGCTACTACGAGCGCGGGCTCAACCCCTGGGACTTCGGGGCCGGTGCCCTCATAGCGCGCGAGGCGGGCGCGCTCACCGGAGGGCGGCCTGGCGTCCCTGCCTCCACGGAGCTGACCATCGCCGCCGCCCCCGGCCTTTTCGAGCCGCTGAGGGGGCTTCTGGACGACCTGGGCGCCTGGCACGACTGATCCCGCCCCCGGGTCCACATGCCCCCGGTCCACACCCCCCGCCCACACGCGGAAACGCCCCGGAGTCACAAGGACACCGGGGCGCTTCGGCGTGGTTACCGGATGCTTTCTGGATCACCATCCGGAGGTGAATGGGAATCGGCTACATGGAGGGAATCCGGATCTGGATCGGGTCCGGAATCCGCAAGGGATCAAGCAAACGAGGCGCTTACTTCGACACCGTGCTCGGCGGCGAGGCGACGGAGGTCTTCCAGCTCCGACTGCTCCACGTCCACAAGAAAATCGTCGCCCGTCTCACGGGCGCGAATGAGATCGGTCTTGGTGTTCTCTATGCGCTGCAGAATGCCTGCGGTGAACGCGTCCATGTGCGCCCCCTCGTCGTGGGTCGGTGGCACGGGGGTGTGCCGACGGCGGGACGATCACGTGCGTGGCCCTTGCCGACGGCAATGACAGTGAGGGATGCCGGAGACAAGGCGTGATCGCGGGTGTGCAGTCGTCCTCCCCACCCCGTCCTGGGCGGAAACCTCGGGCCCCGAAAGAATCTGAATTCGGCGTTCCAGCCGCTGCCGCCCCTGCCACCGCGTCCATGATCGGGCTGCGGGATCCCGAGGCGATCCCTCTTACCGCCGGTTTATGAGACTTCGAGGCAGGATGGAGGCGCCGAACACTCATCGAGTTTGGCGAGATCATGCCCAGTGCGGCAATCAAGGAAGGACTAACGACGTGCGCGTACTCGTCGTCGAGGACGAGCAGCTGCTCGCCGATGCGGTGGCCACCGGACTACGCCGGGAGGCCATGGCCGTCGACGTCGTGTATGACGGAGCCGCCGCCTTGGAGCGCATCGCCGTCAACGACTACGACGTCGTCGTCCTCGACCGGGACCTGCCCCTGGTGCACGGCGATGACGTCTGCCGCAAGATCGTCGAACTCGGCATCCCCACCCGGGTCCTGATGCTCACCGCCTCCGGCGACGTCAGCGACCGCGTGGAGGGCCTGGAGATCGGCGCGGACGACTATCTGCCCAAGCCCTTCGCCTTCAGCGAACTGATCGCGCGGGTGCGGGCGCTCGGCCGCCGGACGACCGTCGCCCTGCCGCCCGTCCTGGAGCGCGCCGGGATCAAGCTGGACCCCAACCGCCGTGAGGTGTTCCGGGACGGCAAGGAGATCCAGCTGGCGCCGAAGGAGTTCGCGGTCCTGGAGGTGCTCATGCGCAGCGAGGGCGCCGTGGTCTCCGCGGAGCAGCTGCTGGAGAAGGCGTGGGACGAGAACACCGACCCGTTCACCAACGTGGTGCGGGTGACCGTGATGACCCTGCGCCGCAAGCTGGGCGAGCCCGCAGTGATCGTCACCGTCCCCGGCTCGGGTTACCGGATCTGATCCGGCATGGCGACGACTCCGACCCCGCTGCCGCCGACGGCACCGCCCAAGCCCAGCTGGGACCCCCAGGGCGCCTCGCGCCCCAACCCCTGGCTGCGCCCCACGATCCGGATACGGCTCACCCTGCTGTACGGCGGGATGTTCCTGATCGCCGGGGTGGTGCTGCTGACGATCATCTACCTGCTGGCCGCCCAGGCCCTGCACGTCGGCAACGAGCTGCCGTTCAAACTGGTCGGCGGCAGTGTCCAGCCGACCAACAACACCTGCCCCGAGATCATCGGCCAGAGCAGCCCGGACCAGTTCAACGCGGTCCTGAACACCTGCATGAAGGAGCAGCGCCAGCTCGCCCTGGACGGGCTGCTGCGCCGCTCCCTGATAGCCCTCCTGGGCCTGTCCGTGATCGCCTTCGCCTTCGGCTACGCGATGGCCGGGCGGGTGCTCTCGCCGCTCGGCCGGATCACCCGGACCGCGCGCCAGGTGGCGGGCTCGGACCTGTCCCGCCGGATCGAGCTGGACGGCCCGGACGATGAGCTCAAGGAGCTCGCCGACACCTTCGACGAGATGCTGGAGCGCCTGGACCGTGCGTTCACCGCCCAGCAGCGGTTCGTCGCCAACGCCTCGCACGAGCTGCGCACCCCGCTGGCGATCAACCGCACCCTGCTGGAGGTGCAGCTCTCGGACCCCCAGGCGTCCCCGGAGCTGGTCCAGCTGGGCAAGACCCTGCTGGCCACCAACGAGCGCAGCGAGCAGCTCGTGGAGGGTCTGCTGCTGCTGGCCCGCAGCGACAACGAGATCGTCGACCGCAAGCCGGTGGATCTCGCCGAGGTGGCCTCCCAGGCGATGGAGCAGGTCCGGGCGGAGGCCGAGGGCAAGGGCGTGGAGCTGCGCGGACAGCGCGCTCCGGCGGTGGTCCAGGGCAATGGAGTGCTGCTCGAGCGGATCGCGCTGAACCTCGTCCAGAACGCGGTGCGGTACAACATTGCGGAGGACGGCTGGGTGGAGGTCACCACCGAGAGCCGGCCGGGCCAGGCCGTGCTGGTGGTGGCGAACACCGGTCCGGTGGTCCCCGCCTACGAGATGGACAACATTTTCGAACCCTTCCGCAGGCTCCGTACCGAGCGCACCGGCAGCGACAAGGGCGTCGGCCTCGGGCTGTCGATCGCGCGGTCCGTGGCGCGCGCCCACGGCGGCAGGATCGCGGCGGAGCCGCGTGAGGGAGGTGGCCTGGTGATGCGGGTGGTGCTCCCGGTCTGACGCCGGGAAACCCGAGGCCGGGAGCCTGCCCGGGAGATGTTCGCTTTGGGCGGAATTTTCGTGATCCGCCCACCCGAGGTAGGCTGTGTGATCGATCACATGGGCGATTTTCCGGCCATATACTCTGCGTGATCGTCGCGGTTGACGGAAAGCCGGGAACATCCGGGTTTTCGGGGACCGTGATCACGGGAAGTACACGTCATGGCGCATGCGAGTGCGACATGCGGACCGTGTACGGTCCCGATGGCCATCCAACCCGATCACCTCTTCAGGGGTGCGGTTGGGTGTCGATTGAGTAACAGACCTTGATGTGAGGCAAAATCTCCGCCTCGGGTCGGGCACAAGTCCGGCCTCTCACGCGTTACGTGCGCTGGAGACACCACAGATACCCAGAGGGGGAGAGCGACATGGCAACGGACTACGACACCCCACGCAAGACCGACGATGACGTCAACGAGGACAGCATCGAGGAACTGAAGGCCCGGCGGAACGACAAGTCTGCGTCCACCGTCGACGTCGACGAGTTCGAGCAGGCCGAGGGACTCGAGCTGCCCGGTGCGGACCTCTCCAATGAGGAGTTGTCCGTCCGGGTGCTGCCTCGTCAGGCGGACGAGTTCACCTGCATGAGCTGCTTCCTCGTGCACCACCGCAGCCAGCTGGCCGCCGAGACCAAGAACGGCCAGCCGATCTGCCGCGACTGCGCGGCCTGAGCCGCGGGGTCGGCGTGGAGGCGGAGCACGACGACGTGGACGAGGCCGAGCGAGGCCGGATGGCCTCGCTCGCGACCAACCTCGGCCGCGGTGTACGAAGAGGCGGCGAGCGCGCGAGAGCGGGGGTCTACGCGGTCGCCGACCGGATCATCGCCAATGCTCCACGCATCCCGGTCCGCGATCTCGCGATGCTGCGCGAGCAGTTCCCGGGGCTCGGCCCCGAAGAGCTCGCGGACAAACTGGTGGCCGGTGCCGCGGGCGGCACCGCCACAGTGGGTGCGGGCGTCGGCGCAGCGGCGATGCTGCCGGCCCCGCCCGCCATGCCCACCGAGCTGGCCGCCGAGATCGTCGGCGTGGCCTCCATAGAGTTCAAGCTGATCGCCGAGCTGCACGAGGTCTACGGCGTGCGGGCGCCCGGCACGGTGCGTCAGCGCGCCATCGCGTATCTCGGCTGCTGGGCCGAGGAGCGCGGCATCGACGTCGCCCAGCCGGCGAGCGTCAACGCGGCCCTGGGCGTCCAGATGAAGCGCGAGCTGCGGCAGCAGGTCCTCAGACGCAGCTTCCGGAACATGCCGGTCCTGGCGCCCTTCATGGTCGGCGCGGCCGTGGGAGCCGCGATGAACCGGCGCGACACCAAGAAGCTCGCGCGCAAGGTCCGCAAGGATCTGCGGGCCAAGCAGATCCCCTGGGACCTCCCGCTGTCCCTGGAGAGATGAGCGCCTCGCGCGGCCCCGCTCAGGCGGGTTGCACGGCCGTGAGCGCGGCGGCCAGCGCCTCCGGATTCCGTGTGGACACATACACATACGGTGTCGGGTCCTGCGGATCGGTGACTTCCACCCGCAGCGCGGTCGGGATGTAGCTGCGCAGCAGCATGAACGCCCGCGGATCGGCCTTGTAGGTCCGCCAGGCCGCCGTCTCGGCGGCGTCCAGCACCTGCGGGGTCCCCAGCACCGACACCGGGATCCGCGCCTCGCCGGCCACCAGTGAGTCCCCCACCACGCGCACCCGGGCCGACCCGTACGAACTCACCGCGACGCAGGCCAGCGCCGCACCGCCGATCAGCCCGCCGAGCATCGGCAGAGTGCCGAACGGCAGCATGATCAACCCCACGGAGACCCCGATCAGAACGGCGATGAACCACCAGGAACGGGGCGCGCTGAGGCGTTCTTCGTAAGGCTGCATGCGTATCAGCTTGGCATGGCCGCCGAACCGGACTGTTCTCGCGGGTAAGGTCAGCCGTTGTGACTGGACGAACGACAGGGCTGACGCCACCGGAGGGCGCCACGGCACCCGTGCGCCACCCCGACGCGCCCGCGCCCGGGAAGCCCCTCGGTGTGCACTACGACCAGTGCTTCGGCTGCGGCGATCATCCGGGGGGCCTGGGATTGATCGCGCGGGCGGGCGAGGGCGTGAGCGTCACCGCCGAGTTCACGGTGCGCCCCGGCCATCAGGGCGCGCCGGGCCTGGCCCACGGCGGGGTGCTGGCCGCGGCGCTGGACGAGACGCTCGGGGCGCTCAACTGGCTGCAGCGGGCGATCACGGTGACCGGGCGGCTGGAGACCGACTTCGCACGGCCCGTGCCGGTCGGCACCGAGCTGCATCTGGAGGCACGGGTGACCGCCGTGCACGGCCGGAAGGTCTACTGCTCGGCCACGGGCCGGCTCGGCGCTCCGGACGGCCCCGTCGCGGTGCGGGCGCAGGCCCTCTTCATAGAGGTGCGGGTCGACCACTTCATCGAGAACGGCCGGGCGGAGGAGATCGACGCGGCGCTCGCCGATCCGGATCAGGTGAAGGTCGCGCGCGCTTTCGAGGTGAACCCATGAGTCCGCTGCCCGTCGACGTGCTGATCCGCAGGGTGGACCCCGAGGTGCCGATCCCCGGGTACGCCCACCCCGGCGACGCGGGGGCCGACCTGGTCACCACCGAGGCGGCCGAGCTGGCTCCGGGGGAGCGCGCGGTTCTGCCCACCGGAGTGTCTATCGCGCTCCCGGAGGGGTATGCCGCCTTCGTGCATCCACGGTCCGGACTTGCCGCGCGCTGCGGCGTAGCCATGGTGAATGCCCCGGGGACCATCGATGCCGGGTACCGTGGAGAGATCAAGGTGATCGTGGTCAATCTGGACCCGCGCGAGAGCGTGCGGTTCGAGCGCTTCGACCGGATCGCCCAATTGGTCGTCCAGCAGGTCGAGAAGGTGCGCTTCCAGGAGGTGGCGGAGCTTCCCGGGTCGGCGCGGGCCGAAGGGGGCTTCGGGTCCACCGGCGGTCATGCCGCCGTGGACGGCACAACGGGTGGGAATGGATTCGCTTCGGTCGGTTCCGACCGGGAAGGACGATGACGTGTTCGGACGTCGCCGCAAGCGCAGCAAGGAGGACGTCGAGTCGCTCGACGTGACCTCCGACGAGTTGGCCGAGGACGCGGAGGACGCGGACGGCGCTGAGGACACCGCCGCACCCGTGGAGGCCGGCCGGGTGAGCCTGCCGCCGGCCCCGCGCCCCGAGGGCCCCTGGGACGTATCCGAGGTGCGCGAGCCCGGCGAGGGCCGGGTGGACCTCGGTGGTCTGTTCGTACCCGGCGTCGAGGGCATGGAGCTGCGGGTGGAGGTCGCGGGGGACGCGATCGTCGCCGCGACCGTGGTGCTGCGGGACAGCGCCGTGCAGCTCCAGGGCTTCGCAGCGCCCAAGAAGGAAGGCATCTGGGGCGAGGTGCGCGACGAGATCGCCACCGGCATCACCCAGCAGGGCGGGGTCGTCGACGAGGTCGAGGGCCCGCTCGGCTGGGAGCTGCGCGCCCAGGTCCCGGTGCAGCTCCCGGACGGCAAGAACGGTGTGCAGGTGGTCCGCTTCGTCGGTGTGGACGGGCCCCGCTGGTTCCTGCGCGGTGTGATCTCCGGGCAGGGCGCGGTGCAGCCCGAGACCGGCAGCCTCCTGGAGGCGATCTTCCGGGACACGGTCGTCGTGCGCGGCGAGGGCCCGATGGCCCCGCGCGACCCGATCGTCCTCAAGCTGCCGGACGACGCGCAGATGGTGCCCGACGGGGTGCAGCAGGACGAGGCGCAGGGCTCGCGGTTCGCGGGCGGCGCCGACCGGCTCCAGCGCGGCCCGGAGATCTCCGAGGTCCGCTGAGCCGCCGTCGCGCACGGCAGGAGACAAGGCCCGAAGGGGCCCGGGGCAGGGCCCCCGGGTCCCTTCGGCGTTTCTCGGAGGTCGCTTCGGGGATTTCGCGCGACACGGTGAACACACCGGCCGCACCGGCCGTACTCATGGGCGCGAGACCTTGTGACGCTCCGAGGGGGAGAGGGCGCGTCGCGAGAGACACCCCCTGTCCGACCTCAACGAGGTGAGTGATCAGATGTCGCGTGGCCTTCCGTTACTGCACCGCCGGAGAATCCTCGTCTCCGGCGCGATCGGCGGTATCACCTGTGCGGCTGTCGTGGTGGGAGCCGCCATGGCCGATCAGGACGACGGCAGCGGCGACGCCAATGCGTCGACCAAGGCCGCGCAGACCATCAGCTGCCCCGCGGTGGCCGGTTCCCTCCCGGAGATCCCGGCGGAGGCCCAGGCCGAGGTGGACCGTAACCTCGCCCTGCTGGACACGCAGCTGGCGGAGGCCAACAAGCGGCTCAGCACCAGCCAGGGCGAGGGCGGCCCCAACTTCGTGCAGAACGCCATCCTCGGTCCCCTGGCGGACAAGCGGAAGTCCACCCTGGACCGCATCGCGATCTCCATCGGACGGCGCGCCGAGAAGCCGGCGGGGCTGGACGCGCTCGCCGAGTGCACCCTCTCGGGCGGTGAGGCGGACAGCGGCGCGACCCCGACCGCCGCCGCGTCCGAGCCCGCGGGCGGAGGAGCCGAGCAGGGTTCCGGGGCCGAGCAGGGCGGAGGAGCCGAACAGGGCGGCGGGGCCGACGCGGGCTCCGGCCAGACGATCAGCTGCCCGGATGTCGCCTCGAAGATCAGCGGCGTGCCGGCGGCGGCCCAGGCCGAGGTGGACCGCAATATCGCGCTGCTCCAGACGCAGCTCGACGAGGCCAACAAGCGGCTCAGCACGAGCCAGGGCGAGGGCGGCCCCAACTTCGTGCAGAACGCCATCCTGGGCCCGCTGAAGGACAAGCGGGCCTCGACGATCGACCGCATCGAACTCTCCTTCTCCCGCCAGGGCTCGACCGCCCCCTCCGGTCTCGACGCCCTGGCGGGCTGCTCGCTCACATCCGGCTGAGCCGACGGCGCAAGGCCCGGCCCGAGGTGAGCGTCTGCCGGTGGGCCGTACTCTTCTCTGCGGAGTACGGCCCACCGGCTTTTCGTATGGGGTTCGCCCGGGGTTGGGCGGCCGGGCGTCAAAGGCGCGTCAAGACGGCGCCGACGACCGTAAGGGAGCCGTCAAGGAACGGCCGGCCCGGCCGGAGACGAGGTTTGCTCTACAAGCATCGCCCTCTGGCAGCTCGCCATGAGCTCAGGCGCCGTCCAACAGGGAAAATAGGGGTATGGGACGCGGAAAGTTGCGGATCTACCTCGGTGCGGCACCGGGCGTGGGCAAGACGTACGCGATGCTGTCCGAGGGGCATCGCCGGGTCGAGCGGGGCGCGGACCTCGTGGTCGGCTTCGTGGAGCACCACGGCCGTCGCCGTACCCAGGTGATGATGCACGGGCTCGAGGAGGTGCCCCGCCGGGAGCTGGAGTACCGGGGGAGCACCTTCACCGAGATGGACGTGGACGCGGTGCTGGCGCGCCACCCCGCCATCGCCCTCGTCGACGAGCTGGCCCACACCAACGTCCCCGGCTCCCGGAATGAAAAGCGCTGGCAGGACGTCGAGGAGCTGCTGCGCGCGGGCATCGACGTGGTCTCCACCGTCAACATCCAGCACTTGGAGTCGCTGGGCGACGTGGTGGAGTCGATCACGGGGGTGCGCCAGCGGGAGACCCTCCCGGACGAGGTGGTGCGCCGGGCCGACCAGATCGAGCTGGTCGACATGTCGCCCCAGGCGCTGCGCCGCCGTATGGCACACGGCAACATCTACGCGCCCGACAAGGTCGACGCCGCGCTGTCGAACTACTTCCGGCCCGGGAACCTGACCGCGCTGCGCGAGCTGGCCCTGCTGTGGACCGCCGACCGGGTCGACGAATACCTCCAGCAGTACCGCGACGAGCACTCCATCCGCTCCACCTGGCAGGCGCGTGAGCGCATCGTCGTCGGGCTGACCGGCGGCCCGGAGGGACGGACCCTGATCCGCCGCGCCGCCCGGATGGCCGCCAAGGGCTCCGGCAGCGAGATCCTCGCCGTCTACATCGCCCGCAGCGATGGCCTGACCTCGGCCTCCCCCAAGGAGCTGGCGGTCCAGCGCACCCTCGTGGAGGACCTCGGCGGCACCTTCCACCACGTCATAGGGGAGGACATTCCGGGGGCACTGCTGGAGTTCGCCCGCGGTGTCAACGCGACGCAGATCGTGCTCGGCTCCAGCCGCCGCAAGACCTGGCAGTACATCTTCGGACCCGGGGTGGGCGCCACCGTCGCCCGTGACTCCGGGCCCGACCTGGACGTCCACATCGTCACCCATGACGAGGTCGCCAAGGGCCGTGGGCTGCCGGTCGCGCGCGGGGCCCGGCTCGGCCGCTCCCGGCTGATCGCGGGCTGGGTGGTAGGGGTGGCCGGACCGGCCCTGCTCACGCTGCTGCTCACCGGCACCGGCGCCACCCTCGCCTCCGAGGCCGGGCCCGGCTTCGCCAACGAGGTGCTGCTCTTCCTGTTCCTCAATGTGCTGGCCGCCCTGCTGGGCGGCATGGTGCCCGCCCTCGCCTCGGCGGCCGTCGGCTCGCTGCTGCTCAACTACTACTTCACCCCGCCCACCCACACCCTGACCATCGCCGACCCCGAGAACATCGTCGCCATAGCGATCTTCGTGGCGGTTGCCGTCTGTGTGGCCTCGGTGGTTGATCTCGCCGCCCGCCGCACCCACCAGGCCGCCCGGCTGCGGGCCGAGTCCGAGATACTGTCGTTCCTCGCGGGCAGCGTGCTGCGCGGCGAGACCAGCCTGGAGGCGCTGCTGGAGCGGGTCCGCGAGACGTTCGCCATGGACTCGGTGGCGCTGCTGGAGCGGGAGAGCGACGTCGCCCCGTGGACCTGCGCGGGCAGCGTCGGCAGCCACGACGGGACCCCGGCGCCCGAACGGCCCGAGGACGCGGAGGTGGACATGCCGGTCGGCGACCATATGGCGCTCGCGCTCTCCGGCCGGGTCCTGCCCGCCGAGGACCGCCGGGTGCTCGCCGCCTTCGCCGCCCAGGCCGCCGTCGTCCTCGACCGGCAGCGGCTGGCCCAGCAGGCCGGGCAGGCCCGTGAGCTGGCCGAGGGGAACCGCATCCGCACCGCGCTGCTCGCCGCCGTCAGCCACGATCTGCGCACCCCGCTCGCGGCCATCAAGGCGGCCGTGAGCTCCCTGCGCTCCGATGACGTCGCCTGGTCGGAGGAGGACGAGGCCGAGCTGCTGGAGGGCATCGAGGACGGCGCCGACCGGCTGGACCACCTGGTGGGCAACCTCCTGGACATGTCCCGGCTGCAGACCGGCACCGTCACTCCGCTCATCCGGGAGATCGACCTGGACGAGGTGGTGCCGATGGCGCTCGTCGGCGTCCCCATGGCCAAGGTCACCCTCGACATCCCCGAGGAGCTGCCGATGGTCGCGGTCGACCCCGGGCTGCTGGAGCGCGGCGTCGCCAACATCGTCGAGAACGCGGTGAAGTACAGCCCGCCGGACCGCCCCGTGCTGGTCTCCGCGAGCGCCCTCGGCGACCGTGTGGAGCTGCGCGTGGCCGACGGCGGCCCGGGCGTGCCGGACAGCGAGAAGGACCGTATCTTCGAGCCCTTCCAGCGGTACGGGGACGCCCCGCGCGGCGCCGGGGTCGGCCTCGGGCTGGCCGTCGCCCGTGGCTTCGCCGAGGCCATGGGCGGCCGGCTGACCGCCGAGGACACCCCCGGCGGCGGTATGACCATGGTGCTCACGCTGCGTGTCGCCGCCGGCCGCCCGCCGGTCGACCCCGGCCTCCCGGTCCAGGTCGGCTCCACGTCAGGCACAACGACACGGAAAGGCAGGCCCGCCACATGAACCGGGTGCTTGTGGTCGACGACGAGCCGCAGATCGTACGCGCCCTCGTGATCAACCTGAAGGCGCGCAAGTACGAGGTCGACGCCGCCGGGGACGGCGCCACCGCGCTTCGGCTGGCCGCCGCCCGCCATCCCGATGTGATCGTGCTCGACCTCGGTCTGCCCGATATGGACGGGGTGGAGGTGATCAAGGGGCTCCGGGGCTGGACCCGGGTGCCGATCCTGGTGCTCTCCGCCCGTCAGACCTCGGACGAGAAGGTCGAGGCCCTGGACGCCGGGGCGGACGACTACGTCACCAAGCCGTTCGGCATGGACGAGCTCCTCGCCCGGCTGCGCGCGGCCGTCCGCCGTGCCGAGCCCGCCGGGCAGCCGGACGACTCGGTGGTGGTGGAGACCGATTCGTTCACCGTCGACCTGGCCGCCAAGAAGGCCCATCGCGACGGCCGCGATGTGCGGCTGACCCCCACCGAATGGCATCTGCTGGAGGTCCTGGTGCGCAACGCCGGCCGCCTGGTCAGCCAGAAGCAGCTGCTGCAGGAGGTCTGGGGCCCCTCGTACGGCACCGAGAGCAACTACCTGCGGGTCTATATGGCGCAGTTGCGCCGCAAGCTGGAGGCCGACCCCTCGCATCCGCGCCACTTCGTCACCGAGCCGGGGATGGGCTACCGGTTCGAGCGCTGAGTGGGTCGGGCGATGAGTGCGGGACGGCGTTTCGACGCCGACGCACCGGTACGCTGGCCGTATGAGTTCCGTACCCCACCCCTCCGACGGGGCCGACAGGGGAGTCAGGTCCGACAAACCGGTCGGCCGGTTCCGGCGGATGCTGGACCGGCTGTCGAGCTCCCAGGAGGAACTGCACTCCGCCGAGCTGCAGCAGGACGCGGAGGCCGCGGGCTGCACCAAGATCGGCGACTGCGGCGACCGTCAGATCGTCAAGGTGACGGGCACGCTGCGCACGGTGACGCTCAGACCGCGGGCCGGAGTTCCCGCTCTGGAGGCGGAGCTCTTCGACGGCACCGCCGCGCTGGACGTGGTGTGGCTGGGCCGTCGCTCCATCATCGGGATAGAACCGGGGCGCAAGCTGATCGCCTCGGGCCGGATCTCCATGAGCCATGGGCGCCGGGTGCTGTTCAATCCGAAGTACGAACTCCGACCGCTCGGACAGGAGTAGCCGGTGACGCCAGACGACAAGACGACCCCGACCGGGCACCGAAGCGCCGCCGCCGACAGCAGGGCGGCGGCGGACACCGCGCTCCTGGAGGCGTTCGGCGGGGTGCGGGGCATGGTGGACACCACCGTCCCCGGTCTGGTCTTCGTCCTGCTGTACACGATCAACCGCGACATCCATCTCGCCGCGATCGCCGCGCTCGGTCTCACCGTGCTGCTCGCGGTCACCCGGCTGGTGCGCAAGGAGACGCTGAAGCACGCCTTCAGCGGGGTGTTCGGGGTCGCGTTCGGCGCGATCTTCGCGATGATGTCCGGCGACGCGAAGAACTTCTATCTGCCGGGCATGCTCTACACCCTGGGGCTGGCGATCGCCTACATTCTCTCGGCGATCTTCCGCTTTCCGCTGATCGGGGTGTTGCTCGGGCCGATGCTCAAGGAGAACCTCTCCTGGCGTACCCGTAACCCCGGCCGGTTCCGCGCCTACACCCGGTCCACCTGGGCGTGGGGGCTGATTCTGCTGGCCAAGTCGGCGGTGCTGTTCCCGCTCTACTGGTGGGGGGACGCCACCCAGCTCGGCTGGGTCAAGGTCGCGCTCGGCATTCCGCCGTTCCTGCTCTGTGTCTATCTGACCTGGATCTTCCTCGCCAAGGCTCCGCCGCCGATCGACGTGATCGCGGAGATGGAGGCGGAGGAGAAGGCCGAGCGGGAGCGGAAGTCCCAGGTCGGCACGGCCGCCGATCCGGTGCTCTCGGAGTGGACCGACCAGATCGTGTCCGAGGCCCGTACCGAATCGGCCGACCGGCAGCCGCCCCGGCACTGAGGCCACCCAGGCACCTGAGCCACTGAGACCGCGGCCCGGGCTCCCCGTATGGGGA